>MHEK01000050.1:4931-25285 GCA_001803795.1 Nitrospirae bacterium RBG_16_64_22
TCTGCCACAACCAGCCGAATCCCGCGAAGCACGCGTTCAAGGACGCCCAGAAAGGGGCCGACCTTTGCTACATGTGTCATCCCCGTAAGGACACGAAGGCGGTCGTTCATGCGCCCGTCAAGGCGGGCCAGTGCTCCTTCTGCCACGATCCGCACCAGTCTCAGACGAACAAGTTCAGGCTCAAGATCGAGCCGCCGGCGAAACTCTGCTTCACTTGCCACCAGGACAACATGACGAGCCAGAAGTTCGTTCACGGTCCCGTGGCCGCCGGCGCCTGCACGGTCTGCCACAATCCCCACGAATCGCCGTACCCGTTCCGGACGGAGAAGAAGGGGAACGATCTATGCCTCATGTGCCACACGGACAAGGCGGAGACGCTTCTCGCGAAGAAGTACACGCATCCACCGGTCAAGGAGCGATGTACAAATTGCCATTCGCCCCATGGGACGCCCCACGAGTTTCAGTTGAAGGCAGCGGTCCCGGCGCTCTGCTTCGGGTGCCACAAGGACAAGGAGCAGTACGTCGCGGCCGTGCGCACGAAGCACGAGGCCCTCTCGCTCGCGAAATCGTGCGTCAACTGCCACGACCCGCACGTGGCGGACCTTCCCAAACAGCTCGCCGCGGCTCCCATGGATCTCTGCTTCAAGTGCCACGACAAGGAGCTGGACACGCCCACGGGGAAGATCATCAACATGAAAAAGTGGGTCGAGGAGAACCCGATCTGGCACGGTCCGATCAAGCAGAAGGACTGCGCGGCCTGTCACAATCCGCACGGGTCCGACAACTTCCGGATCCTCAAGAAGTTCTTTCCCCGGGAGTTCTACACGTCGTTCGAGGTGGAGAAGTACGCGCTCTGCTTCAACTGCCACGAGCAGACGCTCGTCCTGGATCCTCAGACCACGACGCTGACGGGCTTCCGGAACGGGGACGCGAACCTGCACTTCAAGCACGTCAACAAGATCGAAAAAGGGCGGACGTGCCGGGCTTGTCACGAGCTGCACGCGTCGAAGCGTCCGAAGCGGATGCGGGAAGGCGTTCCCTTCGGGGCCTGGGAGATCCCGATCAACTACGAAAAGACAAAGACGGGGGGCCGGTGCGCGCCGGGATGCCACGTTCCCCGCGGCTACGACCGTGACAGGGCCGTCGTGAACCGATGAGCCGGACGGTTCTCGCCCTGGGGGTCTCGATCGCGTTGTTCCTGATCGCCCCGCCGAGGGTGGGCGGAGAACCGCCGATCCTCCGCCCGGGAGTGAAGATCGACGTGCCCGCCGAGGACGCCGCGATGACGCGGTTAAAGGAAGCCGATCGACTCGAGGAAGAGGGGAAGACGGTCGAGGCACTCCGCGCGGCGGAGGAAGCCGTCCGGCTCCGGCCTAAGTGGGCCGTCGCCCACGTTCGGCGGGGGCAGATCCTTCTGGCCGCGGGGCGGCTGAATGAGGCCCGCCGGGCGTTCGAGGAGGCGCTTGGGATCGCTCCGATGCTGCCCGAGGCCAAGACGGGTCTCGGCATGACGTTCGCCCGGGAGAAGAACTGGCCGGAGGCGGAGAAGCGGCTCCGCGACGCGCTGACGCTCAACCCCGATCCCGTCCGGGCCCTCTACGAAATGGGCCGCGTTCTGGAAGCGCAGGGACGGTTCAAAGAGGCCGCCGAAACGTACAAGACGGCCATTCGAAAGCTGAGGGAAGGACGTCGATGAAGACAGCTCGCTTGGTCGTCGCGATCTCTTGTCTCGCGTGGGCGTCCCTCCTGTTCGCGCCCCGGGCCGGTGGGGCTTTGACGAATGTCCAGGCCGGAATGAAGGCCCCGGGGTTCGTTCTCAAGACGCCGGACGGAAGACCGTTCGCTCTGGAAAAAAATCTCGGACGAAAGGGAACGGTCGTCGCGTTCTGGGCGACGTGGAGCCCCGGCTCTTCCAGGCTCCTCGCGCGCCTTCAGTCGTTCCACGCGAAGCACGGCGGGGAGGGCCTCGCGCTCATCGGCGTCAACGTCGAGAACCAGACGATGGGACCCGAGGACCGCGAAAAGATCCGCAAGTTCGCCGCCGATCTCAAGATCGCCTTTCCCGTTCTCCTGGACGAGCGCCTTTCCACGTTTCACCGCTACGGCGTCGTGGCCGTCCCTTCGACCGTCCTGATCGACGACAAGGGAATCGTCGTGTTCGAACTCTCGGGGCTTTCCCTGCTCGGCGGAGAACAGCTCTTCGACCGTATCTCGTCGATCGTCGGCGCGGGGCCGCTCGCCGCCCCGCCGGTCCCCGCCTACCACCCCGACGAACGGGCTGTCCGGGAGTACAATCTGGGACGGCAGATGGTCGAAAAGGGAATGACGGAAGCCGGCCGGGCGGTCCTTGTCAAGGCGGCGGACCGCGACCCCAAGTTCGTTCCGCCCGTCCTGCTTCTCGCGCGGCTCCTGAGGGGGGAGGGCCGGCTGGAGGAGGCGGCCGCGCTCGCGGCCAGGTCCCTGGAGCGGATGCCGGAGAACGCGGCGCTCGAGAGCGATCTTGCCCGAACCCGTCTCGGCCAGGGGCGGACGGAGGAGGCGGCGAGGATCCTTTCCGAGGTCGTCCGGCGCGATCCGGAGTACGCGCCGGCGCACTGCTGGCTGGGACGCGCGCTCAAGCAGATCGGGGACAGCGAAGGCGCCGTCAAGGAGTGTCGTCTCTCCCAGGCGCTGAATCCGCACAACGCGGAGTCGTTCGAGCTCTCCGGGGAGACGATCGAGGCGATGGGAGACCTCAAACAGGCTGCGGCCGATTACCGAAGGGCCGTCGAACTGATTGCCGGATTCTAGTTTTTGGGATATCTTCATCCATGCAGGGCGTCCGGAACCTTTCATTTCGTTCCCCCCGGATCGCCGCCGAACCCTCTTTCGGGAGGACTCCCGACAGGTGCGCCTTTCTTCGCACGGAGTCAAACGATCACATGGCGCGTGAGCGCGGTCTCAACATGGATGCGGGCGTATCGCGTTTGAAGGTCAAGTTCCTCGTTTCGTTCCTCTCGCTCCTGGTCCTGTTCTCGGGGCTCTTCCTCTGGCTCAACCTCCGCACTCATTCCGTCCTTATGTTCGAGACCGGCCGTGAGCGGGCCGAGCTCCTCGTCGAGACGGCCAAGAAGGGGATCATCGCGATCATGCTCGAGGGGAAGGGACGGGAGGTCCAGAACCTGATCGAGACGTTTGCGGCCCACGGGGAGGTCGCGTCGATCCGGATCCTGGGAGTAGACGGCCGGATCCTTCACTCCGCCCGGCGGGAGGAGATCGGAGGGTTCGATCGACCCGCCCTGGCGCGCCACCGATCCGAGGGTCCGTCCCGCGTGTTCACGGACGTCCGCGAAGGCCGGACGATCTTCCACATCCTCACGCCCATCTACAACCAGCCGAAGTGCCATTCCTGTCACGGGTCGAACCACGAGATCCGCGGGATCCTGAGCGTCGAGGCCTCGATGGACAAGTGGGACGCCGAGATCGCAAAGATGGAAAAGACGCTTCTCCTTTCTTCGGTCGTCCTGATCGTCCTGGTGCTCGCGGCGGGGGCGGGTCTTCACACGCGGATCGTCGACCGGCCGATGGGGCGGCTCCTGGGAACGATCCGCAAGGTTCACGACGGAGATCTGTCCGCCCGCGTGGCGATCCGGACGAAGGATGAATTCGGGATCGTGGGGAGCGCGTTCAACTCCATGGTCGGCGAGGTCGAGCGGACGCGGCGCGATCTGGAGGAATACCACTACAAGCAGATGGAGCGGGCGGACCGGCTGGCCTCGATCGGCGAGCTGGCTGCTAGCATCGCGCACGAGATCAAGAACCCTCTCGCCGGGATCAGCGGAGCGATCCAGATCCTTTCTCAGCGGGAAGGAAACGCCCCTCCCGAGATCCTCCAGGAGATCCAGGAACAAGTGGTTCGAGTCGACCGCACGGTCAAGAACCTCCTGTCGTACGGCCGGCCGGCCTCGCCCCGGCTCGTTTGGACGAACGCGAGGGACGTTCTGGAACGTTCCCTCTTCCTCGTCCGCCACGTGGCCGAGCGGAACCGCGTGCACGTGGAGACCCGGTACGACGATCTCGACGTGCCGATCTTCGTGGACCCGGAACAGATGCACCAAGTTTTTCTCAACGTCTCGCTGAACGCCATCCAGGCCATGCCGCACGGGGGCGTCCTCGATGTGTCGACCGCGGTCAAGCGGTACGACGAACGGACCCTGGCCGAGCGGGCGGTCACGGACCTCGACGCGGAGCGTCCCGAATGGGTGGAGATCCGGTTTCAGGACAACGGCGTGGGAATCCCATCCGAGAGCCTGGGGCAGATCTTCGAGCCGTTCTTCACGACGAAGGCGCAGGGAACGGGTCTGGGCCTGGCGATCTGCCGCCAGATCCTGCGCCTGCATCAGGGGATGATCGCCGTTTCGAGCGAGCCGGGACGCGGGAGCTGTTTCACGGTGTTCTTGCCCATGCCGGACAGGCCTTCGGAGGAATCACGGAATGCCCACGCCTAGGGTCCTGGTCGTCGACGACGAGCACTTGATCCGCTGGTCGCTGGAACAGCATCTCGAGAAGAACGGGTACGAGGTCATCACGACCAGCAACGGCAGGGAGGCCGTTCAGATCGTCCAGGACGTTCTCCCCGAGGCCGTCCTCCTGGATATCCAGATGCCGGGGATGGACGGGATCGAAGTCCTCCGGGCGATCCGCGAGATCGACCCCGACGTCCCGGTCGTGATGATAACGGCGCATGGAGGCGTCGGGTCGGCCGTGGCCGCGATGAAGCTGGGCGCCTACGACTACGTCGAGAAGCCGTTCGATATTCAGCGGATCACCGTCCTGCTGGCCAACGCGCTCGAGCGCAGGACGCTCAAGGGGGAGGTGACCCGGTTCCGGTCGGAGCAGGGCCGGCGTTACGGGCTCGATCGAATGGTCGGCGAGAGTCCGTCGATTCGGACCGTAAAAGAGACGATCGAGAAGATCGCCCGGAGCGACGCGGCGACGGTCCTCCTCCAGGGGGAAAGCGGAACGGGAAAGGACCTGGCGGCGAAGATCGTCCACTACCAGAGCGCCCGGGGGGAGTTCCCGTTCGTCGAGATCAACTGTTCGGCGCTGCCCGAGACCCTGGTCGAGAGCGAGCTGTTCGGCCACGAGCGCGGGGCCTACACCGACGCGAAGACGATGCGGCGGGGATTGTTCGAGCTTGCGGACGGCGGGACCGTCTTCCTGGACGAGATCGGCGACATGCCGCTCGGCCTCCAGCCGAAGCTCCTGAAGGCGATAGAGGAGAAGACGTTCCGGCGGATCGGGAGCGCGCGAGACATCCGGGTGGACGTCCGCGTCATTGCCGCGACGAACAAGAACCTGCCTGAATTGGCGCGCGCGCGGGCGTTCCGCGAGGACCTCTTCTACCGTCTCAACGTCATTCCACTTCGTCTCCCGCCGCTCCGCGAGCGGCGGGAGGACGTCCCATTGCTCGTCCGCCACTTCGTCGACGCGTTCAGCCGGGAGTGCCGGAAACCGGTCCGGGGGATCGACCCGTCGGCGGAGCGGCTCCTCGCCGCGTACGACTGGCCGGGAAACGTGCGGGAACTCCGGAACATCATCGAGAGAGCGATCATCCTGGAGAACGCCCAGTTCATTCTGCCTGCGCACCTTCCTCCCGAGATTGCGTCGCCCGGCCCGCCGGCGCCGGAGGCGCGGGGGACGATCGTCGTTACAGAAAATGGCGTGTCGCTCGAGGAAGTGGAAAAGGAGCTTATCGGTCAGGCGCTCAAGCTGGCCGCCGGGAACCAGGTCAAGGCCGCGCGGCTTCTCCACCTCACGCGGGACGTTCTCCGGTACCGGATGAAGAAGTATGGTTATCTTTAACCAAAAAAACCGCAACTCAGTCACCGCAGAGGACCCCGATCCGATCGGGGGAGGAACATCTTTCCGAGCGGTTTTGATGCTTACCTGCCTAGCGAGGTCGATGTGTCTTCCAATCCATGGAACCCCTTTGCGGTCTCTGCGTGCTCCGCGGCTCAACTGCTTTTTCTAGGTTCATGAGGTCTGGCGCGGCGCTGATCGCTTGGTCGGCGGTTCTTGTTTTTCCGGCGGCGGCGGAGTCGTGGGAGATCGTTTTCCCTTCCGAGGGGACGCTGTTCGATGATGTTCCATTTCTGAACCTCGTCGCCGAGCGGCCGCCCGCGCCGGTCGAGCGGATCGATGTCAGGGTGAACGGGCGGCTCGCGGAGACGATCGATCTGATGGGGAAAGGCCACGCCGGAAGCTTTCTGTGCCGCGGCCTTCGCGTGGAACCCGGCCCGGTGACAATCCGGGTGGAGGCATCGGGCCCCGGCGGGGACCGGCGGGACGAGGTCCGCGAAGTCCGCCAAGTCCAGGTGTTCGTCCGCTCCCTGCTCAATCCGGGCTCCCGGAACGCGCCGCCCGGTTTTGCGGGCAAGCCGTTCCATACGCCGGAAAAGGAGCGGCGTTGCGCGGGGTGCCACCGGATGGAACCGTCGCCGGGGGACCGGAAACCGTCCGAGCCCAAGACGTCCTCTTGTTACGCTTGTCACCGGAAGATCGTCGCCTTCCGCGAGGCGCATGGCCCGGCGGCGGTGTGGGATTGCCTCGCATGCCACGATCCGGAGAGCCGGCCGGCCAGGTACGCCACCGTCCAGCCCAACAGCAAGCTCTGCTACGAGTGCCACCGGCGGCAGGCGGAAGAGAGGAACAAGCTCCCCTACATCCACGGTCCGACTTCGACGGGCAAATGTACGATCTGCCACAGTCCTCATGGAACGGAAAACCCTTTCTGGCTCAAGAAGCCCGCCTGGGACCTCTGCACGGCCTGCCACGCCGAAAAGGCGGACGGCCGCCACGTCGTGGCGGGGTTCGTCTTCGGCGATACGCACCCCACGCGGGGCCGACCCGACCCGACCCGTCCGGGAAAGGACCTCTCTTGCGCCTCGTGCCACAACCCCCATGCGGCGCCCTCGAAGTTTCTTTGGAACTTCGGGGTCACGCGGCGGCTGGACCTCTGCCGCGTTTGCCACAAGAAATAAGCCCCCGCACGGGACGCGCGCTGGGGGATTTCCCTCATGCCTGCGCAAAAGTCCCCGGCCAAGCTTCGGAACGTCCGCCACGGTTCGGAGAAGGGTCTCCTAAGAGGATGCTGAAAAAGTCCATCCATGGTTTTTTCAGCCGCGACTTGCGCGAAGTGAATTCGCGCAAGTCTTTCAAATCGCTCGACTTAAAATATTCGCGATTTGGCGGTGCATCCCTGCACCGCGCGTCCCGCTCTGCGGGATTGTTTTTCAGCAGCCTGCTAAGGCATTGGAAGCGCCCGCGTTGCGATTCCCCGTAGCGAAAGGCCGCTGGCTTGGTTCTTGCGCTCTTGCGCGCGGGGAGACGGTATGAAAGGGATCATGCTTGCCGTCGTGATTGCGGCCGTTGCTTCCGAGGGAGTTGTGGGGATGCCGCCCGTCGAACAGCGCGAGGAAGATCTGCTCCGCCGGACCCACGATATCCCGGGACTCCTTTCCGCCGGGAGGCTGACGCGCGGCCAGATTCCTAATCCGCACTGGCGGGACGGAGGTTGTCCGGCCTGCCACGTCGGAGAACCCACCTCCGACTCCCCCCGGCTTTCCGATCAGGATATCAACCGCCTCTGCAACACCTGTCATGAGTCGCTCTCGGCCCAGATGTACATTCACGCCGTCGGAATGGTCCCCTCCAAGGAGAAGCAGGACAGGATGCCCGGCCCGTTCCGCGAGGCCGTGAAGCGGGGCGGGGGCGCGGTGACCTGCATCGCCTGCCACGACCTGCCGATGCAGTGCAGGAAGGAGCGCTGGTCCGAGCGGCGCGAGAACCCGCTTTTCTTCCGGGAAGGGCCGTACGCGCGCCGGACGGAGCTTTGCATCCGGTGCCACGATCCCCGGCACTACGCGCGGCTCAACGCCCACGACCAAGTCACGGACGACGGGGCGCTCCGGACCGACCGTTGCCTGCTCTGCCACAGCGTGACGCCGAAGCGGGAGGAAGTCCGCAGCATCGACGATGTCAGCTTCAACGTGACGGACGACCTCACGTCCCTCTGCACCGGATGTCATCCGTGGCGGCCCCATCCCGGAGGAGAGTTCGCCGCCTACGACAAGAAGAGTCTCAACCATCTTGTGATTCCCTCCAGCGGGATTCGAAAGCGGATCGGCCTGACCGAGAAAGAGGAGGACGTTGTCCTTCCGCTCGAGCCGGGGTCGGGTCGGATCTTTTGCGCCACGTGTCATAACCCGCACGAGCGGGGCGTACAGAGGCTGGGCCGTGCCGACAAAGGCGCCGATACCCCCAAGCGGCTTCGCCTGTCGAACATCTGCTCAGGTTGCCATGTCAAGTGACCGGGACCGGGGATTCTGGATGGGGCGAACGTTTCTCGCGGCCGTCTGTCTCGTCTTGCTCGCGGCGGCGGGAGACGGAGGCGCCGGCGCGGCAGAGCCCTTCGATGACGAAGAGAACTGCCTCATGTGCCACAAGTATCGGAAGATGGGGCGGGTCACGGAGGACGGCGTGTTGAGATCGTACACCATCGTCCCGGAGATCTTTTCCCGGACCGTTCACCGAAACGTCCCGTGCCGGGACTGCCATACGGAAATCAAGGAACTCCCGCACAAGCCCGTCGCGAAAGGCGTTTCGTGCGACACCGAGTGTCACTCGATCAAGAATCCGGCGACGGGCCGGCCCTTCAGCCACAAGACCATCGTGGAGGTCTACAGGAAGAGCAACCACGGCCGCGAAAAGAACGAGGAGGGTCCGGACCGGGACAAGCCGTACTGCATCGCGTGTCATACGAATCCGCTCTACAACCCGGCGGAAGAACAGCCGCCGGCCCGGATCGTTGACCGCTGCGTCGTTTGCCACGAGAAGCGGAAGTTCGTGAACGCCTGGTACAACCACACTAGCCGTCGAATCCGCGAGGTTCGGCGGTCATCCGAAGAGATCGTGGTTCTGTGCTCCTCCTGCCACGGAGACAAGAAGCTCGTGGATCGTCGTCTCAAGACGGCGGCGGAAGAAGGCCGGCCCATGGGCCGGAAGTTTCCCCTGGCCGTGGAGTCCTACGACGGGAGCTTCCATGGGAAGATGACACGTTACGGGTTCGCGAAGGCCGCGAACTGCCTGGATTGCCACGCGGACGCGGGGAACTACTACCTGAGCGTTCACGAGATGAGACCGTCCCGGGACGAGCGGTCTTCGGTCGGCCGGGGGAACCGGGTAAAGACCTGCCAGCGGTGCCACGCGTACGCCGACGCGAGCTTTGGCGCGATCGATCCTCATCCGACGGCCGACCGGACGGACAACCCTTTCCGCCACTACATCGAGAAGGGTTACGGCCTGGCCGGATACCTCGTTCCAACCGGGATGCTGGCGCTCGCGATGTTCGAGACGATCGGCCGGAGACGGGACGGGGTCTCCTGGATGCTCCGCCACGGGACCTCCTGGCGTCGCCGCGGCCGGCGCGGAAGGGACCGGCATGGAGATTGATTCCGAGGTGCGGAATGCCCGCGGGAGTTGGGGCCGGCTTCGTCGGCGGGCTCACCCGGCCGCCAATGGCGCCGCCATCCGCGTGGCGAGCAATCGTGGTTAGGCATGGGAGGCCCGAGGACGGATGATCCTGTCGGAAGAGGCGAGACGGGTCCTGGATCTGTCGATTCGGCAGAACGGCCTGTCGGAGACCGGAAAACGGGAAGTTGAGGACTTGCTGGCCACGATGCCGGAGGACCGCGTCCTGCTGTACAAGAACGTGGACTCAAACCCCGTCGGGGACCTCTCCCGCTACTCCATCCACATACGGATCCAGCACCTCCTGATCTTCACGACGTTCCTGCTCCTGGCTTTTACGGGAATGCCCATCCATTACTTCGACACCTTCTGGGCGAGGCCGCTGAACGCCTTCTTTGGCGGCGTCGGGGTAACCCGCGTCGTTCACCGGACCCTGGCCGTCGTCATGATCGCCGCCATGCTCTACCATTTTGCCGCGATTCTCCTGGGGACCCTGTCGCGGATTCGGGGAAATCGGTTCGACGTACGCCGGACCATCGTGCCGGCAATGAAGGATCTGCGCGATTTCAGGGAGGACGCGTTGTATTTCGCCGGACGGCGCGACCAGCGGCCGGAAATGGACAAGTTCGTATACAAGCAGAAGATGCACTACTTCGCGGCGGGAGGTGGAAATCTGATTCTCGTACTGTCCGGTTCCTCGTTCCTCTTTCCGGAGATGTGGGCGAGTGTTCTGCCGATGGCCGCGGCGTCCTATTTCCAGGAAATCATGCGGATGTCCCACGCGCACGAGGCGCTCCTGGCCCTGTTGGTCATCGCCTTCTGGCACTGGTACAACGTTCACCTGGCGCCCGGACGGTTCCCCATGCAATGGAGCTATCTCACGGGGAAGATCACGCGCGAACACCAGATCGAGGAGCACTTCCTGGAGTACGTCCGGTGTCTGGTCGAGGTTCCCGAGGAGCGCCGCGCATTGCGCGCGATGCTGGAGGCGAGAGGGTTGGCGGCTCACGGGGAGAGTCCGAGGGGGTCCGCAGCGGAAGAGGCGGGGCGATGAAGCCCCTCACGCGGCTGCAACGGACGATTGCGTACGGGTCGCTCGGCTTCGTGATCGGTTGGGCGTTGGTGGGCCTTTTCTTTATCGGAGTCGTCATTCTCGGTCCCTGAGGTGCAGAGATGAGCGAGGACACCGCGCTCGGGACGGTTTTCATTGTCAGCACGGTCCTTTTGTTCGTCCTCTTGAGCGTTGCCGGCCTGTTGATCGTGGACCACCGGACACGGATTCCGGGCGGTCCGAAGGAGGGCTGGTTCGACCTTTCGGGGCCGAGACGGAATCATCCGTTGCCCGCCCTCATCGTCGCGGGCGCGCTCATATTCGTCATCGGGAGCCTTCTGGTTCTGATCACGGCGGCTCATCTTCGGGAAGCGGGCTTTTTCCGGGATTTGGATCCGCCGGAGATTCTGGCGAAGGTGCGGGCGGAAAGGATACTCGAGCGTCTTCGCCGTTTCCACAACCTTCCGGCGAGTGACCCTCTGACGAAAGGACGCAAGACGGCCTGTTTCCACTGTCACGGGGACTTCCCGCACTCGAAAGAGCCGATGATGCGGAGCCTGCTCAACATGCACACTCAATTCGTCGGATGCATGACTTGCCACGCCGACGACCGGAAAGTGCCGGAGAAATCCCTCCGCCTGCGGTGGGTCAACGCTTCGGGCGTCAAGGTCGAGGGACAGCCGTTCGGACTCGACAACGATCCCGTGACCGGAGGCCTGAAACCAACGGACGACTATTACTCTCAGATCGTCGCCTACGCGGAGGTCGGTGGAAAAGAGGGACTGCTGGAGATCCTCGACGACTCCCCCGAGACGCGGGATTTCCTTGGAAACCGGGATCGGATGTCGGACCAGGATCGGGAGGCGATAAAGAAGGCTTTTCACCGGTTGGTCAGTCCGAAAGGCCGGTTGTGCACGCGATGCCATACCGATCCCGAGGAAAGCTATCTCCCTTATCGGGCGCTCGGCTTCTCGGAATCGCGGATCAAGGACCTGACGCATATGAACATCATCGGCTTGGTGGAGAAGTACCGGGAGTTCTACGTACCCACGCTGCTCAAGTCCGAGAAATCCCTGCCTTCCACGGAGACACTGGCCGGCCCGCGTCGGCCCCGGCCTGGGCCTTCGTCCGAGTTGAAGAGAGACCCGCGCTCCTGGTGGCGGCAAACCTACGATGCGCCCGACGGAGAGAGATGACTCGCCGTTGGCTGGACAGGGGCCGCGTTTTCCTTGGGATGGCTGTTCTTGTCGGGGGGGGTGCGTGGACGGCCGACGCCTCCCCGCCGAAAACCCGAGACATCCGACCGCTCTTCGAAATCACGGAGACTCCGGCCGGACCGCTCGCGCTTCCGACGGACGTTGCGGTTGCGCCTCAGGGGAGGGTTTATGTCGTCGACGGGGGGAACCACCGGGTCCTGGCCTTCGACAAGGGGGGGCGATATCTGTTTTCCATCGGGCGGAAAGGATCGGCGGCGGGGGAGTTCAGGGACCCGGTCGGGATCGCCGTTGATGGCGCGGGCCGCGTCTACGTGGCGGATTCCGGGAACCATCGGATCCAGGTGTTCGACGGGAGCGGCCGTATTCTTCGCGGGTTCCGTGTCACGAGCGGGGGCGCCGAGGTTAGACCCGTGGATGTGGCCGTGGATGACCGCGGCGGCCGGCTCTACGTGTCGGGCAACAACAACCATAAGGTGATGGTCTTCTCGTCCGACGGGAAACCCGTTCGCGAATGGGGGGGCGAAGGATCGGGCCGGGGCGAGTTCCGGTACCCTGCGACGGTGGCTGTCTCCGGCGAAGGCCGGGTCTACGTCGTCGATGTCCTGAACACGAGGGTGCAGGTTTTCGACGGGAAGGGGCGGTTTCTGGCGGACGTGGGCGAGTGGGGCGTTCTTCCCGGCCAACTCTTCCGGCCGAAGGGGGTGGCTCTCGACCGGCGGGGCCGCGTCTACGTGACCGACAGTTACATGGGCCTGATCGAGGTCTTCGACGAGTCGGGCCGGTTCCTTCACGTGCTGGGCGGCGAGGGCCGAATCGTGAAGTTCACGTCTCCCGCCGGTATAGCGATCGACAAGGACGACCGGTTGATCGTGACCGAGGTCCTGGCGAACAGGGTTTCCGTCTTCTCCCTGGGGCGGTGAACCGCAAAGTGCGCCGCAATCCCCCTGCCTGCCGCGCCGCGGCGCAGGCACGGCGCCCCTTGGGGTGGGGCCAAGGCGCACGAATGCAAATAACGAAAAATACCTTGGAGGTCGGAGAATCCCCGTTTTTCAAGGCGGGGTTCTTCAATCCGATGTCCACGCCGATTCGGGTGGGGTTCCGGCGTTTCATGCTCTGGCTCGCCATGGCCACGGCGGCGGCCGCGGGCGTCTCCCCCGAAGCGGGGGCGGCGCGGGAGGTTGCCGCCAAGCGGGAATGCGCCACGTGCCACATCTCTTGGATCACGGACTTCAAACGCGCGGACGTGACCCCCCTGATTCCATACGAGCCGATGCCGGTTGTGGACTCCGGCCGGCAGGACGCGGCCAGCACCGAGCGCATGTGCTTCTCCTGCCACGACGGGTTCGTCCGGGATTCGCGCTCCCTTTGGAAGAACAGGGGCCATTCGCACCCCGTCGGCGTACGGCCCTCGTCCCGGATCAAGACCCCAGCCATCGAGGGAAAGCCGGTTTTTCCCCTGAACGAGGACGGAAAGGTCTACTGCGGCACCTGCCACACGGCGCACAGTGTGGCCTGGGGGCCGGGAGAGAAGTCGGTCTTCCTGCGCGTCCGGAACGCGGATTCAAGCCTTTGCGTCGCCTGCCACCTCGACGCGAGCACGGGCCCGAAGGAGGGGAATCATCCCGTGTTCAAGGCGTCGCGCGAGGTGTCGGCTTCTCTGCGGGGCGCGGGCGGGCGGCTCGGCGAAGGAGGGACCGTCATCTGTGAGTCGTGCCACCGGTCGCACGGCGCGCCCGAGGCCAGGATGCTGGCCGTCCGCAACGACCGGTCCCAGTTGTGCGGCGCCTGCCACGCCGACTTGGACGCGAAAGACCCGGTTGGAGCGGCCCGATCGGGAACGCACCCGGTCAACTTCCCGCTGGGCGGAGACGGTCTCGCCGATGACCTGCGCGCGCGGGGAGGCCGCCTGGGGCACGGCGGCGAGCTGATTTGTCAAACGTGTCACAAGCCGCACGGCGGAGAGCCGGGGACCGGAATCCTCGTGATGAAGAACGACGGTTCCGCCTTGTGCCAGACCTGCCACGGCAAGGAGCGGAGAATCGCCGGCGGAAAGCACGACTTGGCGATGCATGACGCGAACCGGAAGAACGTGAGAGATCAGCCCGCGGGAAAGGCGGGCGTGTGCAGCGCGTGCCATCTTCCTCATGGCGGGCAAGGTCCCAAGATGTGGGCCCGGGAAGTTGCGCGGGAAGAGGAGCCCATGGCGGCGCTTTGTCTCGGTTGCCACGGACAAGGGGAATCCGGAATCGCCAAGTCCGTCGGGCCGCACAGCCATCCCGTCGGCAGGGAGGTGAAAAAAGGGGGTTCACCCGCCGGGCTTCCCTTGTTCACGCGGGAGGGGATCAAGGCGGCGTTTCCGTCTCGGGGCGCCGTTACCTGCGCGACGTGCCACGATCCGCACCAGTGGGACCCCGCGGATGCCGGCCGGGTCCCGGGCGTGAAGGAGGAAGGGAACGGTCTGAACAGCTTCCTGCGGAAGCCCTACGACCGGGACATGGGTCTTTGCCGGGATTGCCACGAGGAGAAATGGGACTACCGGGGAACGAAGCACGACATGGCTCTCGTGGCCCCCGGGGATCGGAACGCGCGGGGAGAGACGGCCATGGAGGCAGGGCCGTGCGGGTCGTGTCACGAAATCCACAACGGAAAGGGGCCCCGCATGTGGTCGCGGGAGCCGTTTCGAGGCGCGGATCCCGTGTCCTCCACGTGTTTTTCGTGCCACAACCGCGAGGGCGTTGCCAGGAAGAACCTGATAGGCGAGCATACTCATCCCGTCGGCGTCCCGCTTGGGGGCATGGGGACCGGATCGGGCCCAGAGGGGCGGGCCGCCCTCGCCGAGAAGGGGTCAATTCCCACCCTCCCCTTGCACGACGCCCAGGGCCGGCCTTCGCGGGACGGCGGAAACATAACGTGCGGAACCTGCCACGATCCCCATCGGTGGGCCCCGTCGCTCGGAACGGGCGGCCAGGTCCAAAAGGACGCGCGTGAAGCGAAAGGAGACGGCCGAAGCAGTTTCCTGCGAATGACGGCCGACGGAGAGGAAGGCCTCTGCCTCGCCTGCCATGGCGACAAGAAGGCCGTCGCGTTATCGCGGCACGACCTGGCCGCGTCGGGATCCTCGGAGAAGAACGCAAGGGGACAGAGTGCGGCGGAGAGCGGCCCGTGCGGCGCGTGTCACTTCGCGCACAACGGCAAGGCCTCGAGAATGTGGGCCCGTGAGCCGGGCCCGGGGCGGGGAGCGATGGAGGGACTCTGCACGGGTTGCCATCGGACGGGAGGGATGGCCGAAGGGAAAATCGCCGGGACAAAGAGCCACCCCCTGGCGGCGGATCCGGGGGGACTGGCCGGCCGTGTCTCCCTGCCGTTCTACGATGCCGGGGGAAGAAAGAGCCATGACGGAGGACGGATGGAATGCGGCACGTGCCACGATCCACACCGGTGGGATCCGGCGGGCGAGGGGAACGTCGCCTCGGGAGGAAAAGAGGTCGACGGAGACGCTCGAAACAGCTTCTTGCGGTTGCCGGCGGCCCCCGTTCCGGTTCTCTGCAACGATTGTCACAAGGAAAAGGGGTGGGTCCGAGGGACGGATCACGATCTCAACGTCACGGGGCCTCGTTCGGTGAACGGACACGGGAAGACCGTGGAACAGTCAGGAGTCTGCGGCCAGTGTCACGCCCCTCACAACGCTCTGAGTTCGTTGTCCCTATGGGCGCGGATTCCCGGCGAAGGGTCGGACGGTTTGGAGAAGATCTGCAAGAGCTGCCACGACGCGGGCCATGTCGCCGGAAACAAGGTCCCGCTCAAACTCCGGCATCCGGATACGGTCAAAGCGCTCCGGCACGACGAGCGCGTGTCGCAAGGGGGCTTGCCGCCGCTCTTCTCGCGCGAAGGGACTCGGAGTCCGGCCGGTCTCATCACCTGCTCGACGTGCCACGACCCGCACCGTTGGAGTCCATTCAGGAAAGGGGAAGGCCCGGGCCGGAACGAAGAAGGAGATGCCCGGAGCAGCTTCCTGCGAGGGGTGAGCGATTTTTCGATCTGCACCGACTGCCACGGTTTGGACGGCTTGTTCCGGTACAAATACTTCCACGGAGAGACGTCACGGAGGAAGCAGCCCTTGTATCAGAGGTGACCGGGCCGGTTGATTCGAAACGCGATGCAGGCGAACCGCGGTGCCGGATGAAGGCGGGAGGTTCGCCCGGACAGCGGCCGGGGGGGGTGCGGAGTTTCATCCAGCCTGCGCGTGAAATCTCGCAGGGAAGATCGTTTGAAGAGTCGATTTTCGGGGTTCCCGTCTGCAACTCCTTGCCATGTATGGGATTCATCTTCGGCTTCCATCGGTACGCGAATTGCTTTGCACTTCGAAAGTGCTTGGGAGGGAGTGAGCCATGGAAGGAAATGACCCTCTGGTAAGAAAGATTCGATGGTTTGCCTTTGCGGTTGTCTGGTTCGGTTTTCTCGCACTGGGAGAGATGGCCGAAGCTGGGTCGATCGTCGGTTCAAAGCACGACCTCTCATCCGTAATCACTAAGTTCATGGGAAGCGGGATGGAGAACGAGATGAACGACTACGGGGAGGTGTGCGTCTATTGCCACACGCCTCACGGGGCGAACGACATCGCGCCGCTTTGGAATCGGAACACGCCGACGGGACCGTACCAGATGTACGCGAGTCCGACGATGGAGGCGACGGTCCCTGGAACGCCGACCGGGATTTCTCTGGCCTGCCTTTCTTGCCACGACGGGACGATCGCCGTCGATTCCGTCCGGAACCAGCCCGGTTCGGGGGCCGTGGCGAGCAGTTGGTACGGGAAGCCGCCGGCCGCCTACCATTACGCGATGAGCGCGCCGGGACAGGCGAATCCGTCGCCGGGCGGATCTTGCGCGGCCTGCCACGGGACGTCCAATCCATACCCCCATAACGCCGTCGTCAAGTACCTGACGACCGATCTTCGCGACGACCATCCTATCTCGATCGTATACTCCGAGGCCGATGGGGCGAATCATGCCGTGGGATTCAATGCGCCCGTGGGTGAAAAGTTTCCGAACGGCGTGAAGCTCTACTCGGGCCGGGTTGAGTGTGCTTCCTGCCATAACGTTCACGATCCGGCCGTTCCGCCTTTTTTGCGCACGTCCAACGCAAACAGCTCTCTTTGCAAGACGTGCCACATCAAGTGAGAGAAAAAGGGCGAAACGGACTGGAAGCGCGGACGATGGCTGAAGGCTCGTGAGAGGGGACCTCTGGGGCAGTCTTTCGGGGGGAAAACGGCCCCGGGGTCCCCTTTTCACGTTCTAGGCGGATCGCCGTGAATCCTCCGGCAACGAAGCATGGTTTGCAGACCGCTCTGACGTGTCGTTCCGAGCGGAGAACAAACCCGCTTATGGCTTATCGGCTGGAGGAGGGCGAACTTTAGGCTTGACAGGTCCGAGGATGTGACTTATTTTCCGGGTGCGAGACGACAAGCGGCGTTTTGTCGATCGCACCCCCCCGCCAATCCAATCTCCCCCTTCCCTGATGGGGGAACCTAAGGGAGACGGACGACGTGATCCCTTATGGACTGATCCCGCCTTCTCGTCACGGCTCTCAGCCGCACCCGGAGAGGAGTAAAACGTCCCAACGCCCGGGGACCTTTCTCCGCCGCCCCCTGTTGCTCCGCGCGGCATCGGCGATGCTCGCGGTCGTTTTCTTGGTTCCTCCAGTTGTCTGGGGTGAATACGGCGACGTTATCCTGGACGCCAAGAAGAAGAGCATGGAGAAGGCCGGCGTCGGGCCGGTCGTCTTTCCGCACTGGTTTCACCGTATCCGGTTCAAGTGCAAGGTCTGCCACGAGGATATCTTCGTGATGCAGCGCGGCGGCAACGATATCTCCATGAAGGAGATCGTCCAGGGGCGCTCCTGCGGCGTCTGCCACAACGGCGTCGTCGCCTGGGAGCCGTTGTATTGCGAAAGATGCCACGCCGATGCGGGGGCGAAAGGACCGGCGCCGGCCGCCGCCCCGCAAAAATAGGTTTGTCTTGCCGGAGGACGGCATGAGATCGCTCGTGTTTTCCAGACTGGCCGCCGCGAGTTTCGGAATCGTCCTCGGAATGAGCGGATCGGGAATGGCTGACGAGTCGGGCGCGGCTCCTCCGGCCGGAGTCACGCGACCTCCGACGGTAAGCGGCGGTCAAGCTGTCCCGGACTCGATCTACCTGGATTCGCAAGGACGGGCGGCCGGCAGGGGAGGGGACGCGCAACATCCCGTGAGCGAGGCTTATCGGAAAGGGCAGGCTTGGCATCCGCTGGCTCTCCAGAGCCAGGCCTTGCCCAAGGATCGCTTCGGGCTCGTGGACTGGGCCTTGGCGCTCAAGAAGGGAATCGTCCAGCCCAAGTCCTCGATTCGTCCCGGCGCCGAGGAACCCCCCGGGTTCGACGCCGATGTCGTTATCCCGGCGAAAAGCGATTTCATGGACGACGTGGTCTTCCCCCACTCGATCCACACGTGGTGGCTGGGGTGCGATTCGTGTCATCCGAAGCATTTCATCCCGGCGCGCGGGGCGAATCCGATGTCGATGCGTGAGATGACCCAGGGAAAACACTGCGGGGCCTGCCACAACAAGGTGGCGTTCCCGCTGACCGACTGCACGAGGTGCCATGCTCAGCCAAAGTCACGGGCGGCGAAGTGAGGGTGGAATGCTGACCGACGGATCCCGGCGGGCGGCCGCTTCCGGTTTGCTCAGCCTCTTCCTCGCGTCGTGCGCGTCATCCGACTCCTCGCGGCTGGAACCGTGTCCTACGGGCGTCTTCGCCGCCGACTGCCGGACCTCGCAGGAAGATTATCACGCGGCGTACCGGGAGATCATGGACCGCTACGGCGTCCTCCGGGCCCAGGCGAGGGCGGGCGCGGCCCCTTCCGCGTGGGCCGATCTGCCCAAGGACCACTTCGGGCAGGTCAACTGGGCCCAGGCCGTCTACAACGGCGTTCTTCAGCCGAAGGACTCGGTCCTGGGTGCCCTGGTCACGAATCAGCCGAAACAGGCGGAGGAGCCGTTTCCGAACTTCATTCCGTTCAAGGTGAAAGCCGCGATGATGGCGGACGTGCTCTTCCCCCACGACATCCACAACTTCTGGCTCGACTGCAAGAACTGTCATCCGTCCATCTTCAAGCCGAAGATCGGCGCGAACCCGATGTCCATGCGAGACATCTGGCAGGGAAAGTTCTGCGGGCGATGTCATGGATCGGTCGCCTTCGAGACGAAGACGGAAACGAACTGTCGCCGCTGTCATTCCATCCGGAAGAACCTGTGAAGAGCTGGGAGAGGGGGAGAGCCGTTTTTCGACATCCTGCGAGGGGCTTGCGCATTGGAGCGGCCGTTGTGGTCCTTGTCGCGGCGGGATGCGCGACGGCGCCCACGGTGGAGGAGGATCTGGTTTGGCCCGTTCCGCCGGACTCCCCGAGGATCAGGTTCGTGCGCTCGATCTCGTCGGAAGCCGACGTGGAGAAGAAGACGACCGGCAAGGAGCTTTCGCGCGCCCTCCTGGGCCCGGAGCTCGTGCGAAAGCTGTCGAAGCCTTACGGAGTTGCGGCCGACGCCGATGGGAGAGTGTACGTCGCCGACACGGGCTGGGGGCGCGTGCTGAAGTTCGATCCGGTCGCCAACAAGCTCGACGTCCTCGGGGAAGAGGGAAAGGGGGCCCTCCGGAAGCCCGTCGGCCTGGCGCTGGACAAGACGGGGAATCTCTACGTCGCGGATACGGACCAGGACCGAATCGTCGTCTTCGGCCCCGACGGGAAATTCCTCTCGGCCATGGGGAGAAAGGGCGAACTGGAGCAGCCCGTGGGGATCGGGGTCAACGACGCCCTGGGACGGATCTACGTCGTAGACACGAAAAAGCACCGGGTTACCGTTTTCGGACTGCAGGGGGAGATTCTTTTCGCGTTCGGGCAGAGGGGCGAGAAGGAAGGGGAATTCAACTACCCCACGAACCTCGCCCTGGACAGGGATGGACGCCTTTACGTCATGGACTCGATGAACTTCCGCGTCCAGATCTTCGATTCGGACGGGAAGTTCCTGAGGGTGTTCGGAAAGCTGGGAGATTCCTTCGGCCAGTTCGCCCGGCCGAAAGGGATCGGCGTCGACAGCGAGGGGCACGTCTACGTGGTCGACTCCGCCTTCAACAACGTCCAGATCTTCGACGAGGCGGGGCGGCTCCTGCTCTTTTTTGGCCGATTTGGGAACAAGAGGGGTGAATTCTGGCTTCCTGCGGGTCTTTTTATCGATCGCATGGACAGAATCTACGTGGCCGATCAGTACAATCACCGGGTGAACGTATTCCAGTTCATGGGTAAGGGTTACGAGGAGAGGAAGAAAAAGGAGGAGCGGGGCGGCACGCCCAAGTCTGGCGGCTGAGAAACGGTGGGATATCCCGCATCCTCCTGCGCGATCTCAGCCATGGGAGTCAGGCAAATCTGGAGGATGAGAGGATGGACTTGTGAAACTCCTTGTGAAAAAAGGGATTTCGCGTGGAGGAAGGCGAAGCGCTGATTGGCTTCGGAATTGCATTGTAAGATGATCACGCGAGGGAATTCGAGCAAC
>MHEK01000050.1:25340-36020 GCA_001803795.1 Nitrospirae bacterium RBG_16_64_22
GGGATGGACGATGAGAACAAGAAGGGTTTTTGCAACAGCCGTTGCTCTGGGTCTGATCGCGGGAGGACAGGCCTGGGCGCTGGACAACGTGTCCGCCACGAAACATAACCTCTCGCTCAACACGAACGCGATCTACCAGACGAACACGCAGGAGGTTTGCGTCTTCTGCCATACGCCGCACGGCGCGTCGCCCGATGCTCCGCTGTGGAACCGGGCGATGCCGGCCGGCCCGTTCACGATGTACTCAAGCCCGACGATCGAAATGACGATCGCGGGAAGCCCGCAGGGCGTCTCCCTGGCGTGTCTCTCCTGCCACGACGGGACGATCGCCCTCGACGCCCTCCGCAACACGCCGGGTTCGGGCACGACGTGGGCAGGGTTTCCGACAGGCAACCCGCCCTCGGCGGGTTATACGTTCATCGGGGCCGGGCTGGGCAATGTCTTCCCTTCGGGAAAGATCAGCAACCTTGGCCAGGACCTGAGGGACGACCATCCGATCTCCGTCACGTACGATCCGACGAAGGATCCCGCCTTCAACACGAATGCCTCGGTGGTGGCGGCGGGTCTCAGGTTCTACGGGATGGCTAAGGACCAGGTCGAGTGCGCCTCGTGCCACAACCCGCACGACAGCACGAATGGCATGTTCCTGCGGATCGCGAACGCGGGGAGCCAGCTCTGCCTCAAGTGCCACATCAAGTGAGGCGGGTCCGGGAAGGATGGAGCGGGAGATCGGAGCGCCGGACCCTCGATCTTCCGTGAGCCCCGCGACCGGCGCGGGGTACTGGCGGACGATTTCGGAGCTGAAGAGAACGATGAAATTGATGTGGGCGGGGGCCGTCCTGGTCTCCGCCCTTTTCCCGTTGGGGGCTCTGGCCGCTTCGCCGGAGCGGGGCAAGGAAAGCAAGGTCGCCGCGTACGTGAACGGCGTTCCCATCATGGTCCGGGACGTAGAGGAGGCTGTTTCCGCAAAGCTTCCAGGCGGGTCCATGCACGGCGGGGTGGCCTCCGAGAAGAGACAGAAGTATTGGCTTGAGGCGGTGAGGGCGTTGGTCGCGCAGGAACTGATCGTCCAGGCGGCGCGCGCGGCGGGGATGAAGGCCGAACCGGCGGATGTGGCGGCGCGGCTCAAACAGGTTCGAAGCCGGTATCCGAGTCCGGAAGTGTACAAACAGGCGATCCAGGCGCGCGGCCTGACGCCGGCATTGGTCCAAAAGCGTCTTGAGCGCGAGATCCTGGTCGAAAAGGCCGCCCGCCGGGAGGTGGACGAGAAGGTTCGCGTGAGCGAAGAAGAGGCTCGGCGCTACTACGACCGGAATCCGGAGCGCTTCAACGAGCCGGAAAAGGTCCGCCTGAGGCACATCCTCGTGCGGCGCGACCCGTCGGAAAAAGACAGTCGCGACGCGGCGCGCCGAAAGGCCATCGATCTTGTCGCCCGAATAAGAAAGGGGGCCGATTTCGCGGCCTTGGCCCGGTCCGAATCGGCCGATCCATCGCGGGAGCAGGGCGGCGACCTGGGACTCGTCCACAAGGGGCGTCTGATGCCTGCCGTCGAGGAAGAGGCTTTCCGGCTCAAGCCTGGCGTCGTGAGCGATCCGGTGGAGACGATCTACGGATTCCATATTCTCAAGGTTGAGGCGCGCGTTCCGGAGACACGACGGTCATTCGACTCGATCAAGGGGAAGCTGATACGCGACCTCGAAGACTTGGCCCGACAGGACCGGCTGAAGGCCTGGATCGAAGCGCTTTCGACGCGGGCCGCGATCCGGTACGTCGATCAGGGAGCGGACTCTTCCTCCGGGCCGCGGCGGTCAGGCTCGCCCTAGCCGCCGCTCTCTTCCTCGGATTCCGCGCGGCGGACGGCGGCCCGGAGGAAGCGTGGGCTTTTTCGCTCGGACGATACGACGTGGGGGGGGAGATCCAGTTGTCCTACCTCGATTCCAGGGATCGGTCGGAGCCGGGCGTCTCCTACTCCACGTTTCAACAGCGGTATTCGCTCGGCCTCTCGTCCTTTCTGCTCGATCCCCGCCTGTTGGCCTATTCGCTCGGTGTTTCTTTCCAGGACGCGAACGTCGATTTCCGCGGGTCGGACGGGGGCTTGGCCGACTACGAGCACAGCGATCTCGGGTACAACCTGAGCGGAACGTTCCTGCCGTACGGGACGATTCCGGTGACTCTCTACGCGAACCGCCAGACGTCGGACATGGGAAGCACGACTTTTTCGAATCTTCCCTTCAGGGTGACATCCGACGCCGTCGGAGCCCGGGCGAGCATTCGGCGGTCCTCGTGGCCGACCATCAACATGTTCGCCGAGAAAGCCACCCTGGTCTCCGACCAGGCCGAGGACAAGCGCGACGAGGACCGAAGGACGGCCGGCATCGACTTCAAGCACAAGCTGGCCGGGTGGGACACGGCCGGCGATTACCGCTGGGAGGACGTGGAAAGCAATCTGGCCGGCGTCTCGGAAAACAAGGTCCATACGGCCAATCTCAACGCGGAGAAGGCTTTCTCCGAGGCGGCCCGGGTTCAGTTCCTCTCGCACTACCGCCAGGACAATTTCCTTGATCTTCTGACGGCCACGGGCGGCCTCTTCCTCAAGCAGAGCCCCCGGCAGGACGCCCAGGCGACGTACGGTTTTTCCCAAATTAACTACGGAACGACAACGGTTCGGAACCACAACCTCGCCGCCGGAACGACGTATCGCGTGAAACCTTACTGGGCCGTTCTTTCGGGGATCACGGCGACGTGGACGGACTCTCCCGAAGCGTCCAGCGACACGGAGACGCTTCGTTTGGGAACGACCCTGGCGGTCCCCGCGGGGCCGCTGGATTTGACCGGGGGGTATTCGCTGTCGTACGGTTTACAGCATACGCCACAGGGAGGAGGCGGCGTCCTGAGCCACGCCCTCAACCTGGGGGCGGCGACGCGCGGCTGGTCTCGCCTTCAGCTCGGAGCGGGATACAGCGCCAGTTTCGACGAGTCCTCCGTCGGGGACGGGTACAGCCGGTGGGACCAGACGGCTCGCGTGACGGCCGCCGCGACGCCCACGGCGTCTCTCTCCATTCACGCGGAAGGAGACGTGTCGGCGGGCTCCCAGGCGTATCCGACCGAGCGCCGTGAGTATACGCGTCGGGCCGTCTCGTCCGGCCTCGACTATGGAATCGGCTGGGCGGTCCTGACCGTCCGGGGGGGATACTCCAGGCAGGACACCGACGGCGCTCTCAGCGGGCAGACGTTCGGCGAGGCGCGGGCCAAGCTCTTCGTCGCGAGGGGCCTGGATCTCTCGGGAAGCGTCCGCCGCGAGTGGAACGACTACACGGATGGAGGCCGTGTGACGACGCAGGTCGAGTCTCTGCTCTCGTACCGAATCCGGCTCGTCACGCTAGCGGCCGAGTACCGGCTCTATCTCGACGACTACCCGCAAAGCCGTTCGGGACGCGAGTCGTTCTACTTCAAAATGAGCAGGGCTCTGTAGCCCGGGAGTGAGCGGACCCATGGAAGCGCCCAACACCGATCATGTCCTCTCCTGGCGGTTCAGGATCGCCTTCTTCCTCAAGTTCGGTTTTGCGGTCGCCGCCGCCGCCCTCGTGTCGGGGGCCGCGTTTTACTTTGCCAACAACTTCCGGATCGGCCCGACCTACGGGGAGGGGATTCGCGTGATCGAGCGGGTCGACGCGGCCTTGTCCGCGTCGACCGTCTACAGCGCTCTCTTTCAGCTCGCGGCGGCGGGTCTGGCCGTCGCGGGGATCGCGCTCTACGTCTCGCACAGGATCGCGGGCCCGCTGGTCCGGCTGGAAAAGCGGTTTGGGGCCGCGGCGCGGGGCGACATCGGGGGGTCGGTGAGCCTCAGGGCCGGGGACCAGGTGACGGCCCTGGCGGGCGCGCTGAACGAATCGATGCTCGATCTTCGGCTCCAAGTGGGGCGCCTCCGGGACCTGACCGCGGCCGTGGCCGAACTCGAGAAGAGAATCGAAGATGGCGGGGCCGACAGAGGACCGGATCCGGATCTCGAAAGCCGCTTACGGAGTTCGGTGCGGGCGGTCCGCATGGACGTCCAGAAGTGGGCGGTGGAATGACGGCCGGTGGTCTCAAGCGTTTTGAGGATCGACCGATAAGGGTTGAGGATGCGGATGCCCAGGGAATCTCAATATACGCTGCTGGTCGGTCTGGGGCTTGTGGCGGTCGTCCTGGCCACGGTGCGGGCGGACGGGCGGGTTAGGGATGGCCACCGGTTCGACGGCCGCTGTCAGGAGTGCCACGCGGGCGATCCGGGAAAATCCGGGGGAGCCTTCGCGGTCCGGGCGGAGATCGGCCGCGTGTGCGAATCGTGCCACCGAGAAGCGGTTTCCCTTTCGCACCCGGTGGGCATGGTCCCCACGTTCGCGATCCCGCACGACTTCCCGCTGGACGACTCCGGCCGGGTCACTTGCGTCACTTGCCATAAGACACACCGGGGGGCGTCGGAGCCGGAGCGTCCTTTCATGCTCCGCCGTGAGGGACGCGGCAGGAGCTTCTGCCTGTCTTGTCACAAGGTCCTTTTCGGCCGCGGAGGGCGGGAAGAGCACCGGACGGGGATGGAATCGGCGCATGTACGCCGGAGCGCCCGGCTCATCGAAGACCCGCGGGGCCAACCGGTGGATTCGCTGTCGCAGAACTGCCTCCAGTGCCATGACGACACGATCGCGAAGTCCGCGCGCGTCGCCACGGCGGGCACGTGGGATCACGGGCCTCGAACGGGCGTCAGTCACCCCGTTGGCGTGGACTACCAGGCCGCGTCTCTCCGGACGCGGGGGTTCCGTCCTCCGGGAGCGCTCGATCCCGCCGTCCGCCTGTTCGCGGGGAGGGTGGGCTGCGGATCGTGCCACAGTCCCTATTCGACCCTCCCGGCGCAGTTGGTCATGAAGAACGAACGGAGCCGGCTATGCCTCACGTGCCACATCAAGTAGGCGTTTCGGGAGTCCCCGTGCGCCGAAGGCGGCAGATCTACGTGAACCGGCCGTTCCAGAGTCGGTTCATCGGCTTGTTCTCAGGTATCGCGGCCGCGGGGCTGGCCGCGAGCGGGACGGTCCTGTACTATCTCCTGAGATCGCGGATCGAGGACTCCCTCTTCCGGTCCCACCTGGCCGTCACGACCACCGGCCAGATGCTCCTGCCGCCTCTTCTGGCCGTCAATGGGGCGGCCGTCGTACTCATTCTGCTGGCGGGGGCCCTCGCGGCGGTCCTCATTTCCCGCCGGATCTTCCGACCGCTCGCGACGGTCGTCGACGGCGTGGCCGGTCTCACGCGGGGAGGAAGCGGAGCGCTCCGCGGGCGTCCCGACGTCCCGGACGTATTCGGGACCGGACTCAGCCGCGAAATCGACGCCTTGTGGGCGCGGCTGGGGAAAGACAGGCGGACGATCGAGGCCTCTCTAAAGGAACTGGAGGTGCTCCTCGACGAGATGGCGGACCGGCCGGGAGGCCGGCCGCGGGCCGCGATTCTCGCCGACGCGCGCCGGGCGAGGACGAGCCTTCAGCAAGTGGCTGATGGCTGGCGCTGTTAGTGGGTTGATCAGACGCCTTCTCAGGAAGCCCGCCTCAAACGGCGTGCCCCAGCACGCGGCGGACGACGAGGATGAGATCGCGGACCAGGAGGTGATTGTGAGAAAGCAGAAACCAAGACAAGAATTGGAAATTGGAAATTGGAAATTGGAAAACGAAAGACAAATACCACAATATTGAAATTTACAATTTACAATTTCCAATTTTCAATTTAGGCGGGGGGAGGATCGGAGTGACTCGGACTCGAGCAATCGTGACGGCGATCCTGGCGGCGGGGGCCACCGCCTGCCTCGTCTTTCCGGCGGCCGCCGCTTCTCCCGGCGCCGCTCCGGAGATTCGGCTCGTCTGGCCGTCGCCGCCAGACCCCGCGCGGATCGAGTACGTGGGATCGATTTCGGGCGCGGCGGACCTGGGATTTCGGAAGGCTTGGTACGAGCGGCTGTGGGAATTTCTCGCGGGTCCAGATGACGAGCGGATGCTCCGGCCATTCGGCTTAAGCGCGCATCCCGAGAAGCTCTGCGTGGCCGACCCGTCGGCCCAGGCCGTCCACCTGTTCGACCGGAAGGCCCAGCGATACCGGAAGGTGTCGATGGCGGGACGGACCCGCCTCGCCTCGCCGGTGGGAGTGGCGATCGGACCGAACGGGAGCATTTACGTCACCGACTCCGTTCTGGCGAAAGTCTTCGTCTTCAACGACAGCGGCCGTTTTGTCCGCGAGATCGCGGATGCCGGCCTGGCGCGGCCGACGGGAATCGCCGTGGACGCCGTCCGCGGGCGGCTGTACGTCGTCGATTCGGTCGCCGGGAGAGTCGTCGCGTTCGATCTCGACGGAAAACGGTTGAACCAATTCGGCCGGACGGGGACCGGCCCCGGAGAGTTCAACCGTCCGACGCACGTGGCCGTCAACGCGAAGGGGGACGTGTACGTGGTCGACACACTGAATCACCGCGTTCAGGCGTTCACGGAGGAGGGCGCGTTCCTTGCTTCGTTCGGCCGCCTCGGGAACGGAACGGGGGACTTCGCCAGTCCCAAGGGCGCGGCCGTGGACGGCAGGGGACAGGTCTACGTCGTCGACGCATTGTTCGACGCCGTCCAGGTCTTCGACCCGGGAGGACGACTGCTTCTCGTGTTAGGCCGGCAGGGGAACAAGGAGGGGGAATTCTGGCTTCCCGCGGGAATCGCCTACGACGGCCGGGACCTCCTGTACGTGGCGGACAGCTACAACGGCCGGATACAGGTTTTCCGTGTCCTTCCCGAGAGGGGGCCCTCATGAGGTCGCGGGGCTTGCGGGCGGGGGTGGTCTTGTTCGTTCTTCTTCAGGGGGTGGCTGTGCCCGCCGGGGCGGGGATCGTCGCCACGAAGCACAACCTCTCCGTGACCGGACCGGGGCAGGTCAAGGCCGTGAGCGAGCAGGAGGTCTGCGTTTTCTGCCACACGCCGCACAACGCGAACCCGGCCGTTCCGCTCTGGAACCATCAGCAGACGAACGCCGCCCACACGATGTACTCCAGCGATTACCTGACGGACAAGGGGTACGCGATGCCCGCATCCGTAAACCAGCGGTCCAAGCTCTGCCTGTCGTGTCACGACGGAACGGTGGCGCTCGGCTCGGTCTACAACGTGCGCGGGCAGGCGGGCACGATCGCCATGCAGCGAAGCGGGGCGCCGATCACGACGATGCCGCTCGACGTGGCGGGATACCTCGGGACGAACCTGACGAACGACCATCCGGTGTCGATCGGCTACGACACCGGTGTCTCCGACATCGAGCTCGTGACGCCCGCGCCGCCGCTGTTCCCGGCGAAGGGCGCCGTCAAGCTCTACCCGCCGAGCGGCGGGACCGTGGCCGGAACGGTGGAGTGCACGTCCTGCCACGATCCTCACACCGATACGTTTCCGAAGTTCCTCGTGGCGTCGAACCTGAGCGCGGGCCTTTGCCGGACGTGCCATCAGAAGACGAACTTCGACGGCTCGATCCACGCCACGTCCTCCGTCCCTTTTACGACGATCTACGGCGGGACGACCGTCGCGCAGGCGGCCTGCGTCGCCTGCCACAAGTCGCACAGCGGCGCGGGCGTCCCGTACATCCTGGAGCGGCAGGAGGAGCAGACCTGTTACAACGGCACGTCCACGTCGTGCCACGGGTCGAGCATCACGACTTACCAGAGCGGCGTCACGGGCAGGAACATCCAGAGCACGTTCGAAGGGAAGGCCGTCCGGCACCCGGTTGAGACGTCGGCGAAGCACCGCAACGTCGATACGCCCGGGACGCTGGGACTCGGGAGCCGCCACGCCGAATGCTACGACTGCCACAACCCTCATCAGGCTCAGCCGGGCCTGCACACCCTGGGGAGCAGCCTTGCGGGAAACGCCCTCAAGGGGGCGAGAGGGGTCAGCCCCAACAACGGCGGGAGTCCCGGGGCGCCCGCTTCGTTTACGCCAGTTTTCCCCGTGACGTTCGAGTACGAGGTCTGCCTCAAGTGCCATTCGAACTACACGACGGGATACGTGACGGGGAACGACGGGGGGAACCTGGCCGCTCTTTTCAATCCAAACAACCCTTCCTATCATCCCGTGGAAGGCGTCGGCAAGAATCTGGGGATCCAGGCTTCGGCGTTCGCGTCGGGAACTCCGTGGACCTCCACGGGGTATAACGGCGTCACGAGTCCGAACATCACTTGCACGGATTGCCACGGGAACGACACCGCCGGGCCGAACGATCCGGCCGGGCCGCACGGCTCGAACGTCCCCCGGCTGTTGAAGAAGCAGTTCGCGGCTTCGACGTATTGGAGCGCGAGCGCGTCGGCGGAGCTCGCCCTCTGCTTCTCGTGCCACAACTACGAGGTCTACTACAACGGCGTGGCGGGGAGCCGGTTCAAGTGCGGGATGGGGGGAATGGGCGGGGGGAGCAGCGCGGGTCACCAGAACCACGTGAAGAACAGGAAAATATCCTGCTACGACTGCCACACCGTCCACGGCCGGACGGACAATAAGCACCTGATCCGCTTCAAGGATTCGAGCGGCGGGGAGATCACGGCGTACACGGAGACACCGACGGGCGGAAGCTGTACGTCGAACTGTCACTTCGGGATGGGAGGGGGGACCCGGTCATACACGCTGGCGTATCCGAGGTGAAATGGAGAACGGTGAAATGGAGAACGGTGAATCGGTGAATCGGTGAATCGGAAAAGCTCTCAGCCCTCAGCGATCAGCGGTCAGCAAACCAGAGGGTCGGGCGGGCGAAAAGGAATCTCTCCCTTTCGCGGGGCGAAATCCGGCTTGGGGTTGGGCGGGGCGTGTGGTATATTTCCCTGTTGTTTTTCGGAGTTCCGGTGTCTGAGGAGGTATGGCGGAAAGCGGAATCGCGATCGAGGCGCACGGGCTCGTCAAGTTCTACCGGCACTTTCCGGTCCTCCGGGGAGTCGACCTGTCGGTTCGGCGAGGCGCATGTTTCGCGCTGTTCGGGGCCAACGGGGCCGGGAAGACGACGCTCGTCAGGATCTTGTGCACCCTCCTTCGCCCCACGGAGGGAAGGTTCGCGATCGCGGGAATCGACGGATCGGAAGATCGGGAGGCCGTCCGGGAAAAGCTCTTCCTGATCGCCCACGGGCACCATTTCTACGACGATCTCACCCCCCTTGAAAACCTGAAGTTCCACGCCGGACTTCGCGGTATTTCCCTTCCGGCCGACGCGGTGCGCGGGGCATTGGCATGGGTGGGGCTGGAGCGGTTCGCGGACTTCAAGATCCGGCAGTTCTCGACGGGGATGAAAAAGCGGCTGGCTTTCACCCAGGCGAGGCTTTTCGGCCCCGAGGTCCTTCTTCTGGACGAGCCGTACACGGCGCTGGACGAGAAAGGCGTGAGACTCGTGAACGGGTTCATCAAGGAGTTCACGGCGGGCGGCGGGACGGTCTTCATGGCTACGCACAACCGGTACTTCGCCCTGGAGGTCGCGACGGATACGATGCTTCTCAAGAACGGGGTTCTTCAACCGATCCCGCCGGGGCGGGATCCGGACCGGTGGCATGAGATTCTTTAAGGCCGCGTACGCCGTCGCATGGAAGGACGTTCTCCTCGAGCTCCGTCGGAAGGAGACGTTCACGGCCATGTTCTTCTTCTCGCTGTTGGTCCTGCTGATGTTCAACTTCACGCTCAGCCTGGACCGGACGCAGGTCCTCTCCCTGGCGCCCGGTCTTCTGTGGCTGGCGATCACCTTCACGGGCGTGCTCGGCCTCGGGAAAGGCTTTCTCGCCGAGCGGGAGAACGAGTGCATGGACGGGTTGATCCTTTCGCCCGTTCCCCGCGGCGCGATCTTCCTGGGGAAGCTCGTGGGGAATTTTCTCTTTATCTTCGCGGTTGAGGCGGTGACGCTTCCGCTGTTCGTGGTTCTTTTCAACCTGGACGTCTGGGGCCGGATCGGTCTCCTGGTCTTCGTCGTCATTCTCGGGACGGTCGGGCTTTCCCTCCTCGGGACGCTCCTCTCGGCGATGACGGTCCAGGTCCGGGCGCGGGAAGTGATGTTTCCGCTTCTCATCCTGCCGCTGGTGATCCCGGTCCTGATCGGCGCCGTCCAGGCGACGGCGGGTGTCATGCGGGGGGACGGCTGGGCCGACTATGCCCACTGGATCCGCCTCCTGGTCGCGTTCGACGTAGTGTTCTCCGTCGCGAGCTTCTGGGGGTTTTCATTTCTGCTGGAGGACTGAACGGGCGATCAATCGGTGAATGGGTGAATCGGTGAATCGGCGGGTCGGTGAGAGTCATGTAGGTTGGGTTAGCGGCTTTATCGCGTAACCCAACAAACCGAATATTCGCCAAGATGGTTTTGTTGGGTTACGGCGCAAAAAACCGCGCCTAACCCAACCTACACATCCGCGGAGGATGTTCCGTAATTAATGGGTTCGGATACTAGATATTTTCAATTTTCAATTTCCAATGGGATCGTTGACGAATGTTCCTGTTCAAGCTTCCAACATGGCAAAGGATCATGGGATGGGGGACGGTCGTCCTCCTTCCTACCGGCCTCTTCCTGGCGCTCACGGCCCCGCCTGATGCCTTCCAGGGGCCGGCCGCCCGGATCATGTACGTTCACGTCCCGTCCGCATGGACGGCCATGTTCGCGGGGGCCGTCCTCTTCTTCAACAGC
>MHEK01000050.1:36031-38415 GCA_001803795.1 Nitrospirae bacterium RBG_16_64_22
CAACAGCGTCATGTACCTCTGGCGGCGTCACAAGTCGTGGGACACGGCGGCGCACGCGACGGCGGGGATCGGGGCCGTGTTCACGGTCCTGGCGCTCCTCGGCGGATCGATCTGGGGCAAGCCGATCTGGGGGGTCTGGTGGACGTGGGACGCAAGGCTCACGGCGACGGCGGTCCTGCTCATGATCTACGCTGGATACCTGATACTCAGGGCTTTCCTCGACGATCCAGAGAAGGAGGCCCGCTTCGCGGCGGTCGTAGGAATCATCGGGATGATCGACGTGCCGATCATCCATTTCTCCGTCAAGTGGTGGCGGACGCTTCACCAGGCGCCTTCCGTGATGAAGCCGGACGTTCCCAGCATGCCGTTCGAGATGTTGCTCCCCCTTCTCGTGATGACCGTGGCGTTCACCGTTTTCTTCCACTATCTTCTGTTCCTCAGGATGCAGCTTCTCCAGAAGGAGAAGCTCATCGAGGCCCAGAGACAGGCGGTTCTCCGTGAAGTCCAATTATGAGTTCATCGCCGCCGCGTACGGCGCGACGGCGGTCATCCTGAGCGTCTACTGGTGGCGGATGCGCGGCCGCCTCCGCCGGCTCGACGACGAGCTGAGACGGCTTCGGGAGATGAAGGGCGGCAAGGGGCTGGAGGCCGATGAATAAGCTCAAGCGGACAAGACGCCGCTGGGCCCTGGCCGGGAGCGTTCTCCTCGTCGTGGGGGCCGTGGCATACCTGGCCTTCGGGTCGTTCCAGGCCAACCTGGTCTATTTCCACACGCCGACGGAGATCCTGCAGAAGGAACAACGCGACAGCGGGCCGAAGATCCGCGTCGGCGGCATGGTGGAAGATGGCTCGCTCCGCCGAACGGTCGAGGGACAGAAGATGAAGCTCGATTTCGTCGTGACGGACGGCCGGACCCGCCTCCCGGTCCGTTTCGAGGGTATTCCGCCGGACCTCTTTAAAGAGAAACAGGGCGCGGTCGTGGAGGGATGGTGGACGAAGGAGAAGGTCTTCAAGGCCGACGTCATCATGGCCAAGCACGACGAGAACTACATGCCGATCAAGATGGAGGGGTCTGCCGACGACGCCCGGGCGAAAGCCGGAAAGACAATGAAAGAGAGCCGGTGAATAGGTGAATCGGTAAATCGGTGAATCGAAAAAGCACTCCTCCCCTTTGCAAGGGGAGGTAGATAACTGTAGAGGGAAAAGAGATTGCTTGTTGAAATCGGACATTTTGCGTCTGTTCTGGCGCTGGCGTTCGCGCTCGTTGGGACGATCTCGGCATTCGCGGGCGGGCCAGGAAATCCCGCCTGGGTGCGCGCGGGGTCTCGCGCCGTCTGGGCCGTCTGCGCTCTCCTCACGCTCTCCATCGCGTCGCTCGTCTACGCTTTTCTGACGAACGATTTCTCCGTCAAGTACGTCGCCGCGAACTCCAACCGGATCCTTCCCACTTTCTACAAGATCGCCGCCGTGTGGGGAGGCCACGAAGGGTCGCTCCTCTTCTGGGTCTGGCTCATGTCCGTCTTCGCGGCGGCGGCGGTCGCGCGCCACTGGAGAACGCATCCGGTCTCAATGCCGTATCTCGTCGGCGTTCAATCTGCCGTGATGACCGGGTTCCTTGTTCTGGTCCTCTTCCTTTCGAGTCCGTTCGAGCGCCTGGTCCCCTCGCCGGCCGACGGCGTGGACCTCAACCCGCTCCTGCAAGACCCCGGCATGGTCCTTCATCCGCCGTTCCTTTATCTGGGATACGTCGGGTTCTCCGTTCCCTTCGCCTTCGCCATGGCGGCCCTCTTATCGGGCCGGGCGGGAGACGAGTGGGTCCTGGCCACGCGCCGCTGGACGATCATCGCTTGGTTCTTCCTGTCGGTCGGGATCTTCTTCGGCGCGCGGTGGGCCTACTACGAGCTGGGATGGGGCGGGTACTGGGCCTGGGACCCCGTCGAGAACGCCTCGCTTATGCCGTGGCTCGCGGGGACGGCTTTCCTCCACTCGACGATGATCCAGGAGAAGCGCAATCTGTTCCGTATCTGGAACGTCGCGCTCATTATCCTCACGTTCGCCTTGTCGATCTTGGGGACTTTCCTCGTCCGCTCCGGGATCGTCTCCAGCGTCCACGCCTTCGCGAACGATCCGGGCCGCGGCCTGACGATTCTCATCCTCCTGGCGGTTCTTCTGGTCGCATCGTTCGGGACGCTGATCTTCCGGGCGGAACGGCTGAGGGCCGACGTGTCGCTCGATTCGATCGTCTCGCGGGAGTCCGCCTTCCTCTTCAACAACGTCTTCTTCCTGACGGCGACGTTCACCGTTCTCGTCGGGACGCTCTATCCGCTCGCCGCGGAGGCGATCATGGGGACGAAGGTGAGCGTCGGCGCGCCCTATTACAACAA
>MHEK01000051.1:0-25215 GCA_001803795.1 Nitrospirae bacterium RBG_16_64_22
GCCGCCCCTCGGTCACGGTATCCATCGCGGCGGACACGATCGGGATGTTGATCTCGATCTGACGCGAGAGCCGCGTCCGGACGTCCACGTCCCGCGGAATGACCTCGGACTTCGCGGGAAGGAGAAACACGTCGTCGAACGTCAGGCCTTCCGGGATGTTGTTCTGAATCATCGCTTCTCTCGGTGGGAAAGTTCGCGGGAATCTACACTAGTTCCGGTGGCAGCGTCAACAGGTTGATGGGTCGAGAGGTCGGACATCACCCCTCCTTCCTCGGCTTCAGGCGGAAGAACTGGCGGATCCGGCCGCGGAGTCCCCGCTTGTATTCCTCCGAAGAGAACGCCTGAGCCTGGCCCGTCTCCCGCGCCAACTCGGCGTGGATCTCCGCCTGCCGCCTGGCGAGCGTATCCGAGAACCGGTCGGCCAGCTCCGGATTGGTCTCGAGCAGTGCCGCGAAATGGTCCTTCGTGACGACCACGACGACGAGGTCGCGCGTCACGCGCGCCGTCGCCGAGCGAGGCTCGCCCGTGAGGAGCGACATCTCTCCGAAGTATTCTCCCGGACCGAGCGTCGCAAGATGCCGCTCCGTCCCGCTCGCGTCCTGGATGACGATGTCGACCGATCCCGACCGGATCAGGAAAAAGGACTCCCCCGCGTCCCCCTGCCGGAACAGGACTTCACCGCTCGCATACCGATGGACGTGCGCGGCCCGCGCGACGCGTGAACGCTCCTCTTCCGAGAGCGGGCTCATGATCTGGACGTCTCTCAGGAGCGCCTCCACCCCGCGGGCCGTCTCCCCCGCTATCCGCTCCGCGTCCTGCGGCGCGTGCAGGGTCACGTCCCGGATCGGGAAAGGGATCCGGATCCCGCGCCTCTTGAAGATGTACCACATCCGGGTCAGCGCTTCGTCCCGCACCAGTTCCTCGAAGACCCCGTCCTTCACCCAGGCGCGGATCTCGTAGCTGACGGCGAAATCGCCGTACGAATCGACGCGGATCGCGGCCGGAGGATCCTGGATGATATGCGGCTGGCCGGCCAGGGCCTCCCGGATCGCCTCTTTCACCTCCCCCGGAGAATGCTCGTACCCGACGCTGACGAAGAACGGCCGGATGTACTCAGGCCCCGGCTGGGAAAAGTTGACGACAGGGGCCTCGATGATCTTTCCGTTCGGAACGACGACGATCACGTTCTCGCGCGTCCGGATCTTCGTGCTCCGGATCGAGGTCTCGAGGACGATTCCCTTATGCTCGCCGAGCGCGACCCAGTCTCCCGGCTTGAAGAGACGGTCGGTCTGGATCGTGAGGCCCGCGATCACGTTCGACAGCGTCGATTGGAGGGCGAGACCGATGACGGCCGTCAGGACGGCGGACGTTGCCACGATGGACGTCACGTGCACGTCCAGGATCTCCCGAAGAAGGATGGTGACGACGAGCGCCAGGAGAAGAACGAACAGGATGTGCCGGATGAGGGGGTTGACCGCGGCGGCGGACCCTCTCTTCGCGAGGAAGTTCATGAACGTGCGTAGCAGGAAGCGGAACACGGCCGCGAAGAACAGCGTCCACGCCAGGAACGAGACGTAGTTGTAGATCCCGGCGGGAAGGGCCGGGCCGCCAAAGTACAGGAACGTCTCGATCGCGACGAAAATCAGAAGGGCGTTGATCGTCCACCGCACGATCGGCGAGAGGGCGCGTCCGAAGAGCGTCCGCATGGCGGCGCCCAGGACGAAGGCAACGCCGATGCCGATCGCAAGTGCCAGGACGGCCGTGGTCAGATTTCTCGGAATTCCCAGGAAGCTCAATTCAACGGACACAGTGACTCCCCCGCCGGACCCGATGGAGCCTATCGAAAAACCCCCCGGGAGTCAATCGAGCGCAAGGTTGGGAGTCCTACCCCATCATCAACCGGATGAGGAAGTAACCGCCGACGAGGAGACCGAGGAACGCGAAGGTGAGGAGATCGAAGTATCTCTCGATGAACTGCTTGACCGGCGCGCCGAAGAAGTGGAGCGACCCCGCCACGAGGAAGAAGCGGCCCGAGCGGCCGATGACGGAGGCCGCGATGAGCGTGACGAGCGAAATGTGCCAGACGCCCGACGCGATCGTGAAGACCTTGAACGGGATCGGCGTGAAGGCGGCGGTGAGGATATAGAGAAACGCGTTCTCTTGGAAGTACGTCCCCACGAGATTGAACTGCTCCTGATACCCGAGCCCCTCGATGATCCGGTGGCCGACCGTGTCGTAGAAGGCCGCGCCTATCACCCACCCGGCGACGCCGCCGAGGACCGAGCCGACGGAGCAGACGGTCGCGTACCACCACGCCTTCTCGCGCCTGGAGAGCGCCAGAGCCATGAGCAGGACGTCCGGCGGAACGGGAAAAAACGACGATTCGACGAATGCCAGGACGAAGAGCGCGGGCGTGCCGTACGGCGTATGCGCCCAATGGAGGACCCAGTTGTAGAGGCGCCGGACCGGATTCCGGGTCGAAACACTCACGGCCGCCGCTTCAGTGATTTGATCCATTCTTCTCCAGTCCCCGCCGCCTGCCGGGAGTTCTCTCCTCCCCACCCATCCTCCCTTGTCCCGAAGATGCTTTCGGGGCATGTCCCGAACGCGATCTCGGGAACTTGTAAAGGGGGTGCGGCTTTCACCCATTCACCTATTCACCTATTCACCCATTCACCTATTCACCCATTCACCTATTCACCAATGTTTTCCAATTTACCTTTCTTCCTCCTCTTCGCGCAAGCCGTACTTCTTCATCCGGTAGATGAGCGTGGGGCGCGAGATTCCGAGGTACCGGGCCGTCCGGCTCTGGTTGCCGCCGAACCGGCGGAGCGCGCGCTCGATCAATTCCCGCTCCAGCCGATCGAGCGAGAGCGACCCGTCCGGGAGTCCGCCCGGGTAGAGGGTCTCTACGGCTACGGCCTCGCCGAAACCGGGAGGAAGGTCCGCCCGCGTGATTCTCGGCCCCGCCCGGAGAATGGACGCCCGCTCGATGACGTTCTCCAGCTCGCGAACGTTTCCCGGCCAGGCGTGCAGCTTGAAAAGGGCCAGAACGTCCGCGTCCACCGAGACTCTCTCGTCCCGGTTGAACTTCCGAACGAAGTGATCGACGAGGAGAGAAACGTCCTCCTCCCTTTCGCGGAGCGCCGGGATCGGGATCGAGACGACCGAGAGACGATAGTAGAGGTCCTCCCGGAACTCCCCTTTCCGGATCATCTCGGCCAGATCCCGATGCGTCGCCGCGACCAGCCGGATATCCACGGCGGCCGGCTTCCCGCCGCCAACCTTCTCGATCACGCGCGTCTCGATGACCCGCAAGAGCTTGGCCTGCAGGTCGGCCTTGAGATCGCCGATCTCGTCCAGGAAGAGCGTTCCCCCGTGCGCCTCCTCGAACTTTCCGGCCCGGTCCCGGACGGCCCCCGTGAAGGCGCCCCGCACGTGCCCGAACAGCTCGCTCTCGACGAGTCCCTCCGGGATCGCCGCGCAGTTGATCGCCACGAAAGGCCCTCCGGCCCGCGGAGATCCCGCGTGTATCCCCCGCGCCATCAGCTCCTTCCCAGTCCCGCTCTCGCCCAGAAGAAGGACCGTCGTGTCCGTCGCGGCCACCTTGACGGCCGTCGCGACGGCCTCCCGGACGCCCTGGCTTCGGCCGACCAGGCTCCCGAAACCCTCGCGGCTCGCCAGCTCGGCCCTGAGATTCACGTTCTCGGACGCGAGCCGCCTCATCCGGAGCGCCTTGTCCACCGTGAGAAGGAGCTCGTCCCGCGAGACAGGCTTCGTCACGTAGTCGAACGCCCCGGCCTTCATGGCTGAGACGGCCGACTCGACCGTCCCGAACGCCGTAATCACGATCACCTCCGTCCCGGGTGCCTCACCCTTCGCGCGGCGGAGGAGCTCGATCCCGTCCATCCCGGCCATGGCCAGATCGGTCACGACCAGATCGAACGGTCTCCCTCCCTTGCCGATTCTCTCCATCGCCGCCTCGGCTGAGGGAACGGCTGTCACGTTGTACCCGGCCTCTTCAAGCTGGAAGCTCAGGACCCGCCGCAGGGAATCGTCGTCATCAACCAGAAGAATTGAACTCATGGTGTTCCAGTGATACCTCATCAAAATCAAATGCTGACAAAATGGATTAACAAATTCCCCATTAGTGGAAACCCATCAATTATGGCCTGTAACACCCTGATCTGTCGAATGATTCGACTCACCAAGCCCAGGCAAGAACATATGGAAAACCGTCCCCTCCCCCTCGCTCGATTCGTACGCGAGGCTCCCGCCGTGCTGTTCGGCGATCCGCCTCGCAATGCTGAGACCCAGTCCCGTGCCCCCGGGTCTCAGGGTTGCAAACGGGGAAAAGAGGCGGTCCCTGATCTCGTCCGGAATCCCCGGGCCAGTATCGGCCACGTCGATCGCTACCCCTCCCTCCCGGACCGCGGTCGTCCTGAGCGTGAGAACGCCTCCCCGCGGCATCGCCTGGATAGCGTTCAGAACGAGGTTCATCAGGGCATGGCGAAGGAGGCCGGCGTCGTACATCTCCTTCCCGATCCGTTCGTCGCGCTCGATCCGGAGCCGGACCCCGGCGTGCTTCGCCTGCTTGGCCACGAGGGTGGCTGTCGAGGCAACGAGTTCGTTCACGTCGCACGGACCCCGCTCCGGCCTGGGCGGCCGGGCGAACTCAAGGACAGTCCCAACGTACCTGTCCAGCCGGTCGGTCTCGCTCACAAGGACGTCGACGAACTGCCGCCGCGGGTCGTCCTTCGGAACGGCGTCCCCGAGGATTTCCACCGCCCCCCGGATCGAGGCGAGCGGCGTCCGCACCTCGTGGGCCATCGATGCGGCCAACTCCCCCAGCGCCGAGAGGCGGTCCGCCCGCCTCAGTTCCCGCTCCGCGCCCAGGAGGGCGTCCGACTGCTCTCGAAGAAGGTCGTGGGACCGCCTCAGCTCGGCCAGCGCCTCGTCCGTCTTTGCCCGTTGCCGCCGCTCGTTCTCGGCCAGGACCCCCGTCGCCGACCCAATGATCAGGTAGAGAACGATCTCCAGGACATTGTAGATCTCGAGCGTTCCGTGCGCCTGTTCCCCTCTCAGCAGGACGAGGTGCGGCGCGTAAACGAGCGCGGACACGACCGCCGTCGCGACCCCCCCCTTGAGCCCGAACCAGAAGGAAGCCAGCAGGATCGGAAGAAGGTACAGATGCCCCAGGATTCCATGGAGGAGGCCGAGGTGAGGGTCGGTCGCCCAGTGGACGGCCGTGACGGCGGCCAGCGCCGCAATGATCGAACCGACCCGGAGGTGCATCCCGGAATCGCCCCGTTACGCCGCGCCCAGCGCGGGAGGCTGAAACCGCCGAAGGCGGAGGGCGTTCGTCACCACGGAGACGGACGAAAGACCCATGGCCGCCGCCGCCAGGATCGGATTGAGGAACCCAAAATCGCCGAGGACCCACTTGAGGCCCGGCGGCGTCCCCCCGGAAAAGGCCAGGTACAGGACTCCCGCCGCGACGGGCACGAGGATCGTGTTGTAGGCGAAGGCCCAGAAAAGGTTCTGCTTGATGTTCCGGATCGTCGCCCGCGACAGAGCGATCGCGGCGACGACGGCGCCGACGTCGCCGCGGATGAGCGTCACGTCGGCCGATTCCATCGCGACGTCCGTCCCCGTTCCCAGGGCGATCCCCACGTCCGCCCGCGCGAGAGCCGGCGCATCGTTGATCCCATCCCCCACCATCGCCACGACCCTGCCTTCCTTCTGCAGGCGGGCGACTTCGGCCGCCTTCTCGCGCGGCAGGACTTCGGCCATGACCCGGTCGATCCCAAGCTCGCGGGCGATCGCCTCGGCCGTCAGCCTCCGGTCGCCCGTGATCATGGCGACCTCGATCCCCTGTCCGTGGAGGGCCGCGACGACTCGATGCGCGTTCTCCTTCGCCCGGTCGGCCACGGCGATGAGGCCGATGACCTCCCCCCCGCGGGCCACGTACATCGGCGTCTTCCCTTCGCCGGCAAGCCGGTCCGCGTCGGCCTGGGCGGCCCCGGGATCGGCCCCCTGCTCCCGCATCAACCTCTCCGTCCCGAGAAGGACCTTCACCCCGTCCACGGACGCCTCCACGCCGCGGCCCGCGATCGCCGCGAATCCCGACACCCCCGCAAGATCGACGTTCCCAGCGGCCGCCCGCCGGACAACGGCCTCGCCCAGGGGGTGTTCCGACCCCTTCTCCACGCTCGCCGCCAGCCGAAGAATCTCCTCGGGCCTTTCGCCGGAGACGGACACAATATCCGTCACCTCGGGCTCGCCCCGCGTGAGCGTTCCGGTCTTATCGAATACGACGGCGGTAACGCGGTGAAGCGTCTCCAGAGCCGGGCCCGAACGGAAGAGGATCCCGTGGTCGGCCCCCTTCCCCGTGCCGACCATGACGGACGTGGGCGTCGCGAGACCCAGTGCGCACGGACAGGCGATGATGAGGACGGCCACCATGTTGAGGACGGCGTACGTAAACGACGGCGCCGGACCGAAGAACCACCAGACGAGAAAGGTCAGAAGCGCAATCCCGATCACGGCCGGAACGAAGTACGAGGCGATGACGTCGGCCAGCCGCGCGATCGGCGGCTTGGACCCCTGCGCCTCCTCCACCAGGCGGACGATCTGCGCGAGCATCGTGTCACGCCCAACGCGGGTGGCCCGGAACGTGAAAGTTCCCGTCCTGTTGAGCGTCGCGCCGATCACCGTGTCTCCGGCCTGCTTCTCGACCGGAATCGACTCCCCCGTCACCATCGACTCGTCCACGGACGAGCGCCCCGACACGACCGTTCCGTCGACCGCGACTTTCTCGCCCGGACGCACGACCACGAGGTCGCCCGCGGCCACATCGGCCAGGGGAACGTCCGCCTCGGCGCCGTCTCGAACCACGCGAGCCGTCTTCGGGGCGAGGCCCATCAGGCGCTTGACCGCCTCCGACGTCCGCCCTTTCGCCCGGGCCTCCAGAAGCCGTCCCAGCAGGATGAGGACGATGATCGCCCCGGCCGTGTCGAAGTAGACGTCGGCCGCATATCCGGGGACCTCGAAGAACCCCGGAAAGAGCGCCGCCGCCGCGCTGTAGCCGTAAGCCGCGGACGTTCCCACGGCGATCAGCGTGTTCATGTTCGTCGTGCCGTGCCGCCCAGCCGACCAGGCGCCGGCGTAGAAGGGCCGGGCGACCCAGAGCTGGATCGGCGTCGCGAGGACCCACTGGAGACCGACCAAGAGACCCCGCGGGATTGGAAACAGGAGAGCGGCGAGCCCCATCATCTCCCACGAGGAGAGAACGAAGAGGGGAACGACAAGGACGGTCCCGGCGACAAGGCGCCGCCGGAGACGGTCGACCTCATCGCGGCGGAGGCGGGCTTCCTTCTCGAGGAGGTCCTCTTCAGCCACATCCAGGACCCCGTAGCCGGCCCCCTCGATGACTTTCTTCATGTCGGCCGCGCTCACCAGACGGCCGATGTACCGGACGGCGGCCTTCTCCGTCCCCAGGTTCACCGACGCCGACACGACGCCGGGGAGCGCGGCGAGCGCCGCTTCGATCTTGACGACGCAGGAGGCGCACGACATGCCGAGGATCGGCAGGACGATCTCATCGGTCCGGGCGTCGTACCCAAGGCCTTTGACGGCGGCAAGGATCGCCGGAAGCCCGACGACGGCCGGATCGTACGTGACGCTGGCTTGCCCGGCCGCGAAGTTGACCTCCGCGCCGCTCACACCGGGCAGGCTGTTGAGCCCCGCCTGAATCCGCGAAGCGCACGCCGCGCACGACATTCCCGAGACCGGAAAGGCTAGCGTCCGCGTCACGTCTCGATCCCGCGCATGAAGGCAGCCGTCTCCTCCGGCACCGCCGAGTTGATATAGATTCCGGAACCCATCTCGAACCCCGCCACGTGGCTCACCCTGGGCACGATCTGCATGTGCCACATATAGTACTCCTCCACCTCGTCCTTGAACGGGACGGTGTGGATGATCGCGTTGTAGTCCGGGTTGTCGAGGCCCTTGTGGAGTTTCAGCAGGACGATCCGCAAGACATGGGCGAACTCCTTCGCCTCGCCGATCGAGATCTGGCCGAACGCCGACTGCCGGACCTTTGGGAAGACCCACGTTTCGAACGGCGAGCGGGACGCGAAGGGATGAAAGGCAACGAAGCGGTCGCTCTCGTAGACGACCCGGCTCCCGACTTTCTGCTCGACGATCAGGACGTCGCAGTAGATGCACTTTCCCGTGTTGTCGTAGTACTGCATCGCCACGTCGAGGCGCCGGCGGACGGCCGCGGGGACGATCGGCGTGGCGACAATCTGCGAATGAGGGTGCTCGATCGACGTCCCCGCCCGCTCGCCGTGGTTCTTGAAGATCGTCACGTACTTGAACCGCGGGTCCTCGCGCATCTGGAGGTACCGGTCCCGGTACATAAGGACGATTTCCTCCACTTGCTGGGAGGACATCAGGGCCATGCTCACGTCGTGCCGCGGGGCCTCGACGATGATCTCGTGCTTCCCCACGCCGTCCATCCGGCGGAAGAGGCCGAACTCGTCCTTCCGCTCCATCGATCCTTGCATACTCAAGGCGGCGAACTTGTTGGTGATTGTGCGCACCCACCATCCGGGTCCGTTCGGCGCGCCCGAGCGGTACGCCCACTCTTCTTCGGGCGTCATCGACTCGTTCCCCTCGCAGAAGGGGCAGTCCGGCCGATACGGGGGCGGAGGTTCGGCCGGCGCCTTCGATCGGGTGAAGTGATTCGGGCGCTTCGCGCGCTCGTGGGCGATGATCACCCAGTCGTTCGTCGTGGGATCCTGGCGAAGCTCGGACATTCTTCAGATCCGCTCCATGGGTAAGTGGGTTGATCGGATCGCCGGCGGTACGAGGCAGCGAATCACGGGGCTGGAATGTTTCCGATTCACCGATTCACCGATTCACCGCAATCAGAAGCGGTACTCCAACAGGCTCTTCAGAGTGAAGTCGTCGGCCTCCCGCGTGTAGCCGACCGCCGCGCCCACCTCCCACGAGAGCCGCTTGTTCACCTTCCATCGGATGGTCGGAACCACGTAGTGCCTCTGCTTCGGCGTCGGGTCGCGGTCCCGGATCTCCCCGATACCGCCGTGGAGCTCGATCCCCGCGCTGACGCTCGGCGCGACCGGACGATAGACCCCCGCGGCGTAGGCGAACGACAGACCGTCGGTCACATCGGGACCGCTCGTTTTCTTCTCGAAAATCGGGTTGAGGCGGACGTTCCAGATCCCGAAGAACTGCTCGAAGATCATCCGGACCTCGACCTGCTCGTAGCTCCGGTACCAGTTTTCCGGGAAATCGTAGACCACGCGAAAAGCCAGACCGGCACCGGACGGGGAAACATCCAGGACCTTTGTCCGGAGCAGGAACCGCGCCTGCGCATATCGCAGAGAGCCTTCCTTGGTATCCTCGAAATCCCCGAAAACGCCGAGCGTCCATCGCTCGGAGAAACTGTAATCTATCTCGACGGTGTGGCGCCACAGGCCATCGGCCGAACCCTTGCCTCCCGCAACCACGTAGTCAGCCCAGTAGACCGCCTCGGTTTCGCCGCGCGCGGGCGCCTCGACCCCGTACACTTTGAATCCCCGCGCGGCGGCGTCCGGGGCCGCCGACAAGAGCAAGACCGCCGACACGAGGAGGACCGCTCCCAGGCGTCTCATGACTGTCTCCTTCGCTGCGGGCGTCCGCCCGGTCTCCCGGCTCCGCCCCTCGGAGAGACTGCGGACTCCCCGGCCCTCTCCCGCAGGGCATGGCCAACCTCGACGAACATCTCTTCAGAAGCCCATTCAACCGGGATCTTGTGCCCGATCAGCTCCTCGATCGCCTCCAGGCCGAACACGAACTCCTCGCACGCCAGCGAGATCGCCGTCCCTTCCGCGCCCGCCCGGGCCGTCCGGCCGATCCGGTGGACGTAGTCCTCCGGGTCCTGGGGCAGGTCGTAGTTGATCACGTGGGTCACGCCCTCGATGTGCAGGCCCCGCGAAGCCACGTCCGTCGCCACGAGAACCGGGAGCTGTCCCTCCTTGAAATCGCTCAGCATCCGGAGGCGCTTCTTCTGGGGAATGTCCCCAGTGATCGCCCGCGTCTCCCGGCCGAACCGCGTCAGCCGCTCGGCCAGCCTCTCCCCCTGTCTCTTCGTGTTGACGAAGATGAGCGTCCGGTTCGGGGCCTCCCGCTGGAGAATGCCGAGGAGAAGGGGAAGCTTTTCCCTCCGCTCGACGTGGTAGAGCGCCTGCTTCACCCGCTCGGCCGTGATCTGCTCCGGGGAGACGGAGACCTTCTCGGGGTTGTTCATGTGCTCGTACGAGAGCTCCATGACCCTCGCCGATAGCGTCGCCGAGAAGAGCATCGACTGGCGCCGGTCGTACTTGGGCATCCGCCTCAGCATATACCGGAGGTCCGGGATGAACCCCATGTCGAACATCCGGTCGGCTTCGTCGATCACCAGGACCTCGATCCCGTCGAGCGTGTAGACTTTCTGCTTGAAGTAGTCGATCAGCCGGCCCGGCGTCCCGATGAGAATGTCGAGCCCCTCGGCCAGCATCCTCCGCTGTTTGTCGTAGTCCACGCCTCCGTACACCGCCCCGATCTTGAGCCCCGTCCCTTCCCCGAGGCCCACCGCGTCCGCCTCGATCTGCACGGCCAGCTCGCGGGTCGGCGCCACGATCAGCGACCGCGGCCCCGGCCGGCCCGCTTTTCTCGCGGGCGGGTGCGTGAGGAGTCTCGTCATGATCGCGATCAGGAACGCCGCCGTCTTCCCCGTCCCCGTCTGGGCCTGCCCCGCCACGTCCCGCCCCGCGAGCGAGATCGGAAGCGTCCTCTCCTGGATCGGCGTCATCCGGACGAACCCGAGCCGGTCGATGTTGGACTGCACGACCGAATGGATCGGCAGATCGTGGAACGATTTTCCCACGGCCGCATCCGCGCCGTGAAACTCTTCAACCATATCCGTTTTCATCATCTCTCCTGTTGCGGTTCAACCACCGATCGCTCTGTGCCTCTGCGCCTTTCTTTCCGATTCACCGATTCACCGATTCACCCATTCACCGTTCATTGCCTTGGAATCGGGACCGTGCCAATAATGTACTTCAAGTCCTCGTCCTCGAACCGGACCCCGCCGCCGACGAAGAAGTTGTCCCGCTTCCGGTTCAGGAAGTTGTCCCATCCCACGGTCGCGAAGAGGTACTTGAACATGGAGTAGCTTGCCGCCGCCTTCATGTGGACACGCTTGTTGTCCGTTTCGTCCGAAGAGAACCTCCAGGCGTCCACCGACAACCGCAGATCGTCCTTGAGGAAGTAGGCGTCCCCGCCCAAGCCGAATTCCGATTCGGTCAACCCGATCCGGAGACCCAGGGGCCCCCAGCGCCGGCCGAACTGGGCAGTGAACGCGAGCTTGTCTTCGAATTTGACTTCCTTCGCGGTGTCCGTGGTCGCCGTTCCTCCGTCCGTCCGCGTCGTCGTGGTCGTCGTCTCCGTCCGCTTCCCCTTGGGGTCCTTGATAACCTCGAAGATGTACGACTTGTCGTCCCGCGGCTGGAGCGTCAAGCCGAAGTACCCCTTCGTGTCCTGGTCCTGATGCTGATATTCGCCCCGGAACGTGATGAACGTCCGGAACCGCTCGGTCCGGCTGATGTACCGGTTGATCCCGTCGGCGGCGTTCGTGACCTGCGTGTAGAGCTTGTCGTCGGTCATCAGCTTGCCGACCGTCCCCTCGCCCTTGTCGATTCTCTTGGCGATCCGGTCGACCGACGCCAGAACGTCGTCGAGCTTCTCCGACGCCCTCTTGACGTTCGCCAGCGCGTCCTTCGCGGGTCCGCGGTTCTCGTCGAGGATCGCCCTCAGCGACGAGGCCGCCTCCCTCAGGTCCTTCGACAGGGCCGGCCAGTCCTCCTTCACGGTCCCCGAGACCGCCTCCAGGTTGTCGATCGTGTTCTTGATCGCTTCCTTATTCTGGACGACCAGCGTGTCCATGTTCTTGGAGAGGTTCCGGAGGTTGGTGACGATCGCCCGGAGGTCCTCCTTTCCTTCCTTCGTTCCCAGGACCTCGTTGAGAGTCCGCGTCACGCCCTTGAGGTCCTCGCCCACGTCGGTGAAGACGGACAGGAGCCGCTCGAAGTCCGTGATCTTCTCGGCGGGCTTCAGCTCCGCGCCGTCCTTCGCGGCGGGGGCGTCGGGCGTCCCCGGCGTCAGCTCCATGTACTTGTCCCCCAGCATGCCGGTCGCCCGGACCATGGCCTGGCCGTCGGTGTGGACGATCACGTCCGGCCGGACCCGGATCGTGACCCTCGCCCGGCCGCCCACGAGCTCGATCTTCTCCACCTTGCCGGCGGTGACCCCCGCCATCTTGACGGCCGACTTGACGTCGAGCCCCGCCACGTTGTCGAAAGTGGCGATCAGCCGGTATCCGTCCTTCTGGCGGATGCGGTAGTCGCCCACGCGCATCGTCATGTAGGCCAGCACCAGCACCGAAAGGATGATGAAGATCCCAACCTTGAGCTCGGTCGTCATCTGACGCATTGAGCCTCCTTAACTACGGTTCAAGGTCAAAGGTTGAAGGTCAACGGTTGAAGATCAAAGGCCCAAGGTCGAGCAATCAACATCCGGCCGACGAGCGCCCTTTCGACTTTCGACTTTCGACTTTCGACTTTCAACTCTCGACCTTCAGCCCAGCCATTCTCACACGTCCACCCGGATCGGACCCACGGCCCGTCCATGGATGAACTGCTGAACGACCGGATTGTCGCATCCGCGGATCTCGTCCGGCGTCCCGACCGCCTGGATCTCTCCCTGGTAGAGCATGGCGATCCGGTCGGCGATCTTGTACGCGCTCACCATGTCGTGCGTGATCGCCACCGATGTCGCGTGGATCTCTTCCTTCAGCTTGATGACCAGCTCGTTGATCACGTCGGCCATGATCGGGTCGAGCCCCGTCGTCGGTTCGTCGTAGAGAATGATCTCCGGGTCCATCGCGATGGCCCGGGCGAGGCCGACGCGCTTCCTCATCCCCCCGGAGAGGGCCGACGGCATCAGGTCCTCGACGTTCCTCAGCCCCACCATCCGGAGCTTCGCGACGGCGGCCGCCTTGACGTCGGCGTCCCCCATCTTCATGTGCCGCTTGAGACCGAACCCCACGTTCTCCCAGACGGTCAACGAATCGAACAAAGCCGCCCCCTGGAAGAGCATCCCGAACTTCTTCCTCAGTTCGACGAGGCCGCTCTCGTCGAGACCCTCCACCTCCACGCCGTCCACGAAGACCCGGCCCCGATCCGGCCTGAGAAGACCGATCATGTGCTTGATGAGAACGCTCTTTCCCGTCCCCGATCCGCCGATCACCACCATGCTCTCCCCGGACCGGATCGCGAGGTTCACCCCCTTGAGGACGACCTTCGACCCGAACGCCTTGTGGACGTCGAGAAGGTTGATCTTCGGCTCCTCCTCCACCGGGTTTCCCTTCATCCGTCAGAACAGGATCGTGTTCAAGAAATAGTTGCTGATCAGGATGAGCATCATGGAGAGGACCACGGCGCTCATCGTGGCCTTCCCGACTCCTTCCGCGCCCCCCTCGGCGTAGAACCCGCGGTCGCACGACACGATCGCGATGATCCCGCCGAAGACGGCCGCCTTGATGAGCCCGTTCACGATGTCGTCGACCTTCAGGTACTCGGTCGTCCGCCGGATGTAGACGGTGGGATTCGCGTCCAGGACGTTCACGCCCACGAAATACCCGCCGATGATCCCCAGGAGGTCGGCAACCACCGTGAGCGCCGGGAGCATGACGACGGTCGCCAGGAAGCGGGGGGCGATCAGGTACTTGACCGGATTGGTCGCAAGCGTGAGCAGGGCGTCGATCTGCTCGGTCACCTTCATCGTCCCGAGCTCGGCGGCCATGGCCGCGCCCGCGCGTCCGGCCAGCACGAGGGCCGTGAGCACCGGCCCCAGCTCCCGGGTCATCGAGAGGGCGACGACCGTTCCCACCAGCGACTCGGCGTTGAACCGCTTGAACCCCGTGTAGCTCTGGTACGCCAGCACCATTCCCGTGAAGACGGCCGTGATCAGGATCACCGGCATGGAATTGACGCCGATCGCCTCGCACTGGCGCAGGACGTTCCGGAGATCGAATGGAGGGCGAACGGACCACCGCAAGGTCTGGTAGAGGAGGGTGACGATCCGTCCCGCTTCCTCGAGGAAAGCGACACCCACCGTCCCCACCGCCTCGACGAAGAACCGGGCGACGGCGACGAACCCGTCCGCGCGAAGGAATGCCTTCGCTTCGCTCACTCGGCGGCGGCTCCCGCGTATCCGGCGGGGGCGCCCGCCCGGCGCATCCCGCCCACGATCCGCCGCGGCACCCGAGGGCCGATTCCGCACAGGACGTCGTAAGGGATCGTCCCCATCCAGGAAGCCATCTCGTCCGCCCCGATGAAGCCGGCCGTTCCGTCCGGACCCGTCTGCCCGCCGATGAGGACCGCTTCGTTCCCCGCGCGCGCCTCCGGAATGTCCGTCAGGTCGATCATCGCGAGGTCCATGCAGACGCGGCCGACGACGGGGGCCCGCCGGCCCGCCACGAGGACCTCGCCCCGGTTCGACAGACGCCGGTCGAACCCGTCGGCGTATCCCGCGGGAATCGTCCCGATGCGGCTCGTCCGCTTGGTCACGAATGTCCGTCCGTAGGAAATGGGCGTGCCGCCTGGGACCGTCTTGATGAAGACAACCTTCGTTTTGAACGACATCACCGGCTCGAGCGGCGCCGGAAATGAGAGGACGGGAGAGGGAAGGTATCCGTAGAGCGCGATCCCCGGGCGGACCAGCGTCTGGTGAGACTCGGGAAGCGTCACGATCGCCGCCGAATTGGCGGCATGGACGTACCGGGGCGACATGCCGTTTTCCCGGAGCATCCGGACCGCCCGGTCGAGCAGGGCCATCTGCAGGCGGGCAAATTCGGGGTCCGCGAGGTCCGCTTCCGCGAAATGGGTCATGATCCCTTCGGCCCTGACACCAGGCGTCCGGGCGATCGCGGCGAGGAGACCCGGCAGATCGTCCAGAGTCGTCCCCAGCCGGCCCATTCCCGTGTCCACTTTGACGTGGACATCGATCTCGGTCCCGGCCGCGAGCGCCGCCTCGGACAAGGGACGAAGGACCTCCCTCGTGTAGACAACCGGGCGAAAGTGGAAAGCGGCCACAGCCGTCAAGTCCTCTCCGAAGATCCCTCCCAGAATGAGGACGGGAGCCTCGATTCCCGCCTCACGGAGCTCGATCCCTTCCTCGACCGTCGCAACGCCAAGCATCGCGACTCCATCCGAGGCCAGCCTGCGCGCCACGGGAACGGCCCCGTGTCCGTAGGCGTTGGCCTTCACGACGGCCAGGATCTCGGCGGATGAGCCGACGCGGAGTCGGACTTGCTCAAGATTGTGCGACAGGGAATCGAGGTTGATCTCGGCGACAGTGGGTCTGTCAGGCGGCATCGATGCGGCGGGATCCCTTGGTCTCAATTCGTCTCGACAAGGACGAATGTGTAAGTGCCCTAAAACACGGAGTTATTTATCACATTCGTCGGAAACGTGTCAAGAAACAATCGAGATTTCCGCTTGTCTCTGACCCCCGCGAACGCTAGAATTTTCGACGGTTGGACCGAACGCGGTCTCGATCTTCATATTTTCAAGGGGGGAACACCCGATGAGACGTTCCGGAACCTTCTTTCGCACTGCATGGATCGTATTCTTCGTCCTGGCCTTCTGGGCCCTCGTCCCCGCCGCCGGCCTCGCGGCCCCGGTCCCGTCGCCCGCCGAGCTCGAGGCGGACCGCGCCCTCCTTCAGTCGGCCCTTGAGAACCAAGTCGTCCGCGAGAGGCTGGCCGCCCTGGGCCTCGGGCCCGAGGAGATCCAGGCGAGGCTCGACGTCCTGACGCCGGACGATATCCACGCAATCGCCGCGAACATCTCTGCGTCGGGCGGGGTCGAGGCCGGCGGCGACGGGGCCGCGGTCCTCGTCCTCGTCCTGATTATCGCTTTCCTCATGTACCTCTATTTCTCGGGGAAGAGGGTTCACATATCGTAGGGACCCGGTCAATGGGCAAACGGGTGAATGGGCGGGGGCGGCTCCTTGCGCCGGCGCTTCTTCTCCTTGCCTCATGCGCGCCGCTTCTCTCCGGCGATGCGCTCTCCAGACAGATCCAGCGGGACCCCGCCCGGGGCGTCTATATCGCGGGCGTTCCGTTCTTTCCCCAGGAGCCGGAACGGTGCGGTCCCGCCGCCCTCGCCATGGTCATGGCTTTCCGCGGCCGCCCCGTCCCCCCGGACCTGATCGCCTCCGAGATCTATCTCCCGGATCTCAAGGGAACGCTCACGGTCGATCTCCTCCTCTACCCCAGGACGCAGGGCTTCGAAAGCCGGATCCACGAGGGCGGCTTTCCATCTCTTCTCCGCGAGCTGAGGCAAGGGAACCCCGTCATCGTCCTCATCGACGCCGGCCTCCCCCTTACCGCCCTGCGGCACTACGCCGTCGTCGTGGGGTACGACGCCGGAACGGAAAGCGTGATCGCACATTCCGGCAGAATGGCAAACATGATTCTTCCAAGGGAGTTGTTCGAAATGCAGTGGCGTGCGTCGGGGAACTGGGGACTCGTCGTGAGTAAGCGGGACGGGTCGCAGCCCGGACCATGAACGAGGCGGGGCGGAAGGTCGCCACGCACACAGCATTCTGGGCGGCCTCACGGCTGGAATATCTGTTCTCCCTCCGACGTGATCTCCTCCGGGAAGCGGGCGCGCATGAAGGCGTAGACCGTCTCCTGGGCTTCCGCCGCCGTCTTGCAGTCGAGCGCCCGCGTCACCAGCATGCGGGCCTCGTCCATCGTGACGGACCGGATGATCTTCTTGACCCTCGGAACCGACAGCCCGATCATCGACAGCTCGTCGAACCCGAGGCCCAGGAGGATGACCGAGAACAGCGGATCACCCGCCATCTCTCCGCACATCGACACGGGGATCCCCGCCGCGCGGCCGCTCTCCACGATGTGCCGGACGAGGCGGAGGACCGCCGGATGCAGCGGTTCGTACAGGTACGCGACGTTTTCGTTCTGACGGTCGATGGCCATCGCGTACTGGATCAGGTCGTTCGTCCCCACCGAAAAGAAATCGGCCTCGCCGGCGATCAGGTCCGCGATGACGGCGGCGGAAGGGATCTCGATCATGGCGCCGACCTTGATGTCCTCCTTGAACGGGATCTCCTCCTCGACCATTTCCCGCCGGACCTCCTCGAGGATGTACTTCGCCAGCCTCAGTTCGTCCAGGCCGGAGATCATCGGAAAGAGGATCCGCGCGTCGCCGTAGGCCGACGCCCGAAGGATCGCCCGGAGCTGTGTCCGGAACAGGTCGATATTCTTCAGGCAAAGGCGGATGGCCCGGAGTCCGAGGGCGGGGTTGGCCTCCGGACGCCTCTCCACCGCGTCCGCGATCTTGTCGGAGCCGACGTCCAGCGTCCGGAAGACGACCGGGTGGGGATAGAGCCTTTCCGCCACCTTGCGGTAGGCCTCGAACTGCTCCTCCTCCGTCGGCAGGGTCGGCCGGTTCATGTAGAGGAACTCGGTGCGGAACAGGCCGATCCCCGCCGCGCCGTGCTCGATCACGCTCTCGACGTCGTCCGGAACGTCCAGGTTCGCCAGCAGGCGGACCTCGCATCCGTCCACGGTACGGGCGGGCATGTCGCGGAGCTTCCCGAGCTCCCGGTCGTGCGTGACGTACCGCCGCTGACGCTCCAGGTACTCGAGGAACGTCCCCGGGTCGGGGTTCAGGACGACGATGCCCCGCGTTCCGTCCAGAATCACCGGATCGCCGTTCTTGATCCGTCCCGTCGCGTCCCCGAGGGCCACGACGGCCGGGATCTCGAGCGAACGCGCCATGATCGCCGTGTGGGAGGTCCGTCCTCCGATGTCCGTGACGAACCCGACGACCTGCTCCCGCTTGAGTTGAAGCGTGTCCGACGGCGTGAGATCGTGGGCGACGATGATGACGGCGTGGGGAAGGTCGGGAACGCCCTCCGCCTGGTTCCCTAGAAGGTTCCGGAGGATCCTCTCCACGACGTGCTCCACGTCCGCGCGGCGGTTGCGGAGGTACTCGTCGTCGATCTGCTCGAAGATCTTGATAAAATCTCCGGCGACCCTCGTGAGCGCCCACTCCGCGTTCACGCGCGAGGACTGGATCTCCTGGAGCGTGCCGTTTATCAGGGCCCGGTCCTCCAGGATAAGGATGTGCGTGTCGATGATATAGGCGTGCTCCCGGCCGATGGCGTGCGTCGCCCTCTGCCGGACGTCCTCGAGCTGGTCCTTCGACGTGGAGACCGCCCGTTTGAACCGGGCCGTCTCGACCGGGACGTCTTCCGGGCGGAGGTCGCGCCGGTTGACGCTCATCCGCTCGCGGGCGAGGATGTAAGCCGTCCCGGTAACGATCCCAGGAGAAACGCCGACGCCCGAGAGGACTTCCTTTCGCGGTCCGGCCGCCATCACTCGGGCTCCCCGAAGCGGTCCTCGACCAGATCGACGATCGCCGTCACGGCTTCGTGCGCGTCCGGCCCCTCGGCCGTTATGACGATCTCCGTGCCCGCCGCGGCCGCGAGCATCATGATCCCCAGGATCGACTTCCCGTTCACGCGGGCTCCGTTTCGCTCGATCGCGACGTCCGACTGGAACCGGTTGGCCCTCTGGACGATCGCCGCCGCGGCCCGGGCGTGAATCCCCAGCCGGTTTCTCACCCGGACGGCGCGCCGGATCACGAGCCGCCCTCGACCGGCGCGATGAGCGTCGACGCGACGATGATGCTGGAGACGCCGGCGTCGCGCACGAGTCCTGCCAAGTCCCGGACGGAGCGCCTCTCCCGATGGGACAGGGCCTTGATCAGCATGGGGAGATTCACGCCCGTCACCACCTCCACCTTGTCGTCCGCCAGAAAAGAAAGGGCGAAGTTGGACGGCGTCCCCCCGAACATGTCCGTGAGGATGAGGACGCCGCCGCCCGAATCGGCGGCGCGGATCGCCTGTTCGATCTCCTTCCGCGCGACCTCCATGGCCGCCCGCTCCTGGGAGATCGAGACGACCCGTACGGGGCTGGACTCGCCCACGATCGATTCGGCCACCTTCACGAGCTGGCGTCCCAGATCGCCGTGACAGACAAGGATCACGCCCGTCACCGCCCCGCCTCCGCCTCGCGTCCCGCTTCCGCGGGGGAAAGGTCGCGGTGGCGAACGACGACCGACCGGCCCCGGCCGCTCATCTCGCCGGCCAGCCGGTTGACCACGGCGACCGACCGGTGCTGGCCCCCCGTGCATCCCAGCGCAATCGTCAGGTACGACTTCCCCTCCTGCTGGTAGAGCGGCAGAAGGTAGTCGAGGAACGACCGCAGGCGGTCCAGAAACTCGGAGGTCTCAGGCCGGTCGAGGACGTACGAAGACACCGACGGATCGTTCCCGGTCAGGTCCCTCAGGCCCTCGACGAAGAACGGGTTGGGAAGAAAACGCAGATCAAGAACGACGTCGGCGTCGTTCGGAACGCCGAACTTGTAGCCGAAGGAAAGGAGGCTCACCTGCATCCCGCGCTCCGCCCCGACCCGGCCCATGTACTCCTCGATCATCTCCCGCAGCCGCCTCACGCTCAGGCTGGACGTGTCGATCACGAGGTCCGCCGCGCTCCGGATCTCGGCCAGGACGGCTCTTTCCCGCGCGATCCCCTCCGCAAGCGGGATGTCGATCCCCAGCGGATGCGGCCGGCGGGACTCGCGGAAGCGCCGGACCAACACCTCGTCCGACGCTTCGAGATAGACCAGGTCCACGTGGTTCCCCTTCTGCGTGAGAAGTCTCACCGATGCCGGAAGCTCCTTCAGAAACTCCCGCTCCCGGATATCAACGCCCAGCGCCGCCTTCGAAATCTCGTGCGAAGACTGCCGGCAGAGGTCCGCGAACGTCGCCAACAGCATCACCGGAAGGTTGTCGACGCAGTAGAACCCCAGGTCCTCCAGGACCCGGATGGCGTGGCTCTTACCCGCCCCCGAGAGGCCGCTGACGATTACAATCCGCACGTCACTTGCTCCTTCGTCCCCGCGCGAGCTTCCGCTCCAGCGAACGGCCGAACCCGCCGGACGGATCGGCCCCCCGCCGGTAGAGACGGAACGATCGGACGGCCGCTTCCACCAGGACGGGAAGACTGCGCCCGGGCGAGACGGGGATCCGCACGCCCGCAACGTCGCGCCCGGCGAGCCGGACGGGGCGGATCCCGGTCAAGGGATCGGACGCCGCCCATTCCTCGGCGGGAACGAGCTCGACGACCAGATCCATGCCCGCCTCACCGGCAACCGAACGCGCCCCGTAGACGCGCGAGATGTCCAGGACGCCGAGACCTCGAATCTCGATGACCGGATGCGCGGGCGCGAAACCGCTCCCAAAGATCCGGCCGTCCCTGCCCGCGCGAACGCGGACGACGTCATCCGCCACGAACCGGTGCCCCATCGAAACCAGGGCCAGCGCCGTCTCGCTCTTCCCGATGCCGGACGGCCCGGTCAGGAGGACGCCTGTCCCGTCAACGACGACGCACGTCCCGCTGACCGTCCGCGTCGCTTCAGCCGCGGCCTGCCGGACCGGCCGATCAGCTTTCTTCGGAGGACTCTTTGAGGACCTTGAGGATCGACTCGGCTGAATCCGCACGCCGGAGGGCCTCCCTGAGCGCCGCCCGTCTCAGGAGGCGCGAGATTTGAGCCAGTGCCTGGAGATACTCGCCCGTCTTGCCATCGGGCGTCAGGATCAGGAAAAAGAGGTCGGCGGGCTTGCCGTCCAGCGACCTGAAATCGACTCCCTGCGTCGACCGGCCGACGACCAGGACCGGATGCTCGATGGCAGCGACACGGGCATGCGGAATCGCCACGCCGTCGCCCACGCCCGTGCTGCCGAGGTCTTCCCGCGCCAGCAGAGCTTCGACCAGGGGCCCTTCTTCCTTGACGATTCCCGCCCTGACCAGACAGGAGGCCAGCTCCATCAGGACCTCTTCCCGCGTCCGCCCCTTGAGCCCGGCCAGAATGAGATCCGACCGGCATTCCTCCGTCACCGAGCGCACCGTCAACCCTCCATCACCATTTAACCTAAAAACCGCAGTTCATTCACCGCAGAGGACGCGGAGTCCGCGGAGGAACATCTTTTCGGGCGGTTTTGATGCTCACCTGCCCGGTGATGTCGATGTGTCTTCCAATCCCTGACACTCCTTTGCGTTCTCTGCGTGCTCCGCGGTTCAACTGCTTTTTCTAGGTTGAAAGGCCGTCCCGGGCCCCGACTTGCTCCTCACGCCTCTCCAATGTCCTCCGATCTCCGATTTTCGATTTCCAATTTACAATTTACAATCTCCAATTTTCAATTCTCAGCCCCCGCCTCCGGGGACGACTGCTTCGGAACCGGCACGCGGACCCTTCGCCGGCCCGCGGTGGGGATGCCTAGCTCCCCGCGGTACTTCGCCACGGTCCGCCGGGCGATCTCGATCCCCTGTTTTCTCAGAATCTCTTCGATCGACTGGTCGGCCAAAGGGCGGTCCGTCGGCTCTTTCTGGATGATCTTCTGGATCATGTCCCGGACCGAAACGGACGAGACATCGACGCCTGATGACGACGCGAGCCCGCTCGAAAAGAAGAACTTGAAGGCAAGGAGCCCCCGCGGGGTGCTCATGTACTTGGTGGCCGTGACCCGGCTGATCGTCGACTCGTGCATCCCGACGTCCTCGGCCACGTCCCGAAGGACGAGCGGCCTGAGGTAGCGGATCCCGTAGTCGAAAAAGTCCCGCTGGAACTTGAGGATGCTCTCCGTCACCCGGTAGATCGTCCTGTTCCGCTGTTGGATCGACTTGATGAACCACTGGGCCGACCGGTAGCGATCCTCCAGGTATCCGCGCTCGTCCGGAGGGAGCACCTTCTGGCGCATCAGGTCCTTGTAGAAGCCGGAGATGTGGAGCGCGGGGATGCCGTCTTCGTTCAGGAGGATGATCAACCGGTCTTCCTCCTTCACGATGTGGACGTCCGGGACGACGTACGTCGGGGTCGCGTGGTCGAAGGGGCGGCCCGGACAGGGCTCAAGACGGGCGAGCGTCTTGGCGGCCTCGAGGACGGCCTCGACCGTCGTCCGCTGGACCTTCGCAATCCGGTCGTACCTCTTCCTCTCCAGATCCGCCAAGTGGTCCCGAACGACCGCCTCGACCAGCGTTCCGCAAAGACCGAGCGCGGGAAGCTGGAGAAGGAGGCATTCGGCCAGCGTCCGGGCGCCGACTCCCGGCGGATCGAACCCCTGGACGACGCGGATGGCCGCCTCGATCTCTTCCGGATTCTGTCCCGTCAGCTTGACCAGGTCCTCCACGGAAGCATCGAGGTAGCCGTTTTCATCCAGGTTCCCGATGACGGCCTCGCAAGCCTCGCGCTGGGACGGGCTCGCCTCCGTGAGCCGCACCTGCCAGAGCAGGTGATCGGTCAGAGTCTCCCGGTTCGCCAGCGTGCGGTCGTACGACGGCAGATCCTCGTCCCGGTCCGGCCCCATGTATCCGAGGTCCCGCCCGTCGCTCGCCCGTTCCTCGAAATACTCGTCCCACCGGGTTTCAATGATGGGAGCATCGCTCTCGTCGCTCCGACCGCCCTCGACCCCAGCCGCGCTCCCCGCCCCGTCTTCTCCCGCCTCTCCCCCCGGCGCTTCCCGTTCGGCCGATGACTCGCTTTCTCCCTCGGCGGCGTCCTCCGTCTTCTCAGCGACCGCGTCGCCCTCCTCCAACTCGATCGCGGTCTCCTCGAGGCACGGGTTCTCCGTCAGCTCCTGCGTAATGGCCTCCGTCAACTCGAGGTGCGAGAGACGGAGAAGCCGGATCGCCAGCTGGAGCTGTGGCGTCATGATCAACTTCTGCGAAAGCTTCAGATCGAGACGCGCTTCAAGAGCCACTGTCAAACCCCGAAAACGGTGAATCGGTGAGTCGGTATATCGGTGAATCGGTCAATCGGTTAATCGGTGAAGCGGTTAATCGGTGAAGCGGAAGAAAATGGGAGGACTCGCTCTCTTCCTGCCCTTCCCCATTCACCTATTCACCCATTCAACCATTCACCCGCCTACAGCGAAAAATCCTCGCCCAGATACGCCGCCCGGACCTGGGCGCTCGCCGCAATCTCCGCCGGCGTCCCTTCCTTGAGGATCTTCCCCTCGTTGATGATGTAGGCCCTGTCCGTGATCTTGAGCGTCGCCGCCACGTTATGGTCCGTGATGAACACGCCGATTCCGCGCGACCTGAGGCGCGCCACGATCTTCTGGATCTCCGAAACGGTGATCGGATCGATCCCGGCGAACGGCTCGTCGAGCAGGATAAACTCGGGCGAAAGGGCCAGCGCCCGCGCGATCTCGACCCGGCGGCGCTCCCCGCCCGAGAGGGCATACGCCCTGTGCCGCGCCAGATGGGCAATCCCCAGGTCCTCCAGGAGATCGGCCAGGCGGGCCCGCCGCCCCTCGGGCGAAAGGGGAAGCATCTCGAGGACGGCGAGGATGTTCTCCTCGACGGCCATCTTCCGGAAGATCGACGGCTCCTGGGGAAGATAGCCGATCCCCATCCGGGCCCGGCGGTACATCGGCAGGACGGTGACATCCCGCCCGTCGTACAGGACCGAGCCCTGGTCCGGCCGGGCCAGCCCCACGACCATGTAGAACGTCGTCGTCTTGCCGGCCCCGTTCGGCCCCAGGAGGCCCACGATCTCGCCCGACGCAAGACCCAGGGACACGCCGTCCACGACGGCCCGGCCCCTGTACGTCTTCCGGAGGTCCTTCACCTCGAGAGAATGCCTTGCCCCGCCCTCATGGCGGGGCGGAAGAACCCCTTCGGATGTCGTGTTGGGAGCGACGATCATGTCTCGTCAGGGGCTATTCGTAGAACACCGTCACTCGGTCAGCGGTCAGCGTCATGTCGCTCCGCCGGACGACGACGTCGTTCTCGAAGATGATCTGGCTTTTCGTCTGATCCGCGGTCATCGACCGGGACGTTACGACCAGGGGGACTTTCTTTTTCTCGCTGGAGCGGGGCTTCTTGGGCGTCTCGGAAGGCTTCTCTTCGTCGCGCGGGTAGAGGATGACGCGGACGTCCTCCTTGACCTCGCTCCGGTCTTCGTCCAGGAAAACGGTGATCTCCCGACCGGAGACGACGTTCTTGTCCTCCCAGACCTTCGGGTTCCCGGTAAGCACGACTTTCTCCTCCGCCCGTTCGTAGACGGCCCGGTCGGCGACGGCGCGCCGCCCGTCCTGGACCATCCGGACGCCCCCCTCGGCCTCGATCCGCGTCACGCGGTCCTCCATCGCGCCCTCTTCGGCTGCGGACGACGACGCAAGAACCGCCTGGCCGGAGAACAGAACCGCAAGGACAAGGATGGCAGAGCGTCGGCTCATGGTTTGAACGTGGTCTCCACGTCCCTCAGGACCTGCACCCGCTTCGTCGCCGCGTGGACGACGAGTCCCGTTCCCCGCACGATCACGGCGGGTCCGTCCATTTCGACCTTTTGCTCGGTCGTCAAAGTCTGATCGCGCGCCGACCACTTGAGCCGGTCCGTGACGAACGTGTACCCATCGCTCGAAACGGCCCGGACGCCGCCCGAGATCTCCATGTCCTTCGTCTCCAGCCCGACGACGCCCTGCGCGCCGGTCGCCGTCACCTGCCACCCGTCGGAATTCCGGACGATCACCCGCACGTCCGAAAGCTTTGCCGTCCGCCCTCCGTCTCCGATCTCGGCCGACCGCGCCTCCAGGTTCCAGGACGAATTCTTCTCATCCTGGGCGAACCTGAAACCCTGCATGGCCGACTCGGCCTGCGTTGGACCCGACGGATTGGAGGATGCCTCGGGTCGGGCGGTAGGGGCCGTCTTGCCAAGGTACGAGACGGCCGCGGCCAGGACAACGGCCAGGAGAGCCAGGAAAACCCACTTGAGACGTTGTTCGTTTATCAGAATGACACCATGCTTCATGATATTGGCACAACTATAGCATGGTTCCCCAAACCAGTAAAGTTACCGCCGTCTTTCCCTTTCAGAATTTCCAATTTTCAATTTGCAATTTACAATTTCCAATTTCCAATATCTTCACCCCCGCCCCTCCTTCAGGAGCGCGAGCAGGCTCTCGATGGCCTCGGACGGCGTGATCGGAATCGAGACCCGAATCCCCCGCTCTC
>MHEK01000051.1:25242-39307 GCA_001803795.1 Nitrospirae bacterium RBG_16_64_22
GACTCCGCGTCCTCTGCGGTGAGTGAACTGCGGTTTTTATGATAATCTATCTTCACCCCATCCCCTCTCCCCGCCCCTCCTTCAGGAGCGCGAGCAGGCTCTCGATGGCCTCGGACGGCGTGATCGGAATCGAGACCCGAATCCCCCGCTCTCTGAGTCCCTGGAAGACCTCGGTGAGAATGGGCGCTTCCAGGTTCACCTCGCGCAGACGGGCGGGCTCCGCGAAGATCTCCGCGGGCTTTCCCCGGTGCCTGATCTCGCCGCCGGCGGCGAGGAGATAGACCTCGTCGGCCATCGGCGGAACAATGTTGATGTCGTGCGTCGACAGGACGATCGTCATCCCCCGTTCCCGGTGGATGCGGCCCAGCAATGCGACCAGGTCGCCCTTCGACCTCGGGTCGAGCCCCTCGAACGGCTCGTCCAGGACAAGGAGGTCCGGCCGGAGGACGAGCGCGCCCGCCAGGGCGACCTTCCTCTTCTCGCCCCCCGACAGGTAATGGCAGATCTTGTCCCGAAGCGGGGCGATCCCCAGATCGTCCATGATCTCGTCCGCCATTCGCTCCGTCTCTTTCTCCGTGTATCCGTAGTTCCGGGGCGAGAACGAGACGTCGTCGTAGACCGTCGGCCCGATGATCTGCTGGTCGACGTTCTGAAACACGACGCCGATCCGCTCGCGGATCCGGGAGAACTCGCGGGCCGGATCGACACCGAGAACGCGAACGGTCCCCTCGTCGGGCGCGAGGAGCCCCAGGATGTGAGAGAGGAGCGTCGTCTTGCCCGATCCGTTCGGCCCCAGGACGACGACCCGCCGGCCCCGCGGCACGACGAAGTCGAGTCCGCACAAGTGGACGCTCGTACGGTCCGGATAGGTGTGCCGGATACAGCTTACGCGGATGATCGGTTCCACCGCGCCTCCTGACTCAGCCACAAGAGAATGGCCCCGGCCGCCAGCAGGCCGGCCGTGAACGGCTGAAGCGTAAACGGAAGGAGGTCCTCTCCCCCCAGGGAGACAAACAGCATGACCGACGTGAGGGCGAGGGGCGGGAGGTTCCACGGACGCCAGCCCACCCACACGTGACGCTGGATCGTCCCCGCGCGGTATCCCCGGACGCGCATGACATCGTAGAGGTTCTGCACCCGGTCGGCCGCGTCCACGACCAGGAGCCCCAGCACGTTCGCCGCGTTCCGAAGCGACCGGACCGGATGCGCCGCCTGCCAGCCGCCGCGAAGCCTCAGCGTCCCCCACACCCGTCCCGCGCGGTCGAGGAGAATGAAGAACGTCCTGTACGCCATCAGGAGGGAGTCGGCGAGAAGCGCCGGCAGGCAGTGATTGACCAGATGGAAAATCTCGTGGTAGGGCGTGCAGAGGACGACCGACAGCGTCCCCAGCGACACGGTCAACACCTTGAGCATGATGAGAGCCGGGAGAGTCCAGCCGCCCCGGATCTGACTCAACGCCAGGAGCGAGGCCAGGAGAACGGGGAAGAGGGCGAGACTCGCGAGATCGCGGACCGGCGCGCGGGAGGCGAGGGCGAGGAGGAGCGCGCCGGCGGCCAGGACGACCAGCACGTCGACCCGGGTCGTCACGACGACCGACCCGATGAGGAGGGCCAGCGACAAAAGCTTGGCCTGCGGCGAGGCGGCGTGCATCAGGCTCCGCCGCTGCGTGGCGTGATAGTCGATGCGCCCGAGATCGAACCTCGTCATGGCCCCGCCTTGCGGGGCGGCGGTTCGATCAGATGCGGACGCACCTGAACGAGGAAGCGAACGAGCGAGGCGGAGACGACCGTCTCGATGACCCATCCGACCGCGGCCAGCGGAAGGAGAAGGGCGGCGAAGTCCCCCAGGCGGAAACCGGCGCCCCCCGGCCGCGAACCCAGGAGACCTCCCCACTCCCCGACGACCCCCAGGTCGATTCCCCCCGCCGCGATGACCCCCAGCGCCGCGCCCGTCGAAAGGATGAGCGATCCGAAAGTCGAGGCGGCTGCGGCCTTCCCCGGCTGAACCATGCGGCGCGCGAGGCGGTAGATCAATCCGGCCGAGAGCGCCTCGATCGACAGGAGGGTGGCATTGACGCCCGTGACGGTGACGCCGCCGTGACCCATCGTGGCGAGCGTCAGGTTGACGAGCGTCACGGCGACCACGGCGTGCGCCGGAGGAAGCACGATTCCCGCCAGCGCCGCCAGGTTGACGTGGTACGCGATCGGGACGATCTCAAGGTTCATCCCCACGAGCATCAGCCCCGCGAAGACGCCGATCCGCGGAACGCTCCTCCGCAGATCCTTGCCCCGCAGGAACCACAGAGCCGCGCCGTTGATCGCGGCCGCCGCGAGCAGACCGGCGGCCCACAGCCAGACCGGCAGGACCCCGTCGGGAAGGTGCAGATGAGACATCGGCTATTCTCGGTCCACAGAGAGAGAAGCGGGTGGCGGGAAATATACCACAGACCCGCGTCAGGCGATTAGGCGGCCGGCTGGATGGAGTTCAGGGCCTGGAGTTCAGAGTTCGGAGTTGAAAAACGGTTCAGAGGCTCGCTCTTCATCTCCACGCTCCCGACTCCAAACTCCGAACTGCTCTTCAACCTTCCGTCGGCGCATCGCCGACTACGCGGTGAAAGCCGGTTCTTCCGCCCGATGGGTCGAGAGGTTCTCAAAACGCGTGTAGGTGTTCAGGAAGGCGAGCTCGACAGTGTCCGTGGGACCGTTCCGCTGTTTCGCCACGATGATCTCGGCCTTCCCCTTGGCCTCCTCGTCGTCGGGCCGGTACATTTCCTCGCGGTAGATGAAGATGATGAGGTCGGCGTCCTGCTCGATCGCGCCCGACTCGCGCAGATCGGCCATCAGGGGCCTCCGGTCGTTTCGGCCCTCGACGGCGCGGTTGAGCTGAGAGAGCGCGATCACGGGAACGTCCAGTTCCTTTGCCAGGGCCTTGAGCCCCCGCGAGATCTCCGAGATCTCCTGGACGCGGTTTTCCACGCCGGCCCGCCCGCGAACGAGTTGCAGGTAATCGACGACGACGAGGGCAAGCCCCTTGTCGGCCTTCAGGCGGCGCGCCTTCGCGCGGATTTCGAGAATGGTCGGAGAGGACGTGTCGTCAATGAAGATCGGGGCTTCGGACAGCCGGCCCGCCGCGTTGGCCAGGCGGGGGAAGTCGGAATCGGCGAGGAAGCCGGACTTGAGCTTGTGCGCGTCGACGCGCGCCTCCGAGCAGAGCATCCGGATCACGAGCTGGCGGGCCGCCATCTCGAGGCTGAAGACGGCCACGGGCAGGCGCCGGTGGATCCCCAGGTACTGGGCGATGTTCACGCAGAAGGCCGTCTTCCCCATGGCCGGACGTCCCGCCACGATGATGAGGTCGCCCGCCTGGAACCCCGCCGTCAACTGATCGAGATCGGTGAACCCCGAGGGAACGCCCGTGATCCTCTCCTTGCGCTCGTACAGTCGGTCGATCATCTCGAAGCTGTCCTTGACGATCTCGCGCATGCCGATGAACGAGGGACGGACCTTCCGCTCGGAGATCTCGAAGATCTTCTTTTCGGCGTAGTCGAGCAGTTCGGGAAGCTCCATGGCCCCCTCGTACCCGCGGCCGGCGATGTCGGTCACGGAGTGGATGAGCTGGCGGAGGACCGCTTTCTCGCGGACGATCCGGGCGTGGTAGGCGATGTTGGCGGCCGTGGGGATGTCGTGCAGGAGGCTCGCGATGTACGATGCGCCCCCGGCCGACTCGAGCTCGCCGCGGCTCCTGAGCCAGTCGGTCAGGGTCACGGTGTCGATGCCGCCGCCCTTCTCCCACAGGGCCATGACGCCCCGGAAGATCTTCCGGTGGGATTCGCGGTAGAAATCGGAATCGGTCAGGATTTCCAGAACGTCGGTGAGCGACTCGTTATCGAGGAGGATGGCCCCCAGGACGCTCTGTTCCGCTTCGACGTTCTGCGGAGGGACGCGGTCTGGATTGGAATAACCGTCGGGCATCGGATCTCGGCCCCGGGGGCACCCGTTCGGGAAAGGGCGAAGCGGGAGACGGGTCAGGTCCGTTCGACCGTGACCACGAGTCTGCCGATCACGTCCGCCGGGAGCTTCACGGGAATCTCGAACTGGCCCAGGCGCTTGATCGGCTCTTCAAGCATGATTTTCCGGCGATCGATCTCGATCCCGCTCTCGGACAGGAGCCGCGCGATGTCCTGCGTCGTCACGGCCCCGAACAGCTTGTCTTCCTCGCCCGCCGCCTGCCGGATGACCATTGGCATCTCGGCGATCCGCCGGGCGACATCCTCGGCCTCGCGGCGGATCTTCTGCATCCGCTCGCGCGCGACGCCGCGTTCGTGCTCCACCAGCCGGATGTTCTCCGCGCTCGCTTCCACGGCCTTGGCCCGCGGCACGAGGTAGTTGCGGGCGTACCCGGGCTTGACGTTGACCAGATCCCCGGCCCTTCCCAGCGTCTCGATGTCTTCCTTCAGAATGACTTTCACGGTTTCCTCTCTTCGGTGTTCGGAGGAGGCGGATTATCCTTGACCGGACCCCCCTTGTCAAGCGGCAGCTTCGCCGAACCGTCGCCGGGTTCCTCGCTCTTCGGTCCCGTCCTCGTTCGAACTGCGAGAACGATGTCGTCCGGCGTGTCGGCCGTCCCGTCCGGTCCCACGGAGCGCAGGACGATCCCGCCCGTCCCCGCCGGCCCGATCCGGATCGCGCGCCCCCACGGGTCGACGCCGTCCGCCCGGCGCGCAAGACCGGCCTTCACGAGGTCCTCCACGCCGGCCGGCGGGCGGCCGGTCCGGAGCTCGTGCGTCTCCGCAAGAAACCGGAGCATGTCGAGACGGTTCATCGCGACGTGAGGCAGGATCGTCCCGTCGGACATGCTCCCAAAGAGAGACGGGATCCCCCCCATCCGCACGAACCACAGCAGGAGCGTCAGAGCCAGACCCACGCCGAGGACGCCGTAGAACGCGGCGTTTCCGAAGATGGCGAGCCATTCGAACCGCCGGGCGGGTTTCTCCTCCTGGGGCCTCGACTTTCGCCCCACCTCCTGGATGAATCTCTTGTCCAACAGCCCCGCCAGCCCCTTGCAGGCGCCGAACTCGCCCAGCCGGCTCGCGTCGATGATCTCGTGAACATCCCGGCGGCCGTCGACCAGCGAGAGAACGATCTCCTCGTCTTCCGTCAGGCCGGTCTGCGAGACCGGCGCCTCAATCTCCTCCTCGAGCTCGGAGAGGTCTTCCGTTTGCCCCTTCGGCCCGAGCCGGGAGACGATCGCCTTGAACTCCGCCTCGACCTTATCGATCGGCGCCCGCACCGGCCGCTTGAGTCTCTCCTCGATCCCCTCCACCCGCGCGTAGACCGCGTCGAACGTTCGGATCTTGGACTCGATCATCGGCCATTCGTCGATCATCCGGATGCCGTCCATGAGGACGTGCTCGGGGTCGATCGGGATCGTCAAGGCCGGATCGAACGTGACCACCTCCTGGCTGAACTTGTAGTGGCCGCGGTTCCACCGGAACACCTTGTACGCGGTCTCCAGCATCTGGTAGTGGAGCGTCTCGCGAAGGTCCTTCTCGCTCAGGATGTTGTTCGCCGACAGGATGTATCCGAGCTTTTGCATCGTTTCCCGCTGGATATCGAGCGCCTTCCTCAGCTGTTGCGCCGTGATCCGGCCTGATCGAACGAGCAGTTGGCCCAGAAGGATCGACTCGTCCTTCTTGAGCGCCTTGACGCGAACGATCCGGCCGTCGTAGAAATAGATCCCGATGTTGTCGAGATCGCTCGTCAGCTCGAGGACGCCGGACTTCTTCTGGATGGCGATGAGCTGAAAGATGTCGGTGAGCCCGAAATCCCGGATGCTTCCTTCAAGTGCCACGATCAGCCTCTCCCTGTCTCATCTCACATCTGGTGGATTCTGTAAGCATGACGAACGATGAACAGATCGAACAACCCCAGGACAAGGAGAAAAACGGTGTACCCGGCGGCGGTCGTCTCGCGGTACACCTCCCCCGGCACGACAAGGAACGATCCGGACAAGAGCCAGGTCAGGACCCATAGGACAACGACGAACAGAGCCAGGATCCCGACGGCCGTCCGCCCCATCAGGATGTGCCCTCCGCCGGGGAGGAGGAACGATAGAAGCCGCGTGACGAACGACTCCCGCTCCCGATGCTTCTGGATCTCGAGGATCTTGCGGACGCGGTCTTTCACGTCGATCCCGACCATCGTGATGAGCGTCTGGTGGCAGGCGCTGCACATCCGCTCTTTCGTCGCGACCTGGCATTCGTCGCAGATGACCTGCCCGCACTTGCGGCAGGAGTAGGGGATGGAGAGCCGGCGTCCGAGGGCGTATCCCAGCAGGGGAACGAGCACGATGAGGCCGCCCGTGAAGATCGGAAGGACCTGGAGGCTGATCCCGCGCATGAAGCGTGACCAGAGCGCCTCGGAGACTTCCACGCGGCGCGCGCCCGACGCTTCGACGCCCTTCCAGAGGTCCGCGAGCGTCAGGTTCTCGTCCACGACCACGCGATTCGGATGCGGGCCCGCGATCCGCCGGTACGAGCTGACCGCCTCGGCGTCGAGCTCCCGCGCCTGGATATAGAGCTGGTCCCCTTCGTCGAACCGGAACTGCTCGCGCGTCACCTGGCTCAGGTTGTAGTGGGCCGTGACGAGCTTCGGATCGATCCGGATGGCCTCCCGGTACTCCGCGGCCGCCCGATCGAGGTCGCCCGCCGTGTAGTAGACGTTCCCCATGTTGTTCCTGGCGGCGGCCGGGCGAGATCCTCCCGCGGCGGCGTACGCTTCGTAATCCCGGACGGCGTCCGCCAGCCGCCCTTCCCTCTTCGCCACGAGCCCGCGTGCCAGAAGGATCGTCGGGTTCGCCCGGACCCCGTCGGCCCGCGCAAGGTACGCGGCGGACTCGGCCGACACCGTCCCGTCCCGGACCTCGCTCAACACGCGCACGGCGGGAGAAGAGCCGCCGAGAACGAAGCCGGCCAGCGCGTCGAGAGCCAGGGGCATCACGGCGAGGAACAGGACGAACAACCCCACGACGACCTGCTCCTTGCGCGACAGGAAGATCCACATCCAGAGCGCGGCCAGGATGACCGCCCAGGCGATCCCGAACCCGAGGAGGACCGGGAGGAGAACCGTAACCCAAGGCACGGCCGCGAGCGCGAGTACCGGAACGCGCCCGCCAACCGCCTCCGACAGCGCGTGCCGGATCAGGGGAGTCGTCCGCACCAGAAGGATGAGGGCGCCCAAGAAGAAGGAAACGAACAGCGCCGTGATGGCCAGGAGAACGAAGTTCCCCGTCTTGTAGAACGACCACCAGAAATTCTGCGACATGGCCCCGACGCCGCTCGCCAGCTCGTCCAGCACCTTGAGCGCGTTCAGCTTGTTCTGGAGCCAGTAGACGCGGGCCAGTTGGAAATAGACGGGCGGGTAGTCCGGCGCCAGGTCTTTCGCTCCCCGCAGGAGGTCGACGGCCAGCTCGTACTCGTGGATACGGACGGCGCGCCGGGCCTCCTCCACCAGGGCGGCCGCGAAAGCCGGAAGCGACTGGATCCCCCGGTCGAGCTGGGACTCCCGCATGGCGCGGACGATCTCGGCCGCCGTCTGGGATGGATTCGGCGCGCGGAACGATTCGCGATGCTGCGCCCAGAGGGACGAAAGCTCAGGCGAGAGCGTCTTGGGCGCCGCCGGCGCCTCGGCCCCCGCCGGCGGAGCGAACGCCAGCCAGACCGCCGCCGCCAGCCATGCCGCCCGATGGATCCGAGTCCCCGACCGCCTGCTCACGATCTCGATCCCCCCTGTTGCCAACGGGCCGCGCCGTATTGTCGGACGTAGCGGACGGCCGAGTAGTAGGACAGGCCCAGCGAGGCCCAGAGCCCGAGCGTCCCGATCGTCTCGGCCGGGAATCCGGCGAACACGTCGGACCCGATCAGCAGGAAGCACGCCCCCGTCTGGACCCCCATCTTCACCTTTCCCCCGGCGTCCGCGGCGATGATCTGTCCTCCCGTCGCCGCCACGAAGCGAAGGCCCGTCACGACGAAGTCGCGGCCGATCAGGAGGACGGCCAGCCAGGAGGCTGTCCGCCCCGCGTCCACGAGGATGATCAGCGCCGCCGCGATCAAGACCTTGTCCGCGATCGGATCGAGGAGCTTCCCGATCCGCGTCGTCTGCCCGCTCCGGCGGGCCGCGTACCCGTCGAGCCAGTCCGTCGCGACGGCCACGGCGAAAACGGCCGCGGCCAAGCCGGCGCGCGCCGGGTTGCCCGCCTCGAACACGACGACGAAGACGGGAACCAGGACGAGCCGCAATGACGTCAGCAGGTTCGGGAGATTCATCCTCCCGGCCCGGTGTCTGAGTCGAATTCTAGCATCCCGCGCAGGAATATCAACGCTTTCCCTCCGCCTCCGACCGGACGATCGCTTCCCAACTTCCGCGGGCCTTGAGGAGCATCTCGACCGCCTCGCGCACGGCCCCCCGCCCGCCGGGGCTCCGGGAGACCCAATCGGCCCGTGTCCGCACTTCGACCGGGGCGTCCGACACAGCGAGCGCCAGTCCGGCCTCCCGGAACAGGGGAAGATCGACCAGATCGTCCCCCATCACGGCGACCTCTTCGGGCCCGGCTTTCCACTTCCGCCGAATCCGGGCGAGCGTTCCCGCCTTCTCGCGGCAGCCCTGGTGGACATCCCGGATCCCGAGCTCCTTCGCCCGCAGGTCCACGGCGCGCGACGTTCGTCCGCTCACGAGCGCCACGCCGATCCCCGCCCGCTGGGCCACCACCAGGCCGTGGCCGTCCCGCACGTGGAACGTCTTGGTCTCGCCCCCTCCCGGTTCGAACCGGATCAGGCCGTCGGTCAACACGCCGTCGACGTCGAGGACCAGGAGACGGATCCGCGCGGCCCGCGCGCGAAGAGACGGCCCGCGGGCGATTCGCGCCTGCGGCGCAGGTCGCGCCGTCACACGACCCCCGCCTTCATCAGATCGTGAAGGTGAATGATCCCTTCCACCTTCCGGCCCCGTCCGGCGATGACCAGCGCCGTAATCTGGTGTTCCTCCATCCGGGCCACGGCCAGCGCCGCCAGGTCCGTCTTCGCAATCGTCTTGGGGTTCCGGCCCATGATCTCGCCCGCCGTGCGGTCGGCGATGGGAATCCCCCGCTCGAGCGCCCGCCGGAGGTCTCCGTCCGTGACGACGCCGGCGAGCCGTCCCCGTCCGTCGACGACCGTCGTGATCCCGAGCTTCTTCGCCGTCATCTCCGCGATGGCCTTCTTCATCGGCGCGTCGGCCGTCACGACGGGAACTTCCCGCCCCCGGTGCATCACGTCCTCCACCGTGAGGAGGAGCTTGCCCAGCCTCCCCCCCGGGTGGAAACGGGCGAAGTCCTCGGGCTCGAAGCCGCGCCGCTCGAGGAGAGCGACCGCCAGCGCGTCCCCCAGGGCCAGGGCCGCCGTCGTGCTGGCCGTCGGAGCCAGGTTCATCGGGCAGGCTTCCTTCTCGACGCTCACGTCGAGGCTCACCAGGCTCCGGCGGGCGAGCGTGGAACGAGGGTCGCCTGTAAAAGAGATCACCGGGATGCGGAGCCGGTGGACGAGCGGGAGGAGGCGGATGATCTCGGCCGTCTCCCCGCTGTTCGAGAGGGCGAGCAGGACGTCCCCCCGGGCCACCATGCCGAGATCGCCGTGGAGCCCTTCCCCCGCGTGAAGGAACAGCGCAGGCGTCCCGGTGGACGCGAGCGTCGCCGCGATCTTCCGGCCGATGATCCCCGACTTGCCCATGCCCGTCACGACGACGCGCCCGCGGCATTGATCGAGTGTCTCCACGGCCTTCTCGAAGAGGTGATCGAGGCGCGGAATGAGCCGGCGGATCGCCTCCGCCTCGATGCGCAGAACGCGGCGGGCCGCCGTCAGGGACATGAGACCTCCCGCAAGGCCTTGTCAACGGCGCGAACCTCTCTCAGCAGGAAAGGGAGCCGGTCGAGGCGGACCATGTTGGGACCGTCGGACAGGGCCTGGTCCGGATCGTCGTGAACTTCGAGGAAGAGCGCGTCGATCCCCACGGCCGCCGCCGCCCGCGCCAGAGGCGCGGCGAACTCGCGGTCGCCCGCCGAGCGGTCCCCGGCCCCGCCGGGGAGCTGGACCGAGTGCGTCGCGTCGAACACGACGGGATATCCCGTCCGACGGAGGACGACCAGCGACCGCATGTCCGCCACGAGGTTGTTGTAGCCGAACGACGCCCCGCGCTCCGTCAGGAGGATCTTTCCGTTTCCCGTCGACGCGATCTTCTCCACGACGTTTCCGATGTCCCAGGGGGCCATGAACTGTCCCTTCTTGACGTTGACGGTCCGGCCCGTCCGGGCCGCCTCCAGAAGGAAATCGGTCTGCCGGCAGAGGAACGCGGGGACCTGGATGACGTCCAGGACGGCCGCCGCCGGCCCGATCTCCTCGAACCGGTGGACGTCCGACAGGACGGGAACGCCGAGTCCCTCGCGGATCCGCCCGAGGATCCGCAGTCCCTCCGCGAGTCCCGGGCCCCGGAACGAGCGGATCGACGAGCGGTTCGCCTTGTCGTAGGAAGCCTTGAAGATGAACGGGAACCCTTCCCGCTCCGCCGTCTCCTTGAGGCGCCCGGCCATCCGCCAGGCGTGCTCTTCGCTCTCGATCACGCACGGACCGGCGATCAGCGCCAGGGGACCGCCCCCGCCCACGACGACGGACCCGCAAGCGACCGGCGCGACCGGGATCAACCGCGACCCTCTCCTCCGAAGGAGTCCGGAGTCCTTCGGACCGGACCCCTCTCGGATGCCGCGGGCTCCATGAGCCGATCGCCGCCCGCCGCGAGTCCGCGGCGATGCCGCCACGCGGCGCCGATGAAACCGGCGAAGAGGGGGTGCGGCCGCCGGGGACGCGACTGGAACTCCGGATGGAACTGGCAGGCCAGGAACCACGGATGCGGCCGGAACTCGACGATCTCGACGAGGCTTCCGTCCGGGGACGTTCCCGAGATCGTCAGCCCCGCTTTCTCGAGCGCTTCGCGGTAGGCGTTGTTGAACTCGTAACGGTGGCGATGCCGCTCGGAGATCTCCTCGGCCCCGTACACCTCGCGGGCCAGCGTCCCCGGCTTGATCCGGCAGGGATAGGCGCCCAGCCGCATTGTCCCGCCCTTGGCGGACTCGCGGCTTCGCCGGACGGTCTCGTTCCTCCGGTAGTCCCACCACTCCTCCATGAGATAGATGACCGGGTCCGGCGTCGCCTCGTCGAACTCGAGGGAGTTCGCCGCCGGCAGACCGAGCAGGTCGCGGGCAATCTCGATGACCGCGCACTGCATCCCCAGGCAGATCCCGAGGAACGGGACCCCGCTCTGGCGCGCGTGGCGGGCCGCCGCGACCTTCCCCTCGATGCCGCGGACGCCGAACCCCCCCGGGACGAGGATCCCGTCGACGCCCGTGAGCGACCGCGCCGCTCCGCTCCGCTCGATCTCCTCCGCGTCCACCCAGGCCAGGTCCACGCCGGCGTCGCTCGCGAGTCCGCCGTGGGTCAGCGCCTCGATCAGGCTCTTGTAAGACTCCTTCAACTCGACGTACTTCCCGACCAGTCCGATCGTCACCCGCCCCCGGCCGGGAGACTTGATCCCCCTCACGACCACGTCCCAGGACGAGAGGTCCGGTTCCTCCGACTTGAGCCCCAGGACCCTCGTCACCTGGGTATCGAGCCCCTCCCCGTGAAGAACGAGCGGGACTTCGTAGATCGTCTCGACGTCCTTGGCCGTGATCACCGCCTCGACGCTCAGGTTGCAGAAGAGGGAGATCTTCTTCTTCATCTCCGGCGAGAGGAACCGGTCGGTCCGGCAGAGGAGAATGTCCGGCTGGATCCCGATGGCCCGGATCTCGCGGACGGAGTGCTGGGTCGGCTTCGTCTTGAGCTCCTCGGCCGCGGCAATGTACGGGACGAGCGTGAGATGGACGTAGCAGACGTTCTCCTTCCCGACGTCGAACTGGATCTGGCGGATGGCCTCCAGGAACGGAAGGCTCTCGATGTCGCCGACCGTGCCGCCGATCTCCACGATGTGGACGTCGGCCCCCGCCCCGGCCGAGACGATCGCGCGCTTGATCTCGTCCGTGATGTGCGGGATCACCTGGACCGTGCCGCCCAGGTAGTCGCCCCGCCGCTCCTTGCTGATGACCTCGAAATAGATGCGGCCCGTCGTGTAGTTGTTCTCTTTCCCCATGCGGACGGTCGTGTACCGCTCGTAGTGCCCAAGGTCCAAGTCGGTCTCCGCGCCGTCGTCCGTCACGAAGACCTCGCCGTGCTGGTACGGGCTCATCGTCCCCGGATCGATGTTGATGTAGGGATCGAGCTTCTGCAGGCTCACCTTGAACCCACGGGCCTCGAGGAGCGTGCCGATCGACGCGGACGCGAGACCCTTTCCGAGCGACGAGACAACGCCCCCCGTTACGAAGACGAACTTAGTCATCCTTGGCTCCGCGCGGGACGGGCCGCTCCCGCCCCGGAGAGGCGGGACCCTTCCGCCGAGAGGATGCCGCGGACGCGCTCAAGGTCTTCCGGCGTGTCGACGCCGATCGACTCGCACGTCGTTTGGGCCACGCGGATCTTGATCCCCGCCTCCAGTGCCCTGAGCTGTTCGAGCTTCTCGGTCTGTTCGAGGAAAGAGGGAGGCAGGGCCGAGACCTCGAAGAGCGTCTCCGAACGGTAGGCGTAGATCCCCAGGTGGACGAGGAACGGCGGGGTCTCCCCCTCGCGCGGCCACGGGATCGGCGCGCGGGAAAAGTAGAGAGCGTCCCCCCGCGCGTCGCGGACGACCTTGACGACGTTCGGGTTCGAGAAGAGGGAGGGATCGGCCGACGGACGGGCGAGCGTCGCCATTCTAATCGACGCATCGGAGCGCATCAGGCCGGCCAGCGTCTCGATCGCTTCGGAAGAAATCATCGGTTCGTCGCCCTGGACGTTGATCGCAATATCGGCGGGATGACGCCGGACGACCCCCGCGACCCGGTCCGTGCCCGACGGAATATCGGGAGACGTCATCACGGCCCGGAACCCCGCCGCCTCCGCCGCGGCCGCGACAGCCGCATGGTCGGTCGCCACCAGCACCTCGTCCACCCCGCGGGCCTGCTCCGCCGCGCGGGCGACCCAGACGACCATGGGAGAACCATGAATGTCGGCCAGAGGCTTTCCGGGAAGACGAGTGGAGGCGTACCGGGCCGGGATCACTGCAACGACGCGCGACATGCGCGGAATTTACCACACCCCCCCTCCCGGCGCAAGCACGTGTCGCGCCCTCGCGGAAATCGCGGGTTCGGGGCGCAACCTCGGCCGCAAGAAGATCCGAACTTCGTCTATCAGGAAGCTGAAAAAGTCCATCCATGGCTTTTTCAGCCACGACTTGCGCGAAGTGAATTCGCGCAAGTCTTTCAAATCGCTCGACTTCAAATATTCGCGATTTGGCGGTGCATCCCTGCACCGCACGTCCCGCCCTGCGGGACTGTTTTTCAGCAGCCTGCTTTCGGGGCAATGGGTACGAACTTGTCACGTCCCGAACAGCCGTCGTGCGAGCAACGTCTGCATGTCCCGCCGTCCGTCGGCAATGAGATAAACGTAGACGCGCCGCCCCCCGATTCGATAGATCATGCGGTATGGCTTGAAAAACGTCTGGCGGTACTCGCGAATGCCAAGCGCCAGGAGCTCTTTCGGGTAAGAACCGCGGCCGGGGGTCGTGGCAAGGCTTTCGAGCGCAGATTCCAGGCGTTCGAGCACGGTGTCCGCCTTGACGGACTCATCGTGTTCGTTGATGTAGTCGTGGATTTCCTCGAGGTCCCGCGCCGCATCCTCGGTCAACAGCACCTCGAATCGCATCAGCCACGCGCCTTTTTCTCACGAAGGCGCTTGAGAGCGACCTTGGCCGACACAACCCTGCCTTCCTCGATCTGGCGATTGCCGAGGGCGAGGATCTTGAGCATCGCCATCGTCTCCTGGGTTTCCTCGTAGGACGCGACATCCTGAAGCACGGCCTTGGCCTCCCCGTTCTGGGTGATGACCAGCGGCTTGCGTTGCTCTGCAAGCTCG
>MHEK01000052.1:0-1093 GCA_001803795.1 Nitrospirae bacterium RBG_16_64_22
CGGCCATGCCCATGAGAAGAAGGATCAGGGTCTCCGGCTCAGGGTTCGAGATCACGGAGGCGAACTGGTTTGCGAGAAGCGCGTGCGTATACGTAGTCGGATGGACCAGATCCCAGAAGAGGAAGGTGTCCGGATTCGTGCAGGCCGGAGTGTACAAACAGGCGTCGTTCACATTTGTGAAGCCGTAGGCGGACGGGTTCGCGAGCACGGCGTTCAATGCCGAAAACGTGTCGAAGGGAATGATGTCCGCCGCGAGCAGGGCGTCCAGTGAGTTGAGCTTCTTCGCCAGCGCTTTGTTGAAGCTCTTTGTCAGCGAATTCAGATAGATCTGGACACCCAGCAGGTCCGCGAGAGGCGTCGCGCCCAAGTCCATCATGTTTGGCACAAGAATATGCTCGGCACCAGCGCCGGCCAAGGCGGTGATCGATGCGGCCAGGTTATTGACCGCCGAGTTGACCGTCCAAGGGAACGGGCTGAGGAGGAAGTCGTTGGGGCCTCCCCAGACGACGAAGAGCGTATGGTCGGGATCGAACGATGGATGCGCCGTTGTGAAGGCGCTCACCTGTTTCTTGATTCCCGTCCCCCAGAGCCCGATTGCGCTCCCCGTGCCCGTCGTCGCGCCTCCCACGGCGTAGTCGTTCCCCCCGAGCACCGAAGGCGATAGGCCGACGCCCATCCAGGCGGCAAGGTACTCGACCGCCACCGGCCCGTTGGAAAACCGCTGAGCGTAAGGTGGGCTAGGGGGATTCAGGCCGCCCGTAAGGAGATAAGCGTTTCCGTCGTCCGACAGGCTGTCCCCAAAGACGAATATCTGGTTGAAAGAGAGGGCGAAGGCAGGGACACTGGTGAGGAGAACGAACAGAGTGATGCCCGTAACCGTCCATATTTTTTTCATGACCATCCCTCCATAGATGCCGGACCGATTCCACGATCACACCCACAAAACATGCCTATCAACGGGTCTCCTTTATGGACTTTCTCCTTCCTGGCTTTTTAAGCCCGATCATAGCCCCCACCGGGCGAACCCGAACGTCCCGATGACGCCGCTCGTTCGACGGGCACAGCCGTTGAGGGTGGATGGTGAACCGATCCA
>MHEK01000052.1:1105-9299 GCA_001803795.1 Nitrospirae bacterium RBG_16_64_22
TGAACCGATCCATTAATGCTCGCAGATTTCATGCCAAGAAATGGTGCTTGTAACATGCTGAAACAAAAGGAGTTTTCCAGGCCCCGATTAGCCGGTGTAAGGTCTTCCGACACCTTTTTCAGCGGGCCTGGGCGCTCAGAAACGCCGGAACATGTTGAAAGACTTGGGTTTTGTTACTTTCGGCATTGGACTCCGAGGGGTTCATGGGGCATGGGAAAGCGTAAAGAAATTCGACAGCGTCGATCTCCGGATTCCGAGGGAGGTGGAGACACTCGCGAACCGTAAAGTGCGCCGCAATCCCCGCCCCTTGGGGCGGGGTCAAGGCGCACGAATGCAAATAATGCAAAGTACCTTAGAGGTCGGAGAATCCCCGCCTTTTAAGGCGGGGTTCTTCAACTGGCCGGCGGAGGGGCCGCATTTTTCCAGGCGTTTGACTTTTATCGCTTTGTTTGTTATGAATTAACGGATTTGCGCCTGCGATCCGTTGGCTTGCGGGCGCTTCGATTTCCAAGCCCGTGGCCCCTCCGAACCGCGGGGGATCCTCCTTGTCCAGAGGGTTTCTCCGGGCAAGCCCTTTCGGCCTGAAAGGAAGCTCGACCGCGTGCGGTATTCCCGGCTCCTCGCTCCCACCATCAAAGAAACGCCCGCCGAAGCCGAGGTCGTCAGCCACAAGCTCATGCTTCGCGCCGGCATGATCCGGAAGGTCGCCGCCGGCATCTACACCTATCTCCCGCTCGGCCTCCGCGTGATCCAGAAAGTCTCGCAGATCGTCCGGGAGGAGATGAACGGAGCGGGGGCGCAGGAGATCCTGATGCCCGTCGTCGTCCCGGCCGAGCTGTGGCGGGAGAGCGGCCGGTGGGACCTGTACGGCAAGGAGCTTCTCCGTCTCAAGGACAGGCACGACCGCGATTTTTGCTTCGGGCCGACGCACGAGGAAGTCGTCACGGACGTCGTCCGGAAGGAGGTCCGCTCGTACCGCCAGCTTCCCGTCAACCTCTACCAGATCCAGACCAAGTTCCGCGACGAGCGGCGGCCCCGCTTCGGCCTCATGCGGGGGCGGGAGTTCATCATGAAGGACGCCTACTCCTTTCACCGGGACGAGGCCGACGCCGAGCGGGAATACGGCGTCATGGTCGAGACGTACAAGCGGATCTTCGCCCGGTGCGGTCTCACGTTCCGCGCCGTTGAAGCCGACACGGGAGCGATCGGGGGTTCGTTCTCCCACGAGTTCATGGTGCTGGCCGAGACGGGCGAGGACGAGATCGCCTCGTGCAATTCGTGCGACTACGCGGCGAACGTCGAGAAGGCGGAGAGCCGGCACCACGGCCTCCCGGTCGGCTGGGGCGCGGCCGCGAGCGCCTCCCCTGGGGAGCCGAGCCGCGAGGCTGCGCGCCCCGTGGAGTCCGTCCCGACGCCGGGGAAGAAGAGCGTGGAGGAGGTCTCGGGTCTGCTGGGGGTCGATCCCCGGCGCCTGATCAAGACGCTGATCGTCGTGGCCGACGGCGCGCCGGCCGCCGTCCTCATCCGGGGCGACCACGACCTGAACGAGGTCAAGCTGAGCCGCGCCCTCGGTTGTCAGGCCGTCGCTCTGGCCGACGCGGCCGTCACGGAAAGAGTGACGGGGGCCCCCGTCGGCTTCGCCGGCCCCGTGGGGCTGTCCGGCGTCCGGATCGTCGCGGACCGCCTCGTCGAGGGGATGGTCAACGCCGTCGCGGGCGGGAACGCGGCGGATACCCACCTCGTCAACGTGAATCCGGGACGCGATTTTGCGGTATCATTGTACGCGGACCTCAACCGCGTCCGCGCGGGGGACCGCTGCCCCCGCTGCGAGAGCGGGGCGCTCCGGATCGACCGTGGGATCGAAGTCGGGCACGTCTTCAAGCTCGGCGCGAAATACAGCGAGGCGATGGGGGCGACCTTTCTGGACGAGGACGGGAAGGAGCGTCCCTTCGTCATGGGGTGCTACGGAATCGGGGTGGGGCGGACGGCGGCGGCGGCGATCGAGCAGAACAACGACGCCGACGGGATCGTCTGGCCCCTGCCGCTCGCGCCGTTCTCCGTCCTTGTGCTCCCGCTCAATGTCCGGCACGAGGCGAGCCGGACGGCGGCCGAGGATATCTACCGGGGGCTTCTGGGCGGGGGAGTCGAGGCCGCGATCGACGACCGGGACGAGAGGGCGGGCGTCAAGTTCAAGGACGCCGACCTTATCGGAATTCCGCTGCGCGTCGTCGTCGGGGAGAAAGGGCTGGCGGAGGGGATGGTGGAGATCAAGGAGAGGAGAACCGGGACGGTGCATCGGGTTCCGCGGGACGAGGCAATCCCGCGGGTCGTTTCGATGATCTAACAGGATGCTGAAAAAGCCCTTCCCTGGCCTTTTTCAGCCCGCTTCGCCTAGGCGCATGTCCTAGGCTCGCTCCATTTTTCGAACACTTGCGTGTTCGAAAAATGGCGGCACATCCCTGTACCGCACCGCAGGGTGCTGAAAGAAGAGTTTTTCAGCACCCTGCGAGTAGGCGTTTCCGCCCGCCTCGGGCGGAGGCAGGAAAGGAAGGACGTCATGCCGCACCGGCTCCTGCTGTTGCCCAACCACGCGAGTCTCGTCCTGGTGGATACCCAGGAGCGCCTGGCCGCCGCCATGCGCCGCCGACAAGGGGTCGTCCAGAACATCGTCCTCCTCATCCAGACCGCCAACCGCCTCGGCATCCCGATCATCCACACGGAGCAATATCCGAAGGGACTGGGGCGGACGGTCCCGGAGGTCGCGTCCCTTCTCAAGACCGCGCCCATCGAGAAAACGACGTTCAACTGCTGCGGCGTGGAAGCCTTCCTGTCGGCGCTCAAGCGGACGGGCACCAAGCGCGTCGTCCTGGCGGGGATGGAGGCCCACGTCTGCGTGGCCCAGACGGCGCTCGACCTGATCTACCGGGGGCACGACGTCCATGTTCCCGTGGACGCCGTCTGCTCCCGCCACGAGATCGACTGGGAGTACGGGATCCGGAAGATCGAGCGGGCGGGAGGCGTCCTCACGACGACGGAGGCCGCGATCTTCGAGCTGCTCGGGAAGGCGGACACGGAGATCTTCCGGGCGGTCTCCCGCCTCATCAAGCAGGCCCGCCCGGTCCGCGGCATGGGCCCCTCGGCCGAAGAGGAACCCGACGACTCCGAACCCTCCATCGTTCAGCAGGAGCTGAAGATCTAGTGTCGTGTTTTAATAACCATATTGGAAATTGTAAATTGTAAATTTCAAATTGTAAATTGCCGAAGACTCATCCCGTTCCTCGCCGGCTTTCGTTGTCCGGTTTTTCGTTGCTTGCCTTCCAATTGCAAATTTTCAATTTTTAATTCCTTCTCCTATTATCAGGCGAGTCCGGTGACCCGCCCTACGAAATTCGTCCAATCACCCGGTCGTAGGGCGGCACACCGTGCCCGCCTAAATTCCGCTACGGGCGCAGGCGGACGGCGTCGAGGTCGACGTTCGGGTCGCCGAGTTTGCGGATGTCGCGGGGGCGGAAGACGCCTTTCTCCGTGACGATCCCGGTGATGAGGCGGGCGGGCGTCACGTCGAACGCCGGGTTCTCGGTGGCGGCGCCGTCCGGGGCGATCTGGGTCCTGCCGAAAACGTGCGTGATCTCCCGGCCGTTCCGCTGTTCGATCGGGATCAGGTCTCCCGAGGCGATCGTCAGGTCGATGGTCGAGGTCGGGGCGGCCACGTAGAACGGGATCCGGTGGTGGCGGGCGAGGACGGCGACGGAGTACGTCCCGATCTTGTTCGCCACGTCGCCGTTGGCCACCGTCCGGTCGGTGCCGACGATGACGGCGTCGATCTTCCCCTGCTTCATCATCCATCCCGCCATGTTGTCCGTGATGAGCGTGACGGGGATCTTGTCCTGCATGAGCTCCCACGCCGTGAGCCGCGCCCCTTGAAGGATCGGCCGGGTCTCGTCGGCGTAGACGCGGATGCGCTTTCCCGCCTCGACGGCTGACCGGATGACGCCCAGGGCCGTGCCGTATCCTCCGGTCGCGAGCGAGCCGGCGTTGCAGTGCGTGAGGACGGTGTCGCCATCACGGAGAAACTCGGCTCCGAAGGCCCCCATCGCCCTGTTGACGGCTATGTCTTCATCCAGGATCGCCTGGGCCTCGCGGACGAGCCCTTCCTTGATCTTCGCGATCCCGTCCTCCCGGCGGCCGCGGACGTACGCTTTCATCCGGTCCAGCGCCCAGAAGAGGTTCACGGCCGTCGGCCGGGTTGCCCCGAGCTTGAACGCTATCTGCTCGATCTCCTCGTAGAAGGCGTCGAAGGAATCGGCGCGGATCTCCCGCGCCCCAAGGGCCACCCCCATCGCGGCCGCGATCCCGATGGCCGGCGCGCCGCGGATCCAGAGGTCCCGGATTCCCCGGGCGACCATTTCGACGTCGCGGCAGTCGACGTATACGATTTCCGTCGGGAGTTTCGTCTGATCGAGCATCCGGATGAGGCCGTCTTTCCATTCGATCGTCGGGATCATTTCTTCTCCGTGTCGCGGGTCAGCCGAGGACAGCCGTCAGGCCCGTGCATATCCCCCACGCGAGGCCGACGCACGCGGGCAGGGTGAGGATCCACGCCATGACGATGTCTCCCCCGATCCCCCACCGGACGGCCGAGAGGCGCTTGGATGCCCCCACGCCCATGACGGACGATGAGATCGTGTGGGTCGTGGAGATGGGGAGCCCGATCCGCGTCGCGATCTCGATGACCGTTCCGGCCGTCGCCTCGGCGGCGAACCCGTGGATCGGCCGCAGGTGGACGAGCCCCACGCCGAGCGTCTTGATGATCCGCCAGCCGCCGGCCGCCGTGCCGAGCGCGATTGCCAGGGCGCACGTCAGAATGACCCATACCGGGACTTCGAACGTCTTGAGGCCGTAGTACGACACGAGGGCCATCGCGACGATCCCCATCGTCTTCTGTCCGTCGTTCGACCCGTGAGAGAAGGCCATGTAAGCCGCCGAGACGATCTGGAGCTTCGAGAATTTCGCCGTGACCGTGGCGGGCGCCCGGCGCTGAAATATCCGCACGAGCGCGACCATGAAGAAGAAGGCGATAAGGAACCCGATGAGGGGAGACAGGACGAGACCGTAGAGGACCTTCTCGATCCCGCTCCAGATGAGGACGTTCCTTCCCGCCGTGGCGATCCCCGCCCCGACGATGGAAGCCATCAATGCGTGGGAAGAAGAGGTCGGAAGGCCGAAATACCAGGTCAGGAGGTCCCAGAGGATGGCCGAGAGCAGAGCGGAGACGATCGTGATCTGCGTGACGGCGACCGGCGAGACGAGGCCGGCGCCCACCGCCTTCGCGACGGCCGTTCCGGAGAGGGCGCCCGCGAGGTTGAGGACGGCGGCCATGATGATCGCCGTCCGCGGCGAGAGCACGCGCGTGGAGACCGACGTCGCGATGGCGTTTGCCGCGTCGTGGAAGCCGTTGACGAACTCGAATGCGATGGCGAGGAGGACGACCAGGAGAAGGAGGACGAACGAGTCAGGCATGTTTAAGGACGACCCCTTCAAGGATGTTGGCCACGTCCTCGCAGCGGTCGGTGGCGTCTTCGATCGTTTCGTAGATCTCCTTCCACTTGAGGATCGTGACGGGGTCCTTCTCGACGTCGAAGAGGCGGGCGATGGCCTCCTTGTGAATCCGGTCGACCTCGTTCTCGAGGCGGTTGATCTCGATGCACGACTCGTTCGTGAACTTCTTTTCCTTGAGGAGCGTCACGCCGGTGACGATCTCCGACGTCGCCCGGTGGAGATAGTCGGCCATGGCCACGGCCTCGACGGTCGGCCGCTGGATCTTGAAGAGGATGAGCCGGTCGGCCGAGGCTTCGATCAGGTCGATGACGTCGTCCAGGGCGGCCGCGAGCGCGTAGATGTCCTCCCGGTCGATGGGCGTGATGAACGTCGTGTTCAGCTTCTTGATGATGTCGTGGGTGATGAGGTCTCCCTTGTGCTCGATCTCGAAGATCTCCCGGACCACCCGCTCGGACACCTCGCCCCGGTCCATCATGTCCTTGAACAGACGGGCCCCGGCGCGGATGTTCTCCGCGGCGTCGATGAACAGATCGAAGAATTTCTCTTCTCTCGGGAAAAACCGGAACACGGCTCTCTCCTTCCGGCCCGCGCCGGGATGGGTCAGGGACGCGCGGAGACAGGTTGACACGAAGGCTGGAAACGGGCGGGAGATTAGTCGAAGGGTCCCCCGTTTGTCAAGGACGGACTGTCAAGGACTGCCTTGTGGCGGCGAAGGCCGTTCCTGTATCATTTCCGCCATCCCGGCCGCCTTTCCCGGCCGAACCGACGCGTGAGGTCTTGTCCTTGCCGGAAGAACCTATCGACATCGATCTGGAGATCTCCGCCCTCGAGGCGGAAAATCTTCCTCCCGAGTTGGCCCCCGAGTCAGCTCCCGAACCGGTTCCAGAACCGGCCGCTGATCTGGACCTTGTCGAGCAGGAGCGGGCCGAGGGGGAGGTCGCGGTCTACGATCCCCTGGTCCACTACCTCGCGGAGGTCCGCCGCGCGCCCCATCTGACGCGCGAAGAAGAGCACCGCCTGGCCGTCCTCTACCGCGAGCATGAGGACAGGGAGGCGGGGGCCCGCCTGATCCTGGCCAGCCTGCGGGTCTCCGTCATCATTGCCATGGAATACCGGCAGACCGGCATGCCGATCCTGGATCTGATCCAGGAAGGAAACGTGGGTCTTCTCCAGTCCCTCAAGAAGTTCGACCCCCACCGGGGGATTCGGCTCAACACCTACGCCTCCTGGTGGATCCGCGCGTACATCCTCCGGTACATCCTGGCCAACTGGCGGCTCGTCCGGATCGGAACGACTCAGGCCCAGCGGAAGCTCTTCTACAATCTCCGGAAGGAGCAGAGGCGGCTCGAAGCCCAGGGTTTCGAGGCGGGGCCGAAGCTCCTCGCCGAGAAGCTGGACGTTCGGGAGAAGGACGTGATCGAGATGGACGCCCGTCTCGGAAGCTGGGAGGTGCCGATCGATCAGCCGATCCGGGCGGACAGCGACACCAGCCTGGGAGACCTCCTGCCCTCGCCGGGGGACGGGGCGGACGAGACGCTGGCCAAACGGCAGTTCGCCGATCTGTTCCGCCGGAAGCTGGCCGAGTTCGCGGGCGCCCTGTCCGAGCGTGACCGGGTCATCCTCATGGAGCGGATCGTCGCCGATCCCCCCAAGACACTCCAGGAGGTCGGAAGCAGGTTCAAGATCAGCCGGGAGCGCGCGCGCCAACTCGAAGCGCGGATCCTCAGAAATCTACGCGCGTTCCTTCGCACGTCGATCCCCGATCTCGACTCGATGGGGATCCTGCCGCTCCCGGGGGACAAAAGAAGGGGGGGGCGGCGCCCCCCCCCGAATCAAGCGTCTTGAGCCCGCGTCAGCCCTTCACCACGATGTCGATCTTCTTGGGCTTGACCTCTTCCTTCTTCGGAAGAGTGACTCTCAAGACGCCCTTGTCGTAGACCGCCGTCACCTTCTCGGTCTCCACCGTCTTGGGCAGTGTAATCATCCGGTGGAACGCGCCGTAGACCCGCTCGACCCGATGGTAGTTCTCGCGGTGTTCCTCGTTCTCGAGCTTCCGTTCGCCGGAGATCCGAAGGGTCTCGTCCTCGATCTTGACTTCGATGTCCTTCATCTCCATTCCGGGAAGCTCTGCCGTGAACTCCATCTTCTCGGCGTCTTCGTACATGTCCACCGCCGGGATCCACTCCGCGTAGATCCGCCCCTCGGCCTCCGTCACCGGGAGAAACGGCTCACCAAAGAGACGGTCGAAGCGGTCCCGAAGAAGCTGAATGTCTCTCCACGGTTCCCACTTGACGAGTGTCATGACAGTTCACCTCCTGACCGCATGGGGGTCTTTCGACGGACCCCGCTTCCACCCCAAAAAACTATTTCAACTCGGAAGAACCCGCCCGCTTGAGGCGATGAATCCACGGCCGATTCGCTGTGCGCGTTTCGCCCTTCCAAGCGGGCTTCCTCCGAAGGTCTGATTCCTATTTAATCACGCCCTCCCGCCTGTCAAGGGCCGGACCCTTCAAGCCCGCGACGACGCGGTTCCCTCGTTCTGGCGCGGACTTAACTGGATGCTGAAAAAGTCCATCCATGGCTTTTTCAGCCACGACTTGCTCGAAGTGAATTCGCGCAAGTCTTTCAAATCGCT
>MHEK01000052.1:9361-11401 GCA_001803795.1 Nitrospirae bacterium RBG_16_64_22
GTCCCGCCCTGCGGGACTGTTTCTCAGCAACCTGCGAACCCGCTCTGGTAGAATCGCGACCATGTCCAGTTCCAGCCGTGAGCCCCGCCGTTTCCCGGCGGAACTCGTCTCTTCCTTCGGGCCGGAGAAAACCGGGACCGACGCCGCAAGCCGGCGGGCCTATTCCGTGGACGCCTCCATCTACCGGGTCGATCCCGAGGCCGTCGTCATTGCCGAGGGCGAGGCGGACGTCGTTCGCGCCCTGGCTTTCTGCCGTCAGCGGGGGATCCCCCTGACGGCGAGGACGGCGGGGACGAACCTGACCGGGAACGCTCTTGGGCCGGGAATCGTTCTGGAACTCTCGCGCATGGGACGGCTCCTTTCCGTCGACGCGGATCGACGGGAAGCCCGCGTTCAGCCCGGGATCGTCTGCGCTGAGTTGGAGCGGGACCTGGAACCGCTCGGACTCATGTTTGCCCCCGATCCCTCCAGCGGCGACGTCTGCCGTCTGGGCGGGATGATTGCGAACAACTCGGCCGGTCCGCGGACGGTCAAGTACGGCGCCGTGAAGGACAACGTCTCCTCCCTCCGGGTAGTCCTCCACCACGGGGCGGCGATCGAGGCGCGGTCCTTTGCCCTGGACGAGCCGGAATTCCGCCGGCTTCTGGCCGAGCGGCCCGAAATCCGGACGGCGTTCGAGATCGTCCGGGATAATGCCGCGCCGATTCGGTCCCGCCGGATCGGTGTCTCCAAGAACTCGGCCGGCTACAACCTCTTCGACCTGGCGGACGGGATCGCCGGCGGGCGGTTCGACCTCCACAAGCTGTTCGTCGGAAGCGAGGGGACGCTCGGGATCGTGACGGAAGCTGTGCTCCGCCTGGTTCCGCGCCCGGCCCGCACGGCGACGGTCCTGGTCTTCTTTCGGCGGCTCGCGGAGGTCGGTCCGGCCGTCGGAAGGATCCTCTCTCTCCGCCCGTCCGCTCTCGAGATGCTGGACGGGAACACGCTCGACCTGATCGGTCGGGAGCGTTTTGATATTCCTTCGGACGCCGGCGCCATGCTCCTCGTCGATCTGGACCAGGAGCCGATCGAGGACGTGGCCCGCGTTCTGGACGGGATCGTTCGGGCTTACGACCTTGCGGCCCCGGCCCAGACGGCGACGGACCCCGAGGCCAGGGCGCTTCTCTGGCGGGCGCGGAAGGCGATTTACCCCACGCTCTACCGTTACGGCGGCGGCAGGAAGCCGGTCAACTTCGTGGACGACGTGGTCGTGGCGGCCGAGAGGCTTCCCGAGCTGATCGAGTACCTCGAGGAATACTTCCGGGGAATGGACGTGCCCGTCGCTTTGTACGGCCATATCGGCGACGGGAACGCCCACATCAACCCGCTCCTCAACCTGGCTGACCCTGCCGACTTCCAGAAAATGGTTCGAATCTACGGCGAGATCCACCGGATCGTGATCGACAAGTTCGGCGGCTCGATCTGCGGCGAGCACGGCGACGGGCGCGTTCGGGCGGAGTTCCTGCGCGACCTGTACGGCCCCCAGGTGTACGACCTCTTCGTCCGGATCAAGAGCGCGTTCGATCCCGGCGGCTTCCTCAATCCCGGCGTCAAGCTCTCCGACGTCCCGTTCACGGAATCGGTCGATATCGCCCGCCTCGTTCAGCCGTGCGCCGCTTGCGGGAAGTGCAACACCGTCTGCCCGGTCCACGACGTCCGTACGACCGAGACGATGGGTGCGCGGGGGTGGTACACGCTCCTCACCGATGCATCTCTTGCCGACGAAGCGGAGCCGGTCGTCTCTGCCTGCCTCAACTGCAAGTCGTGCCGCGTGGTCTGTCCGGCGGGCGTGGATGTCTCGGCCCTCGTCCTGGAACGCCGCGCGCGCCGGCCGGATCCGGCCATCGGGCGGCTCTTCCGCCTTCAGGCGGAGAGGCCCCGGCTGTTCGAGGGTCTCGTCAAAACGGCCGCCCGAACGCGCCTTCTCTGGGACAACCGGCCCGGCCGCGTTCTGGTGGAGGCCGCCTCCCGGGCCTATTTCAGGAAGCTTTCGCCGAGGGC
>MHEK01000052.1:11429-11627 GCA_001803795.1 Nitrospirae bacterium RBG_16_64_22
GGCGGACTCTACGGGAACGATACGCCTCTCTGACGGAGGAAGGGGGCGCCAAGGGAAGCGTCGCGTACTTCCACGGGTGCGCGGGAAACTATTTCGACGACGGCGTGGGAGACGCGGCGATCGCCCTCCTTCGTCGTTTCGGCGCTGAGCCCGTCCTCCCGCGCCAGGTCTGCTCCGGGACGCCGATCGAGACGTACG
>MHEK01000053.1:0-15323 GCA_001803795.1 Nitrospirae bacterium RBG_16_64_22
GGGCCATGAATCGCGCCACGGATCGCGAACGCGCCGACTTCCGCTTCGAGCTTGTGTCGGAATACGTCCCGCGCGGGGACCAGCCGATGGCGATCGCGGCCCTGACGGACGGGCTCGCGGGGGGAGAGAGGGACCAGGTCCTCCTGGGCGTCACGGGGTCTGGGAAGACGTTCACGATGGCCTCCGTTATCGCGAACGTCCAGCGCCCGACGCTCGTCATGGCGCCCAACAAGACGCTGGCGGCCCAGCTCTACAACGAGTTCAAGGGGTTCTTTCCGCACAACGCCGTCCACTACTTCGTCTCGTACTACGACTACTACCAGCCGGAAGCCTACATCCCGCAGTCCGACACGTACATCGAGAAAGACTCGTCGATCAACGAGGAGATCGACCGGATGCGCCACGCGGCCACGGCGTCCCTCTTCGAGCGGACCGACGTGATCATCGTGGCCTCGGTCTCTTGCATCTACGGCCTCGGTTCGCCCGAGGACTATTCCAATCTCCTGCTCACGCTCCAGACGGGCCAGGAAGCCGACCGGGACGCCGTCCTGCGGAAGCTGGTGGAGATCCAGTACGCCCGGAACGACGTGGAACTCATGCGCGGCACGTTCCGCGCCAAGGGGGACGTTCTGGAGGTCCACCCGGCGGGGGCGGAGGACCGGATCATCCGGATCGAGTTCTTCGGCGACACGGTGGAGGCGATCCACGAGCTGGACGCCCTCCGCCGCGAGCCGGTGCGCGCCCTTTCGAGGGTCGCCGTCTACCCGAACTCGCACTATGTCACGTCGCGCGGCCGGCTGGACCGCGCGATCGACGCCATCCGCGTGGAGATGGGAGACCGCCTGAGGCAGTTGGAGACCGCGGGCAAGCTCCTTGAGGCCCAGCGACTCGAACAGAGGACGAACTTCGACCTGGAGATGCTCCGCGAGGTCGGCTACTGCCACGGGATCGAGAACTACTCCCGCCACCTGACGGGACGGGCGCCGGGCGAGCCGCCGCCGACGCTGATCGACTACTTCCCGCGGGACTTCCTCGTCGTCGTGGACGAGAGCCATATCACGGTCCCCCAGATCGGCGGGATGTACCAAGGCGACCGGTCGCGGAAGACGACGCTCGTCGAGTACGGTTTCCGGCTTCCGTCCGCCCTCGACAACCGTCCCCTTTCGTTCCAGGAATGGGAGGGGATCGTCGGGCAGGTCGTGTACGTCTCGGCGACGCCCGGCCCTTACGAGATGAAGAAGGCCGGGGGGCGCGTGATCGAACAGGTGATCCGGCCGACCGGGCTCATGGATCCGCCGATCCTTGTCCGGCCCGCGAAGGGGCAGGTGGACGACCTGCTGAACGAGGTCCGCAAGCGCGCGGAGCGGGGCGAGCGGGTTCTCGTCACGACGCTCACGAAGAAGACGGCCGAGAACCTCACGGACTATTTCGCCGGTTTGGGCGTCCGGGTGCGGTACCTTCATTCCGACATCGACACGCTGGAGCGGATGGAGATCCTCCGCGAGCTTCGCCTCGGATCGTTCGACGTCCTCGTCGGGATCAACCTCCTGCGCGAGGGACTCGACCTTCCGGAAGTTTCCCTGGTTGCGATCCTCGACGCCGACAAGGAAGGGTTCCTCCGGTCCGAGCGGTCGCTCATCCAGACGTCCGGGCGCGCGGCCCGGAACGTGGGCGGGGAAGTGATCTTCTACGCCGACACGATGACCGGGTCGATGCGGGCGGCCATCGGCGAGACGGAGCGGCGGCGGGCGATCCAGGCGGCGTACAACGCGGCGAACGGGATCACGCCGGAAACGATCCGTAAGGGGATTCCTTCGGCACTGCGGGCCATCTCGGAGGCCGACTACGTCACCGTGTCCGTGCCGGAGGAGGCGGGCGCGGCGGAGGCGCGCGAGAGGTACGTTCCCGCCGACGAGATCCCGGCCCTCGTCCGGTCGCTCTCGAAAGAGATGAGGAAAGCGGCGCAGAATATGGATTTCGAACGCGCGGCGGTGCTCCGCGACCGGATCCGGGAGCTCCGCGGCCAGGAACTTGCTCTTGGGGTGAGGGAGTAAATCGGTCAATCGGTGAATGGGTGAATTGGTGAATCGGTGAATGGGTAAATCGGTCAATCGGTCAATGATGGGACTTGAAGCCGGGTCCCTGAATTCGGTCCTTGCAACCCTCCCGGCCAAGCCGGGGGTCTATCTGTTCAAGGGCGAGCGCGGGCAGGTGCTCTACGTCGGGAAGGCGAAGTCGCTCCGGGGCCGGGTGCGGAGCTACTTCCAGGCCGGCGCCGATTTGGCCGACCGGACCCGCGCGCTGGTTTCCCAGGTCCGGGACCTTGAGTTCATCGTGGCTCCCTCCGAGGTCGACGCGCTCATCCTCGAAGGGAACCTCATCAAGAAGCACCGGCCGCGCTTCAACGTTCTTCTCCGCGACGACAAGACCTATCCGTACTTGCGTTTCTCCGTCCAGGAGCCGTACCCGCGTCTGACCGTCGTGCGCCGCGTGACGCGGGACGGGGCGGCCTATTTCGGCCCGTACACGGCGGCCGGGGCGATGCGCGAGACCCTGGAATACATGCAGAAGCTCTTCCCCCTGGCGACGTGCGCCGGGCCCATCGACGGGAAGTCGCCGCGTCCCTGCGTCGAGTACGAGATTGGGCGATGTCTCGGGCCGTGCTGTGCCCAGGCGTACCGCGGGGGTTACGGGGAAGCCGCCCGGCAGGCGAGGCTTTTCCTGGAAGGGCGAAGCAAGGACCTTCTATCGTCCCTCCGCTCCCAGATGCGGGAGGCGGCGGACGCGCTACGGTTCGAGGAAGCGGCGGAGATCCGGGACCGGCTGGACCGGATCGAGAAGGTCCTGGCGAAGCAGGTCGTCGTCTCGCCCACGCTGGAGGACCAGGACGTGATCGGGATCGCGCGCGAGGGGACGGCCGCTGATATTCAGGTCCTCTACGTGCGGGGCGGGCGGCTGTTGGGGCGCCGGGAGGTGTTCCTGGCCGACGTCGGGGACCGGGACGATGCCGCGCTCCTGAGCGGTCTCCTGCCTCAGATCTACCGCGAAGCGGCGCCGGCTCCAAAGGAGGTCCTCGTTCCTGTGCTTCCTCCGGACGTTCCGGTTCTGGCCGAGTACTTGGCGCGGAATGCGGGATCGCCGGTCCGGCTCTTTTCCCCGCGCAGAGGGCGGAAGCGCCGCCTCGTCCAGATGGCCGAAGAGAACGCGCGGGCCGCGCTCTCCTCTCGGACCCAGCGGGGGGAGGCCGGGAAAGATCTGGCGAAGGAGGTCATGGGGTACCTGGGGCTCTCGCGCCTTCCGCGGCGGGTCGAGGCGTTCGATGTCTCGAACATCCACGGGGCCGAGGCCGTCGGCGCCATGATCGTCTGGGAGGACGACCGGCCGAAGAAGGATGAGTACCTGCGGTTCAGGATAAAGACAGTATCGGGCGCCGACGACTTCGCGATGATGGAGGAGATCGTGGCGCGCCGCTACCGGAAGGCCGTCCGGGAGGAGAGTCCGCTCCCCGATCTCGTCTTGATCGACGGGGGAAAGGGGCAGATATCCTCGGCCCTTTGCGGAATGGCGGCGGCGGGCGTCGCGATCCCGGACGTGGTCGGCCTGGCGAAGGCGCGGGGAGAGAAGGAGGAAAGGATCTATTTCCCGGGGGCATCCGAGCCGCTCCCTTTGCCCGCGGATTCTCCCGTGACGCATTTCCTTATGCGCGTGCGCGACGAGGTCCACCGCTTCGCCGTCTCGTACCACCGGGGGCGGCGCGAGGCCGAGGTGCGGTTTTCCGTGTTGGACAAGATCCCGGGAATCGGCGCGGCGCGCAAGAAGCGGCTCTTCTTGAGATTTGGGAGCGTTGAGAATATCATCAAGGCGTCGGAGGAAGATCTGGTCGAGCAGGGCGGCCTCCCGGCCGACGTCGCCGCGCGCGTCCGGGAGACGCTGCGGAGATCTCCCGCCGGATCGACGCCGTAGGCGTCGTACGCGAGAGAGTTTCCGCGGCGGATTTCTCGCGGAGGGAGGGAGCATGTCGACGGGAAGACGGTTTCTCTTCGTTTTCGTTTCTTTCGGGCTGGGGTTCTTGCTGTCGGCTGGCGCGATGGGGACCTCTCCGGAGGGGGCTGGCGGGGATCGGGACGCGTCGATCGCAGAATTACCGATGGATGAGCCCCCGACGGTCGTGTCCACCGACCCGAAGGACGGCGACGGCGTAAGGTATTTTCTGTACCAGTTCCCGCGCCCGATCTCGGTCACATTCAGCAAGGAGATGGACCGGGACTCGGTCGAACGGGCGTTCTCGACTTCTCCGGCGCTGGAAGGGACTTTTTCCTGGAGCGAGAACACTGTGACGTTTACGCCTTCTTCCTACCCGTTGACTTACGAAATGACCGTGACGGTCGGCACGGGGGCGAGGGACGCTTCGGGCGTTCCCCTCAGCGAACCGGTTTCGTTCAGTTACAGACTGATCATCATGCAGTGAATCGAATTCCGAAGCGTTAAGACGAGAGGCGTCTCCTCAATGCGATTCTGGACCGACGATCGGCGCGAACCCCTTCTCATGCGCCTCCTGGTGCTCGTGGTCATCCTGTTTTCGCTCCTCGTGTTCGATCCGTCCGAGATCCGGCGGATCCTCCCCCATCACATCGTCGCCGGGATGCTGGCCTTCGTGGCCGTCGGCGTGTACTCCCGTCTTCTCAGGGAGCGCCGCCGGACCCGGGCCGCCCTGAAGCTCGATTCCTCCCTTCGGGCCGCTTCGGAACTGGCGGACGTAACGGACAGGATCACGGCGGCCCTCGGCGCCTTGGCGGAGCTCCTCGGCAAGGAGGTCGGCGTCCGGTTGGTTCTCACGCGGCGTCAGGCCGGTTCGCTCAACCTTCGCGGGTCGGGATCGGGGGACGCCGTGTCCCTTCAAATCGCGGAATCCCCTCCATCCGGAGGATCGGACCGCGTCCGGATCGAGGAGGGATCGGCCGCGCGGCGCGGAGAGGGCGCCGAGTGGATCGACGAACAGGCCGTATTTGTCGGCCGGGTTTTCGCGGAGACGAACCGGCGGGAGGGGCTTCTCGCATTCTGGTCCCGGGCCGGGACCATGCCGAATGGAGACGAGGCTCTCCTGATCGAAACCGCCGCCGGGAAGGTCGTCTCGTTCCTCGAACGGGAGTGGAGTCGGGCCGCGTTCCAGGAGAAGACCGAGGAGGCGCGAAGAGCGGTCGAGCGGGCCGAGAGCGCCCGCCGGGAGGCGGAACGGAAGGCCGTCCTTCAGGAGGACGAAGCGGAGCGGGCCGCCGAGCGGGCGGAGGAGACGCGGGCGAAGATCGCCGAGGCCGAGCGGTTGTTCGAGGAGGCCCGCAGGGAATACGAGCGGCAGTCGTCGCGCTCGACCGAGGAGCTGATGGCGGCGTACACCCGGCTCGACGAGCGGGAGGAGGAGCTCAAGAGGCGGCTGTCGGAGAGGATCGGCGGCGTCGAGATGAGGACCCTGGCCGAGGCGGTCCTCGACGAAACGTTCTTTCTCGAGATGACGCTGAACGCGGCGCTCGGCGAGACGCAGGCTCAGATCGGTTCGATCATGCTCCTGGATCCGACCACGGACGAGCTGGAGATCGTCGTCTCGCGGGGACTTTCGGACGAGGTCGTCAAGACGACAAGGATTGCGGTGGGGGAGGCCATCGCCGGCTACGTTGCCCTGCAGAAGAAGCCGCTGTTGGTCGCGGACATCGAGAGCGAGCCGCGCTTCCAGGGCGTGTCCCAGGTCCGGAACCGACGGACGTCGTTCATCTGCGTTCCGGTTCTCGGGCGGGACCGCGTCCTGGGCGTGATGAACGCGAACAACAAGGGCGGCGGGGGCGCGTTCACGAACCGGGACCTTGCGGTGATGGAGTGGCTGGCCGGCCGGGCCGCGCATTTTCTAGAGAGTCTCTCCATCCTCGGCGCTTCCTCCAGCGGGGCAGTCTCCCTCGCGAACTACATGGAGCAGACCCTGACGGGAAGGTTCGTTCGCGAGACGCCTCTTCTGGAGCCGCAGGGGACGGTGCAGAGGGTGACGGCCGTCTTCGTCCAGATCAAGGGGGTCCCGCGGATGGTGTCCTGGCTGCCGATTGGGGCCGTGATCGAGACGCTGAACAGGATCTACAAACTGCTCTCCGGAATCGTCACGAAGTTCAGGGGGACGGTCGACCGGTACGGCGGAGACTCCATGGTGGCCGTCTTCGGTCTTCCGTTCGCGGGGGGCGAAGACGCGGAGCGGGCGGTCCGCTCGGCCATCGAGATCGTCGTCCGGTTCCTGAAGCAGAGGAACCCCGACGAGATCCGGATGGATATCGGGATCGCCGTCGGGATCGCAACGGGAGACGTGATCGTGGGAGTGGTGGGCACGCCGGGGAACAGGCGGCACACGATCGTCGGCGACGCCGTCGAGATCGGGCGGCGGCTTCAGATGACGGCCCAGACGGGCCAGGTCCTGATCGACCATGCGACGCTCGAGAAACTGGAAGGGCGCCTCGAGGCCGAGGCGGCCGGGACCGTCTCCCTTCCGCACCACCCCGCCGTTCCGATCTATGGCGTTCGTCGCTTCAAGAAGACGACGCCCGTGGTTGTCTTGCCGGCAAAAGATGTCCCGGTTCCGGAGGTGAATGCGGACGCTTCCGGGTGAGGACCGAAATCGCGTTGACAGAAACAATTCGATGTGCTAAATAGCCTTATCTTTCAAATAGTTCCGGTGTGTATTCACAGCAGTATCGAGAGGACGGAGGGAGTGTCGAGATGTCAGGGCATTCAAAGTGGGCGACGACGAAGCACAAGAAGGCCGTCGTGGATTCCCGTCGCGGGAAGCTCTTCACGAAGCTTATCAAGGAGATCACGATCGCCGCGCGGATGGGCGGGGGGGACCCCGAGGGCAATCCTCGCCTGAGGCTTGCCATCGTCAAGGCGAAGGAAGCGAACATGCCGCACGACAACATGAAGCGGGCGATCCAGAAAGGGACGGGAGAACTGCCCGGCGAATCGTACGAAGAAATCATGTACGAAGGGTACGGGCCGGGAGGCGTGGCCGTTCTGATTGAGATCACGACCGACAACAAGAACCGGACGGCCTCCGACATCCGGCATCTCTTCTCGAAGGCCGGAGGGAACTTGGGAGAGGCTGGGTGCGTGGCCTGGATGTTCAGCAAGAAAGGGTACCTCCTCGTCTCGAAGGATGGCGCGGACGAGGAGACGCTCATGGCCGCGGCCCTGGAAAGCGGGGCGGAAGATATCCGATCGGACGATCCGGAGAGCTACGAGGTCCTCACGGCGCCGGCCGACTTCGAGCGGGTGAGGGCCGCGTTGTCGGCCGCCAAGCTCCCCGTCACGACGGCCGAGATCACCATGATCCCGAGCTCGACCGTGGCCATCGAGGGAAAGGACGCCGAAACGATGATCCGCCTCATGGACGCGCTCGACGATCACGATGACGTCAACCACGTCTACGCGAACTTCGACGTTCCGCAGGACGTTCTCCAAAAGGTGGAAGCATAGCAGGGTGTTGAAAAACACCCTGCTATGCAATCCATGGATGGATTGCCAAATTGCGAGACTTTCCAAGTCTCACAATTTGTAAGACTTGGACGAATTCACTTCGGCCAAGTCGCGGTTGAAAAAGCCATGGATGGACTTTTTCAACATCCTGATAGCGGCGGAGGAGCGAATGCGGATCCTCGGGATCGATCCCGGGACGCGGACGGCCGGCTGGGGCGTGATCGACGGCGACGGCGGCCGTCTTCGATTCGTCACGGCCGGCGCGATCCGTCCCGCCTCCAAGGAAACGCTTCCCCGGCGGCTTCTACACCTGGCGGACGGCGTCGACGCGCTGATTCTCGCCCACCGTCCCGACGTTGTTGTGGTCGAGAGCCTCTTCTTCTCCCGAAACGTCCGTTCCGCCCTGGCCCTGGGGCAGGCCCAGGCGGCCGTCTTTCTCTCGGCGGCCAGGCGGGACCTTCCTCTTTTCGAGTATCCGCCGGCTACGGTCAAGAAGGCCGTGGCGGGGGCCGGGAACGCCGAGAAGGCCCAGGTACGGCGGATGGTCCGCGTTCTGCTGAACCTGAACCACGATCTCGAGCCGCTGGACGTCTCGGACGCGCTCGCCGTCGCGATCTGCCACGCGCACCAGCATCGCCTTCTGTCGGCGGTCAGCGGTCTGTCGGCGGCGCCAGCCCGGTCCGTCCGTCCGTTCCATCCGGCATCCGTCGTTCCGGCCGGGGACGCGCCCTCTTCAGCCGGTCTTCTTCGCAGAGGCGCGGGCCGGTGATCGCCCGGTTGGCGGGCGTTCTTGCCGCCAAGTCATCCGACGCCGTCGTCGTAGACGTGGGGGGGGTGGGGTACGAGGTCGTCTGCCCCCTCGGGACGCTCGCGGCTCTTCCGGCCGTGGGCGAGGCGGCTTCCCTCTTCACCGTCACCCAGATTCGCGACGACGCGATCCGTCTGTTCGGGTTCATTGCCGAACAGGACCGGATGCTCTTCCAGAAGCTGGTCAGCGTGACCGGCGTGGGCCCCAAGCTGGCCATCGCTGTCTTGTCCGGCGCCGGGACGCCGGAGCTCGTTTCCGCAATCCGGTCGGGCGACGGGGACCAGCTCAGGCGGATTCCCGGCGTGGGAAAGAAGACGGCCGAACGGATCGTCCTCGAACTCAAGGGATCGCTGGACGACTTCGTCGCGGCCGCCGGCTCTGGGCCGCGGCTGGCGCTCAGAAAGGGAGAAGCCCTCGATGAAGCGGTTCTGGCGCTCATCTCCCTGGGGTACAGGCGGAACGAGGCCGAAAGGGTCCTGGCGGACGTGGCTCGGGCCAGGCCGGACGGGCCGACGGAAGAACTGGTTCGCGCCGCGCTCCGGGAACTGGGGCGGCCGGTGAATCGGTGAACGGATGAGTCGGTGAATGGGTGAATCGGATCGAAGCGGGTCCTGTCTTCGGCCAGCCCCATCGTCCTCATCCCGCATTGGCGGGATTCCGGGCGACGGGGCGCCCCGGCCTCAGCCACCCGCTTCGTGCGATCCGGAATCGGTGAATCGGTGAATCGAAAACCCCTCCCCTTTGTAAGGTCCCGAAATCACGTTCGGGACAGGGAAGGCTGTGTGGATTAGAGATCGTGGAGTCAACGAGCGTATGAGCGAAGAACATCGAATCGCCTCCCCGGTGATGACGCCAGAGGAGATCCACTTCGACGCGAGCCTCCGCCCGACCCGGTTCGAGGAGTTCATCGGGCAGGAAAAGGTGAAGGAAAATCTCCGGATCTTCGTTCAGGCGGCCCGCGAGAGGAAGGAGGCGCTCGACCACGTCCTTCTGGTCGGCCCGCCGGGGCTCGGCAAGACGACGCTCTCGCACATCCTTGCGCGGGAGCTGGGCGTCGAGGTCAAGGTCACGTCGGGGCCGGTCCTGGAGCGGCAAGGGGATCTGGCCGCGATCCTCACGAACCTGAGTCCGCGCGACATCCTCTTCGTCGACGAGATCCACCGGATGAACCGGGTTGTCGAGGAGGTCCTGTATCCGGCGATGGAGGAGTTCCAGCTCGACATTCTGATCGGCCAGGGGCCGTCGGCGCGCTCGATCCGGATCGACCTTCCGCGGTTCACGCTGGTCGGCGCCACGACGCGTTCGGGGATGCTCACCTCTCCGCTCCGGGACCGCTTTGGAATATTCGTGCGTCTCGACTACTACGGGGCGGAAGATATAGCGAGAGTCGTCCGGCGCTCGGCCTCGATCCTGAACGTCGGGCTGGCCGACGGAGGAGACGAGGAGATCGCCCGGCGGGCACGGGGAACGCCCCGGATCGCCAACCGGCTCCTCCGCCGCGTCCGCGACTACGCCCAGGTGCGAGGGGACGGGACGATCACACGCGAGGCGGCTTGCGAGGGGCTCGCCCTCCTCGAGGTGGACGAGCGGGGGCTGGACCCGATGGACCGGAAGCTCCTCCTCGCGATCATCGACAAGTTCGACGGGGGGCCCGTGGGGATCGATACGCTGTCGGCGGCCCTCTCCGAGGACAAGGAGACGCTCGAGGACGTTTACGAGCCGTTCCTGATTCAGGAAGGCCTTCTCGACCGGACGCCGCGGGGCCGTGTGGCAACGCGCCGGACGTTCGAGTACTTCGGCCGGCCCGTGCCGGAGAGGAGGCAGAATGGAGCGGCGGGCGGCGAGCAAGGAAGGCTTCTATAGAGAAACGGTGAATGGGTGAATGGGTGAATCGGTGAATAGGTGAATCGGTGAATGGGTGAATCGGTGAATAGGAAAGACGGGGGAATCCGCAGATTGCGCAGATTCCACAGATTCCTGGAAAGGCTCTCGCGGTTTGAGAAAGCAGGGAGAAATCTGCGGAAATCTGCGAAATCTGCGGATCAAGGGGTTTGGTGAATGGGAAAAATGCGAAGAGTGACAGGGGCGGTCGTCGCGGGCTTCGTGCTGATGACCGCGGGCGCCGCGGGGGCCGAGACGATTCGCGTCGCCGTCGTCGAGAAAGCCAAAGAAGCCCGGCTCTCGTCGTCCGGGCCTCTGCGGTTCCTGGATACGAAAGGGACTGCGCTTCCGCTGAGCCCCGGCCGGCAGGCGTCCGTTCGGGCACAAGGGGGAGGGCTCGCCGTCGGCGATCAGCCGGTCGGCCGGTCGGTTCGCCTTCTATCTTCGGGCGAATCGTTGGTCGTGGACGGCGTTTCGTATCCCGGTGGGATCGAGATCCGTGCCGTCGAAGGTGAGCGGCTCCAGATCGTGAACCACGTCGACATCGAGACCTACGTCGCGGGGGTCGTTCCGCGCGAAGTGCCGGCGGCGTGGGACATCGAGGTCCTGAAGGCCCAGGCCGTGCTCGCCCGGACGTACGCACTCGCTCTCCGGCAGAGGAGTGCGGGGCAGGCGTTTGACATTGGCGCGGGCGTCGACCACCAGGCCTACTCCGGGGAGAGCGCTCTCCATCCGAAGGTCCAGGAGGCCGTGCGGTCGACGCGGGGCGAGGTTCTCGCCTACAAGGGGGAACTCGCCGAGGCCGTCTACCACGCTTACTGTGGAGGCGTGACGGAGAACGCCGCGGACGTCTGGGGACGGGACTTTCCGTACCTCAAATCCGTTCGCTCGGAGTGCCGGCTGGGGGATACGCCGGCCACATGGACGTACAGGATCGACGCGAGCGACCTGGCACGGCGCCTTCGGGCGGCGGGCATCGATTTCTCTGGTGCAGTCACGGCCGTCGAGCCGGCCGACCTCTCCCAGACCGGGCGGATCAGGACGGTTCGCGTGAAGACGGCGGAAGGCCCGCGTGAAATGCGGGGCATCGACTTCCGCAAGGCCGTCGGGCCGGACCTGATCAAGAGCACGCGATTCACCATCGAGCCGGAGGGCGGCGGTTTCCGTTTCGCGGGCCATGGATCGGGCCATGGCGTCGGTCTGTGCCAGCACGGCGCGCGGGCGATGGCGGACGGAAAGGCCGGATATCGGGAAATCCTCGCTCGCTATTTCCCGGGGACGGGGGTGATCCCGTGGTCCAAGGTGAAAAAGAACAACCAGGTGCGCCTGGTGAATCGGTGAATGGGTGAATAGGTGAAGGGAAGCAAGCTCGAACTTTCAGGAGCGGGTCCCACCGGGATTGCCGAAGGGACAGAGCCGGGTTTTTTCGATTACGTTCTTCCCGAGGAGCGGATCGCGGACCGCCCTGCATCTCCGCGGGACGCCGCTCGGCTACTCGTGGTTTCGCGGGCGACGGGCGCCTTGTCGCACGGCCGGGTCCGGGATCTCCCCGGCCTCCTCGGTCCCGGGGACCTCGTCGTCTTGAACGACACGAAGGTCGTCCGGGCCCGGGCCGCCGCCCGGAAGGTCCCGACGGGCGGGCGCGTGGAACTCCTCTTCCTGTTGCGCGGAGGCGCGGGACGGGACGATCGGACGTGCGAGGCGCTCGCGCGCGGGGCCGGAAGGCCCGGGACCCGCCTTCGCCTGGAGCCGGACGGCCCGGAGGTCGAAGTTCTCTCCGCCGCCGGCGGAACGATTTCCGTCCGCTTGCCGGACCGGTTCGATCTCCGGGCATGGCTGGAAAAGAGCGGAGACATTCCGCTTCCCCCGTACATCCTGCGGAGGCGGGGGGAGCGGACGGCGCGTCCGGAGGACTTCGAGACGTATCAGACCGTCTATGCGAGGGCCGACGGATCGGCGGCGGCCCCGACGGCCGGTCTCCATTTCACGCCCAGCCTCCTTGCGGAGCTTGAGCATCGGGGAATCGAGACGGCTTCCGTGACGCTCCACGTTGGCCCCGCGACGTTCCGGCCCCTTTCGGAGGCGGGTTGTCCAGAAGTCGCCCCCGATCCCGAGTGGTATTCCGTGCCGCCGGAGACGGTCCTCGCGTGGGAGAGAGCGCGGGGGCGGGGGGGCAGAATCGTCGCCGTCGGGACAACGGCCACGCGCGTTCTGGAAACGGTCTCTCGCGTGGGAGCGGGGATCCCGGCGGGGGAGGGATGGACCTCCCTCGTCATCCGGCCCGGCCACCGGTTCAGGGTGATTGACGGACTGCTCACGAACTTTCATCTTCCGCGGACCTCGCTTCTTCTTCTCGTCTCGGCGTTCGCGGGAGAGGAGAGGACGCGGGCGGCGTACGGCGCCGCCATCCGGGAAGGGTACCGCTTCTACAGCTACGGCGACGCGATGCTCATCATATGACCGGTGAATCGGTGAATGGGTGAATCGGGGAATCGGAGAGGTGGAGAGGCGGAGAAATCCGCAGATTGCGCAGATTCCACAGATTCCTGGAAAAGACCGAAGTCCGGGTTCTGGAAGGGAGAAATCTGCGGCAATCTGCGAAATCTGTGGATCAATGGGTTCGGTGAATGGGTGAATCGATCGATCGGGGAGCAGCAACTCGGAGAAGAACGTCTTCGGCTGATTGCCGAAAGCCGACCGCTTCCGGTCTGTTTTCGAGGAGGTGACGAGGGATGAGGGACGAAGATGAATTGAACGAGAGCGCGCGGGTCGCCCCTCGCACGGGCGGACGCTACGAAAGCCGGCAGATCGGCCTGCTGATCGCGGGCGGTGTGCTGGCGGTCGTGGTCGTCTTCGCCCTCGGCATTCTCGTAGGGCGCTACCTGATGGGCGGCTCCGCCTCCCGGAATGAGGCGGCGCCCGGCCGGCCGGCGGTTCCTCCGGTTGCCAAGGCGGCCCCGAAGGAGGAAAAGCCGGCCCAAGCGCCGCCGGTGGGACTGCCGGCCCTTCCGCCTCCGCCCGCTCCGGTTGAAGCGAAGAAGCCGGCCGAGCCGGCCGCGAAGGCGCCCTCTCCGGAGAAGACGAAGGAATCGGCGGCGAAGAAGGAGCCGGACCGTTTCACGTTCTATCGGACGCTCACGGCCAAGAAGGAGAGCGAGAAGAGCGTCGATCTCAAGCCCGCCAAGAAGGAGAAGGCGCCGGCCGAGAAGGCCGCGAAGGCTGACCCGGAAAAGACGGCCGCCAAGAAACCCGAGAAGTTGGAAGAAGCTGCGGGCAAGGCGAAGGAAAAGGCCGCGAAGGATGAGAGCGCGGCAGCCGCTTCTAAGCCGGTCGCCAAACGGTACGTGGTTCAGGTCGGTTCGTTCAGGCAGGAATCGGACGCGAAGAAGGTTGCCGGCGGGCTTCGCGACAAGGGGTATCAAGCCCATGTGACGCCGGCCGACCTGGGAGAGAAGGGGAAGTGGTACCGCGTCCGCGTCGGAAGTCCGGCCGCGAAGGAGGAAGCCGAAATCCGCGCCAAGGAATTCGAGGAAAAAGAGAAGAAGAAAGCGGCCGTATTGTCGGAGTGAGATGTCCCCTCCTTCCCGCCTCGCGGCGGACGCCATCGTCCGGGTTCTCCGGCACGCCGGTTACGAGGCCTGCCTCGTGGGCGGATGCGTCCGCGACCATGCCCTGAACGTCTCTCCGGTGGACTTCGACGTGGCCACCTCGGCGTCCGTGGACGCGATCCGCTCCCTCTTTCCCCAGACCGTTCCCGTCGGCGCCGCCTTCGGGACGGTCCTCGTCATCCGCGACGGCGCCTCCTATCAAGTGTCCACGTTTCGCGGAGACGGGACCGCGAGGGGGGACGCCCTGCGCCGCGACTTCACGATCAACGCCATGTTCCTCGACCCGGAAACGGGCGAAGTCATCGACTTTGCGGGCGGACGCGACGATCTGGCCGCGCGGATCGTCCGGAGCGTGGGAAGCGCCGAGGATCGGTTCGCCGAAGACCCGGTCCGGATCCTCCGGATGGTCCGCCTGGCGGCGGCCCTTCGGTTCTCGATCGCCGCCGCGACCGAGAAAGCGGCCGCGGACATGACGCCCAGCCTCTCTTCCGTGAGTCCGGAGCGGATTCGTGACGAGCTGGTCTCGATCTTCACGGGGCCCGACCCCGTCCGGGGTCTTGACCTTCTTGACCGTCTCGGGATTCTCTCCCTCTTCCTTCCGGAAGTGGAAGAGATGAAAGGAGTCGCCCAGCCGCCGGCGTACCACCCGGAGGGGGACGTGTACGCCCACACCCGCCTGGCCCTCTCGCTCCTCAAGGAGCCGTCCACGGTCCTGGTGTTCGGCGTTCTCTTTCACGATCTCGGGAAACCGGCGACGATGACCGTGGCGGACAGGATCCACTTCTACGGCCACGAGGAAATGGGCGCGGAGATGGCGCGGAAGATCTGTTCGCGGCTCAAGTTCTCGAACGCCGACACGGAGAGCATCGTCCTTCTCGTCCGGCATCACGGCGACCTCTGCCGCGCCGGCGAGATGCGTCCCGGCAAGCTCGCGCGGATGCTCGATCGGCCCACGTTCGAGGAAGAGATGGAGCTTCATCGGGTCGACGCGCTGGCCGGTCCGGGCGACCTCTCCACGTGGGAATTCCTCAAGGCGGCGCGCGAGGCGCGGCGGGCGGCGGGTCCTCCGAAGGCCCCTCTCCTGACCGGGAAGGACTTGATCGAGATCGGGTTTGCGCCCGGGCCGGTCTTCCGAGAGATCCTCGAGAGCATCGAGGAGGAGCGGGAAGAAGGGGGAATCACAGGCGCCGAGGAGGCGCGGGAATGGGTGCTGAGGCGGTTCGGCCGGGCCGGAAGGCCGGCCCATCCGGTCGAGCCGGTCGGGCCGCTTGACAACCCAGGGCCGGGGGACTTACATTGAAAAGCATGATATTCTGAAAGGAGGTGATCCGACCCATGTTTCGAAAGGAATGGATGATCCGCGCGGTGGCCCGTTGCTCGGAGGGTTGCAAACGCCGGTCCTGGGCACGACGGTAAACGGCCTGACGTACGGTATCGGTTTAGACGGTGGAACGACTTCTTAGCGAGGGAAGTGAGAATCCTCCGAGAGGGTATCGCCCCGGCTGAAATCGCGCGTGTTACGG
>MHEK01000053.1:15331-52789 GCA_001803795.1 Nitrospirae bacterium RBG_16_64_22
CGGTCCGCATGGCCCCGCCGAGTGTGCGGCAGGAATGAAAAACAGCCGGTCATTGTTCTGATGGTTAAGGTCATTCTGGGAGGACTGGATGAGCGATCCCTCGCCAAGAGAAAAAGACATCTCCCACCTCGTCGATGAATGGTGGAAAGGCCTCCCGGCGTGGGAAAGAGAGGTCATGCACCAGACCTACGGCGGGGACAGGAAGGCGGCCTACCTCGCCACGAAGGCGTTCGAGTCGTACATGGAGCGGAATGCTACGGACGCCGTCCTCTGCGCCGACCGTTCGTAGAGCCCGCCGATCCGCAGATTGGCGCAGATTCTCTTCATCCCGCAGAGAAGCAGGAACGCTTCATGGAACCTGAGGAATCCGTGAAATCCGCGTAATCTGCAAATTCCTGTCATCGTCGCCCATTCACCGATTCACCGATTCACCCATTCACCCGCCCTATAGTTCCATCTTCTTCTTGCTTTCAACGATCAATCGTTCGTACGCGGTCCCCGCGGCGGCCAGAAGGCGGGAAAGCCTGGCCGGAAGCGTGGGGTCGATCTCCGAGCGTCCGGCGTCTCCGTAAAAAAGGTTGACCACTCTCCGGCGGACTTGGACCGGAAGGACGAGCGCGGTCGCGGGCCGTTCGCGGCCCAGGGCGCGGAGCAGCGCTTCGTTCAGCGGTTCGGAAGCCACTGGGCCGAAATAGATCGCCCCGCTTTCCTTGACGGTCTTCAAGACGGACGGTCCGTCGAGCGGCAGGATGGTTTCTCCGATCGCGGCCAGAGGTCCGTCGGCCGAGACACCCACCCAGCCGATCGCCTCGTCGGTCTTGACAAGAAACAGAGCCGCCGTCGAAAGATACTGCCGCGCGAACTGAAGGATCGTCAGCCCGATCCTGGTCCGATCCGGGGCCGCGTCCATCTGCTCGATCGCGTTTTCCAGCGGGAGAGGGCCCGTCGGGATGACCAGGGGAGGTTCCGCGGCCTTGAGCCGAGATTCCGGCACGGGCCGCGCGGGAGTCCCGTCTGGCCGGGAGCGGTCCGGGGATCTCCCGCCGAAAATGGCGAGGCGTTCCAGTTCGGAGAGGCGCGCGTGGTATTCGCGTCGGGGAATTCCGTAGTTCCGCTCCAGGTAGTACGCGAGGACGATCTCGGGGAGGGCGTACGGGACGATCATCAAGCCGGTCAGGAACGAGATTTCGTCCAGGACGGAGATGTTCCGGGGGTCGGACATGGCGAGGTGGAGCCTTCGTCCTTCGATCTTGATCGGGTGGACCCCGTGCTTCTGGACGAGGTCGGAAGGGATTCGCTCGATGACATCGCGCGGCGCGTTCTCGATGTCGGGCTGGCTGGCGCACGGGACCCCGAAATGCCGGGACAACAGGCGCTTGTGCGTCTCGATATCGATGTGGCCGAGCGTGAGCAGGATCGTTCCAAGCCGTCCCCCGTAGACGACCTGGTTCTTGAGGGCTTCTTCAAGCTGTTCGGGCGTGATGACCTTCTCGCGGGCGAGAAGGGTTCCAAACTTCATGGCCGCTCCTGATGGGGCGCGACGCGGCGCGAGATTAGGATTGCTGAGCCGTCACGACCGGCGGCTTGCCTAGACCCCTCACGTTCCGCCGAAGCCGACGGCCGTTCGCCCGTTCTCCTCGACGATGACGGGAACGTTCCGCCCTCCTCCGGTGACGGCGAGCATGCGGGCCATGGCGTCCGGGTCGTCCTTGATGTTGACGTATTCGATCGTGAATCCGCGCTGGGCGAAGTCCTCACGGGCTCGCGTCGTGTACGGTCAGGTGTCTTTGCCGTAGATGGTGACCTTGGGCATCGGGATTCTCCCTGCTGAAAGATGAACGCTCTTTTACCAGACGCGGGGCGGGGCGTCAATCGCAAGGAAGGCGGACGTTGTCGATCAGCCGCACGCCTCCGATGCGGCCGGCGAGGAGGGCGACGGCGGGGCGGTCGCAGGTCTCGATCGGGTCCAGCGTCTCGGCGTCACGGATTTCCAGATACTCGACGCGGAAGGCAGGTTCCGCGGCCAGAACGGAGCCCCCGGCTTCGCGGAGGACGGCCGCTCGGCGCTCGCCAGTCTCGCGGCTCCGGGCCATGGCAGAGACCGCCCGGAAGAGGACCGTCGCGGTTGTGCGCTCCTCCGGCGAGAGGAACGCGTTCCGGGAGCTCATGGCGAGGCCGTCGGCCTCCCGGACGGTCGGGCAGGGGACGATCTCCGCGTCGAGGTCGAGGTCCCGCGCCATCCGCCGAATCACGGCGATCTGCTGGTAGTCCTTTTCTCCGAAATAGGCCCTCGTGGGACGAACGACGCTGAAGAATTTGAGGACGACGGTGGCTACGCCGCGGAAATGGTTCGGTCGAGAGGCGCCGCAAAGGCCTTCCGCGGCCCTTCCCGGCGCGACAAACGTGTCGAATCCCGGGGGATAGACGTCCTCGACCCGGGGAAGGAAAAGAAGATCGACCTTCTCCCGCTCGCAAAGAGCCGTGTCCCGCGGGATGTCCCTGGGGTACCGGTCCAGATCCTCCGCGGGGCCGAACTGCGCCGGATTGACGAAAATGGAGACAACGAGCAGGTCGTTTTCCGCGCGGGCGCGGCGGATCAGGGAGGCGTGCCCCGCGTGGAGCGCGCCCATCGTGGGGACAAAGCCGATTGTCTTGCCGGCCCGGAGAGCGGCCAGAGTCCTGTTGCGGAGATCAGCGGGAGAGGAGATGGTTTCCACTGGGTGGAGATTGTAGATTGGAAATTGGAAATTGGAAATTGGAAATCTATCGATCCCCAATCCCTGCTCACCACTCCGCAAAGAGGACGTCGGTCTCGACCTTGACCGGGATACGGCTCATGGGCCGGTTGCCGCTTTTGACGCACGCGCCGCTTCGGGGATCGAACTCCCAATGATGGCCGGGGCAGACGATGTTCCCCGCCTCGTTCTGCTGGAGGGGGATCTTCGTCTTTCGGTGGGGGCAATGATCGTCGAACACAAGGGCGCTTCCGTTCCGGCGGACAACGATCACCGTTCTGTCCTCGACGGTCCGCCAGGCGGGGCGCTCCTCCGGGAATTCGCTCAAGGGTCCGATCCGGTGCCAGTCCGCCGGGCGGCCCAGGTTCTCAGCGCGGAACTCGGGAAGGTCCATCGAGAGCAGAACGTCAACGGCGCTCAGGACCTTCGTGAGGCCCGCCGCCGGGAAGGCGCAAAGGATGGCGTCGAGAATCTCGTTCGGCGTCGCCCCGGCTTCGATGGCGCGCGGAAGGTACTGTTTGAGACCCCGCTCGCTTCCCGTCACGACCTTCGTGACGACCGAGATGATCCAGCGCGTCTTCGGGTCGAGGTGGCGCGCCGATTCCTTGAGGAACTTGAGGTAGTGCCCCATCGCTTCAGGGCGGACCTTGGCAAGATAGTCGAGGGCTTCGCTCATTTATTGATCTCCTCGCGCGTCTTCGGGCAAAGAGAGACCGTCAGATCAGCGTGATCTCCTCGTCGCAGTTGGCGCAACGGACGAAGCTCCAGTAACCGGATGGGCAACGGGGGTTGGGGCATCCCAGCGGAAGGCCGGGGCCGTATCGAAACGACTGACGGCACTCCTCGCACGTGTATGTCGTCACGGGCGAGACGACGGAACAGTTCGGGCAGGCCAGTTGCGGGTTGGCAAAGGCGGCCATCTCCCAGAGGTTGAAGGACGGCGGGCTCGCCTTCGCGGAGACGATGATATAACAGTGGCCCGGATGGCGCCCGTAAGGAACGAGGAGCTTCTCGAATTCGTCCCTCGGCATGGTGCGGTTGGGGCCGTGCAGAGGATCGTGGAACGTGACCGTGACCTCGTCGACCTTGATGATGAGCTTTGCGCCGGTGGCCCAGAGCTGTTCGTGAGTCCGGGCGAAGGCGATGACCTGGGCCCCCTTCGCGATTGCCCACTGGACGGGATCCAGCCCCGCCTGGACGAGAGAGGCCTCGAAGCCGTGTTTCTGGGCGAAGAGGGTCAGGCGCGACAGCGTTGTGTAGGCGGGTTCCCGGTCTTCTCCGGCCGTCTTGACTTCTGACCAGATGTCCTGGGCCGTGAGGTCCCACCCGAGGGCGCCGAGGGCCATGGCCAGAGCGCACGGCCCGGCCATCTGGTGGGCGGCCATCGGGGGGGCGCTATGGGCTGAGTGGAACGGGATTGTCGGCGCTTTCTTTTCCACAATGAGTCTCCTTTGTTACCTGTATACCGCAATCCTTGGCCCGTTTTCAAGCGCGGTTTCCTTGCCTCCGGGCTGGTACGGCTCAGTTCTTGTCGGGCAGGGTCTCTCCCGAGCTCATCGGTACGTAATACTGGGTCCCCTTGCGCATCTGGCGGATCTGCTTGAGGAGATCGTCCAGGTCTTCCTTCCGGGTGACGAAATCGATTTCCGTCGTTCGGATCACGAGCAGGGGGGTGTCGGCGTAGTGAAAGAAGAAGTGGTTGTAGGCCTGGTTGATGTTCTCGATGTACTCCCGCGAGATCTCGCGCTCGGAGGGACGGTTTCGATGGCGGATCCGTTTCCAGAGCGTCTCCGTCGCCGCCTGGAGATAGATGACGAGGTCCGGCCGGACGGACTCCCGATCGAGGATCGTGAAGATCTCCTCGTAAAGACCCAGGTCGTGGTCGCCCAGGGTTTGGTAGGCGAAGATCTTGTCCTTGGCGAAGATGTAGTCGCTGATGACGGCGCGGTTGAAGAGATCGGGCTGTTTGAATTCCGCCTGCTGGTGGAAGCGGGCCAGGAGAAAGTGGAGCTGGGCCTGGAGGGCGTTCTTGGCCTGGTCCCGGTAGAACTCCTCCAAAAAGGGATTGTCATCGGCCGGGTCAAGGACGACCCGCGCGTTAAAATGCTCGGCCAGGAGATGGGCGAGAGAGGTCTTGCCCACGCCGATCGGCCCTTCGATCGCGATGAAGCGCGGTTCTCTCACGCGGGCTCCACGGCCGACCGGTCCGGACAGCGGCGGAGGAGGTCGGCGATCTTCCCGCCGGAGACGGGATCGACCGCGTCGGGCGCCGCCTCGGCCAGCGGCACGAGGACGAAGCGCCGGTCCCTGAAGCGCGGATGGGGGACGATGAGATCGGGGGACGAGAGCCGCTGGTCGTCAAACATGAGCAGGTCCAGGTCGATTGTCCGGGGGCCGTTGGGAAATGCCACGGCCTTGCCAAGGGCCGATTCGATCCGCCGGAGGATCGCCGCGAGGTCCCGGGGCGCAAGCTCCGTGTCGATCACGCACGCCGCGTTGACGAACCAGGGCTGGTCGCGGTGTCCCACGGGCTCCGACCGGTAGAGCCGCGAAACCCGGATGACCCGGACAGCCGGATGGTGCCTCAGCATGCGGATCGCTTCGCGGATCTGCCGGACCGGGTCTCCCTGGTTGCTTCCCAGGCCGAGATAGGCCCGGTGCACGCCCCTTCCCTCACCACTCGAATTCGACGTCGGAGAGCCGGCGCCGGACTTCGTCGATGACGCGCCGCTCTTCATTCTCGCCGCGGGCTACGAACGTGCAAGAGAAGCGAAGGTACGCCCCGACATCGTCCCACGGAACGCTCGATATCTGCTTCCGGCGGATAAGCCACTGGGAGGCTTCTTCGGCGGACTGGAACCGCTCGCCGCCGCGGATCCCCCGGGGGGCCCGGACGTAGAGAAAGAACGAGCCGCCGGGCATCCGGGCGCCGAATCCTTTCTCGCGAAGGAGGTCGATCATCATCCCCAGGCGCCGCTCGTACTTGGCCGCGATCGCCCGCGTGATTTCCGGATGGGCCATACAGTATATCCCCGCCTTCTGGATCGCCGCAAACTGTCCCGAATCCGTGTTGTCCTTCACAGCGGCGAACGCGGAGACGATCAGGGGATTCCCGGCCAGGAAGGCGAGGCGCCAGCCCGTCATGTTGTAGGCCTTGGAGAAGGAATGGATCTCGACGCCGACCTCCTTGGCGCCGGGAATCGCCAGGAACGAGAGAGGGCGCGCTCCACCGTAAACCAGCCCGTTGTACGCGGCGTCGGAGACAACCAGCACGTTCTTGCGGCGGGCGAAGTCGACCACCCGCTCGTAGAACTCCCGCGTGGCCGCCGCGCCGGTCGGGTTGTTCGGGTAGTTCAGGTAGAGGACCTTGGCGCCGGCTCCCTCGGAAGGGACGGCGTCCAGATCCGGGAGAAAGCCGTTTTCTTCCTTGAGAGGAAGGTTGACTACTCTTCCGCCGTACCAACGCGCGTGCGTGCCCAGGACCGGATATCCGGGGGTGGTCATCAGGACCACGTCGCCGGGGTTGATGAAGGCCGCCGCGAGCATCGCGAGCGCCGGTTTGGCGCCGATGGAATGGATGACCTCGCCGTTGGGATCGATCCCGGAGACGCCGTAGACCCGTTCCAAGTACGCAGGGACGGCGTCCTTGAGCGCCTGGATGCCGTTGTCCGTGTATCCGCGGTTTTCCGGATTGGCCGCTTCGGCCCGGAGGACCTCGACCACTTCCGGATGGGCCATCTCGTCCGGCTCGCCGACGCCCATGTCGATGATCTCCACGCCGGGGAATTCGCGGCGCGCCTGGGCCTTGGCTCTCTTGATCTTCTCGAACTTGTATATGACGTCTTCCCTGCCGAACCGGGCCCCTCCGATCCGCTCGGCGATCAGGGACTGAATGTAAGAATCCGTCTGAACAGGCATCAATACTTCTCCTTTTGCCTTCAGTTTCCAGTTGCCAGTTGCCAGTTGCAATTACACCACCCTGTTTTTCAGCGTTCCGATACCGCCGACGGTGATCTCGATCGTATCTCCCCGGTTCATGGGGCCGATCCCGGCCGGTGTTCCAGTCAGGATCACGTCGCCCGGAAGAAGCGTCATGACGCGGGAGATGAAGCTGACGAGGAATGGAACGCTGAAGATCATCTTGCCGGTGTTCGACGACTGTTTGGCCTCTCCGTTCAGCCGCGCCTCCACGGGGCAGGACGAAGGATCGAGGTCCGTCTCGATCCAGGGACCCAGCGGCGCGAACGTGTCGAACGACTTGGCCCGGGTCCACTGGCGGTCCTTCTTCTGGAGGTCGCGCGCCGTGACATCGTTTCCGCACGTGTACCCCAGGATGTGCCGCTGGGCTTCCTCCGGCGGGACGTTCCGGGCCCGGCGGGAGATCACAACGGCCAGTTCCGCCTCGTAGTCCACGCGCTCGGACATCTCGGGGTACACGATGGCCTCGCCCGGCCCGATGACGGCCGTCGCCGGCTTGATGAAGAGGCGCGGCTCATCGGGAAGCTGGGCGTTCTGCTCGTCGGCGTGGTCCTGGTAGTTGAGGCCGACGGCGACGATCTTCGACGGAAGGACGGGGGCGAGGAGGCGCGCCTCCGAGAGGCGGACGCTCTCGCCGCCGGGACGAAGGCCCGCGAATGGATCTCCCGCCGCCGGAATCAGCCGGTCGTTCTCCGGCTCGGCGACGGCATAAGTCTCGTGATCGTCCATCCGGACGCGGGCGATTTTCATTGGGCGTTATTGGTCAATCGTCAATGGTTATTGGTCAATGGTTATTGGTCAATCGTCAATCGTTATTGGTCATTCGTTACTCACCATTGACGATTGACTACTGACGAATAACGGTTTTTCACTGCTTCAGTCCCAGGACGTCCTGCATGTCGTAGAGTCCGGGCGGGCGGCCGAAGAGCCATCGCGCCGCAAGGACGGCGCCCCGCGCGAAGTTGCCCCGGGAGTGGGCCCGATGGATGAACTCGAGCCTTTCTCCCGGTCCGGCGAAAATGACCGTGTGGTCGCCGACGACGTCTCCGCCGCGGAGGGTCTGGATGCCGATCTCCTGAGCGGCGCGCTCTTCCATGACGCCGTGCCGCTCGTACCGGGCGGTCTTCTCGAGGTCGCGCCCGAGAGCCTCGGCGACCACCTGGGCGAGACGGATGGCCGTTCCGCTCGGCGCGTCCTTCTTCAGCCGGTGGTGCATCTCGACGATCTCGACGTCGTAGTTGTCTCCGAGGGCCTTGGCGGCGACGGCCAGGACCTTGAGAAGGACGTTGACGCCCACGCTCATGTTGGGCGCGAGGACGATCGGGATCCTTTCCGACAACCGGCGGATCTCGTCCAACTGGTCCTTGCTGAAGCCGGTCGTGCCGATGACGGCCGGGACCTTGTTCTCGGCGGCCGGCCCGAGATGCTCGATCGTTCCTTCCGGCGTGGTGAAGTCGATCATCGCCTGGGCTCCGGGCAGGACGGCTTCCAGCCTGTCGGTCAGGAGGACGCCCACCTTGCCCCGGCCGATCAGGTCTCCGATGTCCTTGCCGAAGGAGGGGTGCCCCTTCCTCTCGGTCGCCCCGCCCATCTTCAGGTCGCGGGCGTCCAGGACCGCCGAGACGATCTGGGAGCCCATTCGGCCGGCCGCGCCGGTCACGACGATTCGGTTCATCCTAAGACCCGAAGGATCCGCAGATTGCGCGGATTACGCAGACAATCACACAAAAAGCCGCAGCGATTCCATGGTGAGTCATCGTGCGGGCGACCTGAGGTTCCAGAGAGAAGCCCTTGAGAATCTGCGAAAATCTGCGTCCATCTGCGGATAACCGCTCTTTTCGGGTTGAAGAACCCCGCCTTGAAAGGCGGGGATTCTCCGACCTCTAAGGTACTTTGCGTTATTTGCATTCGTGCGCCTTGACCCCGCCCCAAGGGGCGGGGATTGCGGCGCACTTTGCGGTTCATGGTTCGGCCCTCACGCGCGGACGAGCCCGGCTGTCCGCAGGACGGTCCGGAGCTTTTCCTTGTTCCCCTCCCCCATGGGAGAGAGGGGGAGGCGCATCTCATCCGAGCACCGGCCCATGAGCGAGAGGGCCGTCTTCACCGGGATCGGGTTCGTCTCGAGGAACATCGCCCGGTTGAGGGGCTGGAGAGACTGGTGGACGCGGAGCGCTTCGTCCCGGTCTCCGCGCGTCCAGGCGTCGTAGAGGGCCGCGATCCGGTCCGGGGCGACGTTGGCCGTGACGGAGATCACGCCGACCCCGCCTATGGCGAGCGTCGGCAGGAAGGTCATGTCGTCGCCCGAGATGACGGCGAAATCCGGCCCGCACCGCTCGATCACCTCGCTGATCTGGTCGAGGTTCGCCGTCGCCTCCTTGATTCCGACGATCCGGGGATGGCGCGAAAGCTCCTCCACCGCGGCCGGCAGCATGTTGACCGCCGTTCGTCCCGGGACGTTGTAGAGGACGATGGGGATGTCCACCGCGTCGGCGACGGCCCGGAAGTGGCGGACGAGGCCGTCCTGGGTCGGCTTGTTGTAGTACGGCGTGATGAGGAGGGCGCCGTCGGCGCCCGCCGTCTTGGCGCGCCGGGTCAGGGCAATCGCCTCATCCGTCGAGTTGGACCCCGTTCCCGCGAGGACAGGGACGCGCTTTGCGGCGGCCTTGACGACAATCTCCACGACGCGGCCGTGCTCGTCGTGGGAGAGCGTGGCCGATTCGCCCGTCGTTCCGCAAGGCACGATCCCGTCCGTCCCGGCGGCGATCTGGAACTCCACCAAAGCCCGGAGGGCTTCCTCGTCGACTCTCCCGTTCTTGAAGGGCGTCACGATGGCAACGTAGGCGCCCGAAAAGCGCGGACTCATTCCCATGCCTCCCGCGTAAGCTCGCCCTTGCAGACGATCCGGGCGTCTCCTTCCAGGTCGATCTCCCCGAACGTTCCATTCGACCTGGCGAAGTGGACCGTGAGATCGATTCCGCTTCGCGCCGCCAGCGTGACCGGCGAGTCGACGAGACCGCGCGCCGCGGCGACCACGGCCGAGGCGACCGAGCCTGTGCCGCAGGCGAGCGTTTCACCCTCGACGCCCCGTTCGTATGTCCGGATTCGCATCGCGTGGCGTCCGTCCACGCGCACGAAGTTGGCGTTCGCGCCGGCCGGGGCGAACTCGGGATGGAACCGGATCGCGCGTCCCACTCCGGAGACGTCCATCGAGCCGGGGTCATCGACGAAAACGACGGCGTGAGGGACGCCGGTGTTGACGAAGTCGGCGGAGAAATCCGTCCCGCCCTCGATCGGAAGCCGGACGCCGAGAGCCAGAGCGCGCGGCTCCGTCAGCCGGACGCGGACGCGGCCTCCCTCGACCCGCGCCTGGATGGGGCCCGCGATCGTCTCGAACGTCATCCGGGCAGGCGCGATCCCGTTCAGGTGCGCGAAGCGGGCGGCGCACCGCGCGCCGTTCCCGCACATCTCCGCCTCCGATCCGTCGGCGTTGAAAAAGCGCCACTTGAAATCGGCCGCGCCGGAGGCGGACTCGATCAGGATCAGTCCGTCCGCCCCGAGCGAGACGTGAGGCGCGCAGAGACGCGGAACGCGGGGCCGAATCTCGTCAGCGGAGACGAGCCCCGTCCGGTTGTCGATCAGGATGAAGTCGTTTCCCGCGCCGGACATCTTCCAGAACGGGATCGAATCGGGGAGGCGGGTCACGATGCCTTCTTCTTGATGAGCCGGTGGCTGACCATGCCGAGGAGCTTGTTGATCGGGTGATCCCGGTCCAGGGACCCGATGAAGGGCTTCCGGCGCGGCTGGAGCTTCTTCAGCATCGAGAGGAGCTCGCGGTGGCCGTTCTCCGCCACGAGGCCCCGGCGGAGGACCAGGGCGGCCTCCTCCTTCTGGCGCGACTTCTCGTACACAGTGGCCAGGTTGACGTACCACTGCCCGACGTAAGGCTGTTCGTCGATGGCCTTCCGGCAAAGCTCGATCGCTTTCTTCACGTCGCGCCGGACCAGTGCCGTGAGGACGCCGATGTAGGAGATGAAGCGCGGGTCTCCCGGGGCGAGATCGAGTCCCTTCTCGAACACTGCCAGGGCCTGGCCGTGGTAGCCGCCCCTGTACAGGGTCTGCCCCAGCTTGTAGAACTCCGCGGGCGTCTTGGGTTCCGCGTGGGCCTTTTGCTCCGTCATCTGTCTGGCTCCTTTTCGATCAGGCCAGGAGAAGTTCCGGGATCTGTTCGCCCCTCACCAGGTCCTCGAAGGTCTCCCGCTCGCGGACGATGAAAAAATTGTCGTCCCTGACCATCGCTTCCGGAATTCGGGGGCGCGAGTTGTAGTTGGACGACATTGTGAAGCCGTACGCGCCCGCGCTCATGACGGCGAGAAGGTCGCCGGAGGAGACGGGCGGGATCTCCCGGTCCTTGGCGAGAAAATCGCCAGACTCGCAGATCGGCCCAACGATGTCGGCCTTCACGGGCTTCCCCCCTCTCTCCCGGACGGGGACGACGGCGTGATACGCCCCGTACAGAGAGGGGCGCGTGAGATCGTTCATCGCCGCGTCGACGATGACGAACGTCTTCCCGCCGGAGCGCTTCACGTAGAGGACGCGCGTCACCAGGATGCCGGCGTTCCCGACGAGCGCCCGCCCCGGTTCCAGGACGAGCGTACAGCCAAGGCCGTCGAGGAGAGGAAGAACGGCGCCGGCGAGCTCGTCCGGATGCGGAGGGGTCTCGTCCTTGTACACGATCCCAAGGCCGCCGCCGACGTCGATCTGGCGGATGTCGATTCCCTCCGCCCTCAGGTTCCTGACGAGATCGACGATCCGCGCGAGGGCATCGGCGAACGGCTGAACCTCGGTGAGCTGTGAGCCGATGTGATGGTGAATGCCGACGAGCGCAATGTTCGAAAGCGCGCGGGCTTCCCGGTAGTGTTCAAGCGCCTCCTCGATCGCGATGCCGAACTTGTACTTCCTAAGGCCGGTCGAGATGTACGGATGAGTCTTGGGATCGATGTCCGGATTCACCCGGAGGGCGATCGGCGCCTTCTTTCCCATTCTTCCGGCGACTTCGTTGATCGCGGCCAGCTCCTCGCGGGATTCGACGTTGAGCATCCGGATGCCGGCCTCCAGCGCGGCCTGGATCTCGCTTCGCTTCTTGCCAACGCCGGCGAAAACGATCCGGTCGGCGGGGACGCCCGCCCTGAGAGCGCGGAAGAGTTCGCCGCCCGAGACGATATCGGCCCCCCCGCCTTCCTTCGCGAAGAGGGAAAGGACGGCGAGGTTCGAGTTCGCCTTGACGGCGAAGCACGTCAAATGGGGCATCCCGCTGAACGCCCCGTCGAACGCCCGGAAGTTGTCGGTCAGCGCCGCGTGGCTGTAGAGGTAGAAGGGCGTGTCGATCCGGTCCGCGACGGCGGAGACGGAGACGTCCTCGGCGTGAAAAGAGCCGTTTCGGTATTCGAATGACGCCAAAACCTTGCACCTCTTTCTCGATCGAACACGGGCCTGTCGGGCCGCGCAACCCCGGCCGGATTGCCGAGGGCCGCGCGTCCGAATATATCAGCCGGGACAGGGGTTTTCAATACTCTTTGTGGGTGGGGAATCGGTCGATCGGTGAATGGGTGAATCGGTCGATCGGTGAATGGGTGAATCGGTGAATGGGTGAATGGGAGAATCGAAGAATCGAAGCCCCCTCCCGTTCGATGGGTGTTCAGGGCGGGGGTGAAGAAAAGCCGGCTGGTCGGGCAACCGGTGAATCGGCGCCCTTATCTTGTGGTCTCGGGGTCCCGGCGTTTTCACCCCCGCAGGGCAACACACCGTATTCAAGAAAGGCAGATTGAAAATTGGAAATTGTAAATTTCAAATTGTAAATTGCCGAAGACACTCATCCCATTCCTCGCCGGCTTTCGTTGTCCGGTTCTTCGTTGCTTGTCTTCCAATTTCAAATTTCCAATTTTCAATTTCCAATTTTCAATTCCTTTTTCCGAACGGAGACCTTGGCGGGGGAGGACGGCGGCGATTCGTTCGGCGGCTGGGCGCGGTCGTAGGCCGTGATCGTGTAGACGTACGTGACGCCGGGGCGCGCGGTCTTGTCTTCGTAGGCCGTCTGGCCGGCGGAAGCCGTCGCGATCTTCCGGCTCCGCCCGCCCGCCTCGTCGCTCCGGTAGAGGTGATACCCGGCGGTGTCTTCCTCGGGGCTCGGTGACCATGAGAGCCGAACGCGGCCGCCCGCCGCTTCCGCCTTGAGACCCTGCGGCGGCGACGGAGGGGTCTTGTCGATTGTCACGACGGAGACGGATGCGGACCGTTCACCCGCGTGCCAGGGGGGCCTCGCTGACGCGACGGCGGCGACCGAATAGGTGTAGCGGAGGCCCGGCGAAAGGTGGAGGTCGGTGTAGGCCGGATCGCGGACCGGCTCGGGCGACACCTGGATTTCCCGGGCCTCTTTTTCGGACGTTCGGAAGACGAGATACCCGGAGACGGCCGCCCGGCCCGCCTCCGCGGGGGGAGCGGTCCACGTGAGCGCGGCCGTGTCCTCCCCCGGCGCGCCGGAAAGGTCGGAGGGCGGGACGGGAGGAAGTGAAAGCGCGACCGTAACCGCCTTCGACGCTTTGCCCTTGTAGTCTCTCTTTGTGACCGCGGCGACCTGGTACGAGTAGGTTCGCCCGTGGGGGAGTCCGCCGGGATAGAGACCGCCGCCCCTGTCCTCGAACCGGATGCGGTTTCCTTCCACCTCGCCGGGCTTGGGATCGTCGAGGTCGACCCGGCCGACCGCCTGATGCTCGCATTCGCACTTGTCCCCCTTGGCCGACGGCGGAACTTCCCCGCGGAGGACGATGAATCCTGAGATGTCCGCGGCGAGCGTTCCGTCCGTGTTCTTGCGCGGTTTTGTCCACGCGAGGGAGACGTTCTTGCCGCGAGGAGCCGCTTCGAGGTCGGTCACGGCCTCGGGAACGACCGAGCCGGGGACGATGGGGGGACCTTTCTTTCCGCAGGACAAGGATGCGGCGCCGAGCAGGAGAAAAAGCGCGCCGAAGGCGAGCAGGGGAGCCTGAACCGGCCGCAGGCAATCCCCCTTGGCCCCCCTTTGGCAAAGGGGGGGTGGGGGGATTTGACCCGGCTTGTCGTTCGCCGGAGCGGCGTCGAATATCATGCGGGTCCCGCCAGCCGCCGCTCCCAGAACTCGATCTGGGCCGAGACGGATCCGGGAGAGGTGCCTCCCGGGCTCTTCCGGCGGCGGATCGAGTCGAGCGGGTCGACGCGCCTGAGCGATTTCCGGTCGAACGCCGGTTCGTGACGCCTGAGATCGGCCAGGGTCAACTGGTCGAGCGTCCGCCCCTTCTCCTGGCACTCACGGACGATTCGCCCAACGACTTCGTGGGCCGTCCGGAATGGAACGCCTTTCTCCACGAGATCGTCCGCGAGGTCGGTCGCCGTCGTGAACCCTTCCCTGACCGCATTCCTCATCCGTTGTTCGTCGAACGAGACCCGGCTGACGAGGGCCGTCATGACGGCGAGCGTCCGTCCGACGGTGTCGGCCGTGTCGAAGAGGGGCTCCTTGTCCTCCTGCATATCCCTGTTGTAGCTGAGCGGCAGTCCTTTCATCACCGTGAGAAGGGCGATGAAGTTGCCCGCCGCGCGGCCAGCTTTCCCGCGGGCGATCTCGGCCACGTCGGGGTTCTTCTTCTGGGGCATCAGAGAGGAGCCCGTGGCGAAGGAATCCGGGATGCGGACAAAGCCGAATTCGGCCGTATTCCAGAGGACGATCTCCTCGGCCAGCCGGGAAAGGTGCACGGCCAGGATAGCCGCCCCCGCCAGGTATTCGAGGGCCGGGTCGCGGTCCGAGACGGCGTCGATCGAGTTCCGGGTGATCCGCGGGAACCCGAGCAGTTTCGCTGTGAAGGCCCGGTCGATGGGGTGAGGCGTTCCGGCCAGGGCGCCCGACCCCAGGGGCATGACATTGATCCGATTGAAGGCGTCGCGGAGCCGCTCCCGGTCCCGCTCCAGCATCTCGACGTGGGCGAGGAGGTGGTGGGCGAGGAGCACCGGCTGGGCGCGCTGGAGGTGCGTGTACCCGGGCATGACGGTCTCCTGGCCCCGGGAGGCCTGCGCGAGGAGCGCCCTCTGCAGGCCGGCGATCTGGCGGTCATGTTCGTGGACGATGTCCCTCAGGTAGAGCCTGAGATCGAGAGCGACCTGGTCGTTCCGGCTCCGCGCCGTGTGAAGACGCCGCCCCGCGTCCCCGATCATCTCCGTGAGCCGGGCCTCGACGTTCATGTGGACGTCCTCGAGGTCCGTCCGCCACGTGAATCGGCCCTCCTCGATTTCCCGACGGATCTTCTCCAGGCCGCGGACGATCTCCGCGCCGTCGGCCTTCGAGATGATGCGGCATTTGGCGAGCATCTTCGCGTGGGCGATCGAGCCGGCGATGTCGTACGGGGCGAGCCGGTGATCGAACGAGACCGACTGCGTGTAGGCCTCGACGAGCGGATCGGTCCTCTCCGCAAACCGGCCGCCCCAAGGCTTCCGGGGCTTGCGGCCGACCGGGGCTTTCGCGCTGGATTTCCTTCTTGTCCGGGAGGCTGACGGCATGGCTATCCCGGGTGCTCGCCCGGTTCCGGACGCCGGGCACGGCGCGAGGGCCGCCTGGGACCCTTTGCGCGGCGCGCCATCCGCTCGACCCGGAGGCGGAGGGCGTTCAACCGGATGAACCCCTCAGCGTCCTTCTGGTTGTAGACCGTCTCTTCCTCGAACGTGGCAAGGGCCGGGTTGTAGAGCGAGCGGGGCGCCTTCCGGCCAACGACCGCGACGCTTCCCTTGTACAACTTGAGCCGGGCCGTGCCCGTGACGGGTTCCTGGACCTTGTCCACGAGCGCCTGGAGGGCCTCCCGCTCGGGCGCGAACCAGTAGCCGTAGTAGACCAGCTCCGCGTATTTCGGGACGAATTGGTCCCGGAGGCGCATCACCTCCCGGTCGAGCGTCACCGATTCGACGGCGCGGTGCGCGGCGTGGAGGAGCGTCCCGCCGGGCGTCTCGTAAACGCCGCGCGACTTCATCCCCACGTAGCGGTTCTCGACGAGATCGACCCGGCCGATCCCGTGCTTCCCGCCCAGCCGGTTTGCCTCGGCGAGGAGAGATGCGGGGGAGAGCCGCTTCCCGTTGACCGCCACGGGGTTTCCCTTCTCGTAATCGACCGTGGCGTACTCCGGCCGGTCGGGGGCTTTCTCGACGGGGACGGCGAGAGTGTGCATCTCCTTCGGCGGCTCGGCCCACGGGTCCTCCAGGATGCCGCCCTCGTAGGAGATGTGGAAGAGGTTGCGGTCCGTGGAGTACGGCTTCGCCTTCGTCACGGGGACGGGGATGCCGTGTCTCCGCGCGTAGTCGATGAGCGACCGGCGGGACTTGAACTCCCACTCCCGCCACGGCGCGATGATCTTGATCCGGGGGTCGAGGGCCATGTACGTCAGCTCGAACCGGACCTGGTCGTTTCCCTTGCCCGTCGCGCCGTGGGCCACGGCGTCGGCTTTCTCCCGCCGGGCGATCTCGATCTGGGTCTTCGCGATGAGCGGGCGGGCGATCGACGTCCCGAGAAGGTAGTTTCCCTCGTAGACGGCGCCCGCGCGGAGCATGGGAAAGACGTAGTCGCGGACGAACGTCTCCTTGAGGTCCTCGATGTAGATCTTCGACGCGCCGGTGGCGAGCGCCTTCTTCCGGACGGGCGCGAGTTCCTCGCCCTGGCCGAGATCGGCCGAGAAGGCGATTACCTCGCATCCGTACGTCTCGATCAGCCACTTGATGATGACGGACGTGTCGAGCCCGCCCGAGTAGGCGAGGACGACCTTGCGGATATCTCCACTCATTTGCGCGTGTTCTCCATCATTGCTCCGGGGGCGACATAAGTCAGGACCGATTTCAGGCCCCCCTCACCTTGGTCCTCTCCCCCCAGCGGGGGGAGAGGGGGAACAAGCAAGAGCTGCTTTTCCCTCTCCCCTCGGGGGAGAGGGCGAGGGTGAGGGGCGAAAGGGGCGAAGGACTGGCACTTTTTACCCTTTCCGTTCCTTTCGTTCAAACAAAAAATCGGCCAGGCGGGCGAACTCGTCGAGAGAAAGCGTTTCTCCCCGCCGGCTTAGATCGATGTCCGCATGCTTCCCGCCGGCAGAGAGAGAGTCCGCGTCCGCGATCGACCGGAGAGCGTTCCGGAGCGTCTTCCGCCTTTGCCCGAACGCGGCCCGGATGACGGAGAAGAGGAAACGCTCGTTTCGGACCTTCACGCGCGGGGCGGAAAGGGGAGCGAGCCGGACGACGGCCGAGTCGACCTTGGGGGGCGGCGAGAATGCCCCAGGTGCGATCTTGAAGAGAATCTCCGCGTCCATGGCGTATTGCACGGCGAGCGTGAGGGAGCCGTAGTCCTTCGTTCCGGGGGACGCCGTGATCCGGTCGGCCACCTCCTTCTGGAACATGAGCACGAGCCGGGAGAAGCGCGCGCGCTCCTCGACGAGCCGCATGAGGATCGGCACGGCGACATTGTAGGGGAGGTTCGCCACGGCGGCCGTTCCGGCCGGGAGGCGGTGAAACGGAAACGTCAGTGCGTCGCCGCGGACGAGATGAACATTCGTCAGCCCCCCCAGATCGGACTGGAGCGAAGGGATGAGCCGGCGGTCGAATTCGACGGCGAAGACAGTGCCGGCGGCGCGGGCGATGTGCCGCGTCAGATCTCCCCGCCCGGGACCGATCTCGAGGACCGTGTCGCTGGTCGAGAGCCGGGCCGCATCGACGATCTTCCGGAGGATGTTCGGGTCCGTGAGAAAGTGCTGGCCGAGCGACTTCTTCGGAGGCACCCCGGACGTCTGCCGGGGCGCGGAAGCCGGTTGTCTCACGCGTGAAGGGACGAGGAGGCGATGAAGGAGACGCCGGCTGAACTCATCTCTCCGAGAGCGCGTTCCACGTCTCCGGGAGAGGCTTCGACTCCCCGGACGGCATCGACGACAACGTAGACCTCGAACCCGCCGTTCTTCGCGTCTAGTGCCGTGGCCTTTACGCAGTAATCCGTGGCAAGGCCGGTGACGAAGACGCGGCGGACGCCCAGGGTGTGAAGGTATTCCGCGAGGGTCGTTCCATGGAAGCCGGAGTAGGCTTCGGCGTTGGCTGTCGCCGCCTTCGAGACGATGTGAGCGATCCGCTCGGCCCGGAGGCCGGGATGAAGCTCCGCGCCGCGGGTTGCCTGAACGCAGTGCGGGGGCCAGGGGCCGCCCTGGTCCGCGAACGACACGTGGCCGGCGGGATGCCAGTCGCGCGTGGCGATGGCCGTTTTCCAGGGAAGATCGAGGAGGCGGTTGATGACGGGAACGACGGCGTCGCCCTCGGGAACGGCGAGCGCCCCGCCGGGGCAGAAGTCGTTCTGCACGTCCACGACGATCAGCGCGTCGTTATCGGGATGGACGGTTGTGGACATGGCGCTCCCTGCCCTTTGGGGTGGACCCAATGCATATATTACTCTTGAAATCGTTGCAAAGGAAGGGGGTTGCAAAGGGCCTAAGGGGACGTAATTAAGTTATCAAGTATCTCTTGACTTCCATCCTTCTTTGTTGTAATCAAAGCGCATGCCGCGACGGGCTCGGATCGACGCACCTCTTGCCGTTCAACACGTCATCGCCAGGGGAATAGAGAGGCGCAGGATATTCTTCGGTCCAGTGGACTACGAAGCGTTTCTTCGGAGACTCGGGACGGTGCTTCATGAGACCGGGACGGTCTGCTACGCGTGGGCACTGATGCCCAACCATCTTCACCTTCTTCTCAGGACGGGCAAGACCCCCTTGCCAACGGCCATGCGAAGGATACTTACCGGGTATGCCGGCGAGTTCAACCGTAGGCACCGACGCCACGGGCACCTGTTTCAGAACCGCTACAAGTCCGTCCTCTGCCAGGAAGATCCATACCTTCTGGAACTCGTCAGGTATATCCATCTGAATCCGCAAAGAAGCGGGTTGGTGTCGGAGGTGCAGGGGCTGGCTCAGTATCCCTATTGCGGCCACGGGGCGTTGCTGGGGAGGAGAAGGATCGGATGGCAGGATACCGCCTACGTTCTTCGGCTCTTTGGCCATTCGCAGGCGGATGCGCGGCGGCGGTATCTCCAGTTCGTGAAAGAGGGGGAACGACAGGGCCGCCGGCCTGAGCTGACCGGCGGGGGACTAAGAAGAAGCCTCAAGGGATGGGAAGTTCCTGGGAAGAAGTCGAGAAGCCTTCGAATGGCGTCTGACGAGAGGATCTTGGGGGAGGGCGATTTCGTGCTTGAGACTCTGAAGGCCGCGGAAGAGCGCCTGACTCGTCAAGCGGCCTTGAGGCGGAAGGGGTACGACCTCGAACGGCTCCTCGATGAAGCATCGGCGCGTCTGTCCGTGGCTGGGAGGAGGATCTTGTCCCGGTCCCGGGAGCGGCAGGCGGTCAGGGCTAGGGATCTCTTTTCTTATTGGGCGGTTCGCGAGATTGGACAGACTGGAGTTGCCGTGGCCCGCTTCCTTGGGGTGTCGCCGGCCGCCGTGAGCTTGGCGGTGACTCGCGGCGAGAAGATCGCGAACGAAGGCCATGCGCTGGAGGTAGATACTTGAAAACTTAATTACGTCCCCCTTGGTTAACTGAGAAGAGAAAACAGCGTTTGATGGCGCGGGGAACGGGGCTGGGGACAGCGGCGTCCGCCGAGATTGGAAGGAGGAGTCTCCGTCCTATGTCCGCCCGTCGGCGCTCGATCGTTGATTCCGTGCTCGGCCGAGGAGGCGGCGCATCTCCTCCATCGTCTCCTCGAGCCAGGCGAGGCGCTGGGCGGGCGTGAGCTTGAGACCGATCCTTGCCTGGCGGCGGAAGTGTCCCTCGTAGCCGGAGTCGAAGGCGCATTCCTCCGAGACTTGTTCCGCTTTTTCCGGTTTCTCTTCCACGGACTTATTCTCCCCCCTTCGGCGGGCGTTCCTTCAAGGCCGTAAGCGCCTGGATGTCCTCCAGATCTCGCGGCCGTCCTGTCAGCCGCTTGAGGGCGATCAGGTCATCCATGCCGATGACCGTCGCGTCTGCGGTCTCGAGGCGCACGCGGAGTGACCGATCGTAAGCGGCGTTGAAGTCGAAAGGCTCCTCCACGAAGATGTCTATTTCAAGCGCCGGGATGGCGGTGTTGTAAAGCGAAAAGACCTTAAGATTCTTGTCTCGTATCCATTCGGATCTCGTTTCGGCATCGGCGAAGGCTTCCATTTCCACCGGAGGCCGAGGCCGGTACCCAATCCCGGCCAGGGCCCGCAATGCCTTCAGGGTGTTATTCCGCTCCAGATGGATGATCAGGTCGAGGTCGGCGGTCGTCCTGAGGTAGCCGTGCAGGACAACGGCTACACCTCCGACAACAAGGTATCGTACACCGGCCCTGTTCAGGGCATCCAGAATCCTTTCGATATCCCCGGCCATCTCTCCCCCAGTATAGAGGAAGCGCGCTCACTGTTCCAGGTAAGGAAATTCAAGCCCTGAAGGAAAGCACGCCTCCTCGGAGGGACCGACCGCCACCAGGAACCGTTGCGTCCTGCCGATGATAATAGTTGACAAAATCGCTTTGGAATAGGCTAGACTGGAATCGGATTGGGAACGGCAGGGTCGGGCGGTCCGCTTGGCCGGGAGGAACGGTTGAAGTTTTCGACGAAGGGCGAATACGGGGTCCGGGCGGTGTTCGAGATCGCGAAGCGATACGGAAAGGGGCCGATCCCGATCCGGGAGATCGCCGAGCGCCAGGGGATCGATTCGGTCCCGTATCTCGAACAGCTCCTCAATAAGCTGGTCCGCGGCGGGATCGTAGAGAGCACGCGCGGGCCGGGGGGCGGATACGTCCTGGCCCGGCATCCGGACGAGGTGACGGTGGGCGAGGTCATCCGTGTGCTCGAGGGGCCGATCGCGCCGATGGCCTGCCTCCTGCCCGACGATTCGTCCGCCGACTGCAACCGGAGCGCGGCCTGCGCCACGCGTCTCCTCTGGAAGCGCGTGGGGGACCGGATCGAGGAGACGCTGAACGAGACGACGTTCGGCGACCTCTGGGCGGAAGAGGAAAAGCTCAGGCGGGGGAAGGCCAGGTCGAAGGTGCCGGCGGGGTGACGGAACAAGAAATTGAAATTGTAAATTGCAAATTGTAAATTGCAAATCGGAAGTCAAGGGACGGGGAGGAAGCGGCCATGAGGAAGGTTTTCTTCGATCACATCTCGACGACCCGGCCTCACGCTGAGGTCGTGGAGGCGATGATGCCGTTCTTCCGGGACCACTTCGGGAACGCCCTGAGCCTTCACCAGTTCGGGGCGGAGCCGAGGCGGGCCGTGGACGACGCGCGCGAGAAGGTCGCCGCGCTCATCGGGGCGGCGAAGCCGGACGAGATCATCTTCACGTCGAGCGGGACGGAGGCGAACAACCTGGCGCTCAAGGGGATCGCGATCGCCCAGCAGAAGCGGGGCAAGCACATCGTCGTCTCGGCGGTCGAGCACTTCTCCGTTCTCCATTCCGCTCGGTCGCTCGAGAAACTCGGCTGGAGCGTGACGACGGTTCCCGTGGACTCCACCGGCCTGGTCGATCCTGAAGAAGTCGCCAAGGCGGTCACGAAGGAGACGGTCCTCGTCTCCGTGGGTCTGGCGAACAACGAGATCGGGACGATCCAGGACCTGGCGGCGATCTCGAAGGTCTGCAAGGAAAGGAACGTCCTCCTCCACACGGACGCGATCGCGGCCGTGGGACACATGCCCGTGGACGTTCATGCGCTCGGCGCCGATCTCCTCTCGATGGCGGCGCACCGTTTCTACGGGCCGAAGGGCGTCGGGGCGCTCTACGTCCGGAAGGGCGTGCGGATTTCTCCCTTGATCGACGGAGGCATTCAGGAGAACGGCCGGCGGGCCGGGACGGAGGACGTGCCGGCGATCGTGGGGTTCGGAAAGGCGGCGGAGATCGCGAAAGCGAAGGTTCTCGAATGGGAACCGTACGTCCGCCGCCTCCGGGACCGAGTCATCGAAGGCGTGACGGAGCGGATCGACGCCGTCTATCTTAACGGCCACCCGACGCGTCGGCACCCGGGAAGCGTCTCGCTCTGCGTCAAGTACATCGAGGGTGAGGCCATGCTCCTCTTCCTCAATCAGCAGGGGATCGTGGCGTCGAGCGGCTCGACCTGCTCGTCGCGGGCACTCAAGACGTCGCACGTTCTGACGGCCATCGGCGTCGACGCGGAGCTGGCGCAAGGCTCGCTCATGTTTACCCTGGGGATCGGCAACGACGACGGGGATGTGGACGTGCTCCTCGATATTCTCCCGAAGGTGGTCGAGCGGCTTCGCATGATGTCGCCGCTCTATACGCCGGCCGGAACGAGGGGCTGAGAAGGGAGCCGGCCGAATGAGACTGGACGTTAAACCCGACGCGACGGTTGACACGCGGGGCACGTATTGCCCCATGCCGATCGTTCTGGCGAAGCAGGCGATCGAAAAGCTGGCCGAAGGCTCGGTCCTTCAGGTCTTCTCGGACGACGACGGGGTACTGAAGGATTTCCCGGACTGGTGCGCCCGAACCGGCCACGAGTACCTCGGGACGGTCGAGGAAGACGGCGAGTACCGCTCCCTCATCCGGCGGAGATAGACGATGAATAGGTGAATGGGTGAATTGGAAAATCGGTGAATCGGTGAATAGGTGAATCGGTGAATAGGTGAATGGGTGAATCGGTGAATCGGTGAATCGGTGAATAGGTGAATGAGAAAGAAAAAAGGCTGGGGCGGCCGTCGAGACCGCCCCAGCCTTATGCTTGGCTCAACTCTCAACTCTTGCCTTCCGTCACTTCTTCCCCAGCGACCTCAGGTAGTTGACAACCGACCAGACGTCGTTCTCCTCGAGGACGATGTCCCAGCGGGGCATCATGCCCCGGCCGTTGGCCGTTTTGGAGAAGAGGTCCCCGTCCGAATTGGCGGCCATGTACTTCTTATCAAGGAAGTTGGCCGGGGGCGGGTTCAGGGCCGAAGCCGAGGCGCCCTTTCCGTCGGCTTTCTCGCCGTGGCAGATGGCGCACCGCTCCATGTAGATCTTCTTTCCCTTCGCGATCGAGGCGGCGTCCGCCTTGACCGGGTTCTTCTTCTTCGACTCCTCGGCCGGAACCTTCCACGGCTCGGCGCTCCAGGCCGCCGGTGCAACCGTCAGTCCCCACGCGGCCAAGGCGAGCCCTGCGAGCTTGAGTGTCGTGAACTTCATGGCAAACCCTCCTTCGATTTCTAGAATTGTGTCTGGATGATTCCTTCCTTAAAAAGAACGCTGGATTGTTTGTGCCGCCGGACCACCTCCTACGATCGGATATGGGGGGGAGCCGCGGAATCTTAAGGAAGAGAGCGGTTCTTGTCAACGGTCAGAGGCTTATTTTTTTCTCCCTTGGAGGGGTTCTTCCATGCCTGACCGGCGTTTCGCCGCGCGGGCGCAGAGATCCAGTAGAACGTCGTTTCCTTTTTACCTTGACATGGAAGGGGGTGGTTCCTATAATCCGGCCCACTTTTTCACCGAACCCATCGGCGGACAAGATAGCCATAATAATCGCTTATTGCCCGATAAGCAGTCGCAAGGCGTTTCTCCGATGGGGGTTCGAAATCAGCTTCTCGAAGGGGGGGATGCCTGGGGAGGACGGCGAAGAAGCAACCCACAAAGCAGTCCAGAAAGCAACTCGATAGAAGAAAAAGCGAGAAATATCAGAGAAGCCCCCCGGTTTCTGACGGGGGCGTTGGCTCGACAGCCATTCTATAAAATGGAGGGGGAATAATGAGTAACGGGGAGCGATCGCCCGCAGCTTTGATCATCGGTTTGATTCTGCTCGCCTACGCGTATATTATTTCGCAAGCCTACGTTGACCTTCCAAGCTGGACCCATGCCGGCAAGACGATCTCCACGCACGTCGGCGTCGCATGGTACGCCGGTCTTGTAGTCGCCATCTTCGGCCTGTGGAACTTGGCCGTGCCTCTCGCCGGGACCAAGCTCGACAATGTTCTCCGGGCGCCCATGGCGGGGATCGGCTACATCATGATCCTGGCCGTTCTCATCCGGTACTACGGAGAGCCGCTCTTCAAGCACTGGGGCGCGCTGGCCAAGCCGACCCTGGGCTGGGACTTCTCAAAAGTCCTTAACTTCAACTACGTCCTCCTGGGAATCATCATCGGGATCATCCTGACCAACACGATGGGGATCCCGAAGTGGGCCGCCGCGGGCGTCAAGACGGCCCGCCTGGCCCTCAAGACGGGCGTCATCACGCTGGGCGCCATGTACTCGATCACCGAGCTCGCGTACCTGGGCCAGCTCTCCATCGTCATGATCGGCATCTTCGTCATGGGGACGACGATCATGACGCTCTGGCTCGGCGGTATCTTCGGCACGGACCGCTCGCTCACGGGCGCCCTCTCCTCGGGCTTGGGCGTCTGCGGCGTTTCCGCGATCGTGGCGGCCGCTCCCGTCGTCAAGGCCAAGTCGATCGACATGGCGTACTCGATCGGGACGGTCCTCCTGATCGGCGTGATCTTCCTGTTCATCTTCCCGCCCGTGGGACAGATCTTCAGCATGACGCCGATCCAGTTCGGCGCGTGGGCGGGGACCGGGATCCTCAACTCGGCGCAGGTGGCGGCTGCGGCCCTGATCTACGATCCGAAGGGGATCGAAACCCTGAAGGTCGCGGAGATCTTCAACATCACCCGCGTTCTTTTCCTGCCGCTCATCGTCATCCTTCTCGCCGTCTGGTTCGCCAAGGGCGAGGAAGAGGCCGAGGCCGGCGGAAAGGTTGCCATCGGGAAGGTCCTCATCGACAAGTTCCCGGTCTTCGTCCTCGGGTTCATCCTGATGTTCGCCTTCAGCTCGACCGGCGTCTTCCGGCCGGCGGGGTACGAGCTCTACAAGGCCAAGAGCTACAACTTCACGGCGGAAAAGAACAAGGACCCCAAGAAGCGCATGATCAGCGCCGGCGACGCCGAGAAGCTGACGGCCTTTCTGGCGACGGGCAAGGTGAAGGACCCGGCCCAAAAAGCCGCCCTCGAGAAGCTCGCGGCCGACAAGCGGATCGCGAGCGCCGGTACGCTCGCGGGGGTCATGGATGCACGCGGCGCCCTGGACAAGGACACCAAGAAGATCGTGGACCACTCGATCAAGATCGCCAAGCACACGCCGAAGGTCCTGAAGATCATCCGGGAGTACATGATCTGGTTCTTCGCGTACGGCTTGATCGGCCTGGGGATGCAGATCACCTGGTCGACCATGGCCCAGGCGGGCGGGAAAGCGGCGCTCATCGGCGTGATCGCCGGTGTCACGAAGGCCGTCCTCTCGCTCATCGTCGTGCTGGCTTTCATCACGGGCGCGGTCTAACCGTCTCGTCGACCGTTTAGGGAGGGAATCATGGCTGGACCGAGAACGACAGCGACAGAAGCGGAAGTCAAGGATCTGGAGGAAAGGGCCCTGTCCGTCTTCGCGTCCGAGCGGCGGGAAGACATGACGGCGCTCATCATCTCGTTCGTCCTCGCGATCATCATGATCGTGATGATTCAGGGGTAGTTCGAGTATAATCTCCCCTGGACTTGGTGCTGGGGAAGGGGCGGCCCGCCGGGTCGCCCCTTTTTTTTGGAGGGAAACGTGGAAGGACCGATCTTGCTGGCGACGCATGGAACGGAGAACGCGGTTCGGGCCGAGGACGAAGCGTTTGAGCTGAGCCGGCGGCTGGGTCTGCCGGTGACCGCCCTTTACGTGGTCCACGAGAACTGGGCGAAAGTGATCGGGGCCGACTGGCTCACGTCGTACTCGACCCGAAGGACGTTCATCCGACACGCGGAATCGGAGCTCAAGAAGCGGGCGGACGCCGTCCTGGACGCCGTGACCGCGAAGGGGCGCGGAGCGGGCATCGAGGTCCGGCGCGTGATCCGGATCGGAGAGCCGGGCCAGGCGATCTGCGACGAGGCCCGCGAGATGAAGGCCGGCCTGATCGTGATGGGCGGGCGTGCGTTGAAGAGGTCGAAGGAGTTCAAGGCGCGGATCAGGATGGACCGGTTCCTTCGCGAAGCGCCCTGTCCGGTCATGGTCATTCCGTGACTGAAGGAAAGGGTTTTTTCTGGAGCGTCGCCGCCCTCCTCCGGCCGGCCGGCGCCGAGAAGGCCGCTCAGGTCTGGAAGGACCCGGTCGCTCTCCTGAGGTTCTCTCCGTACTGGGAGGTGCAGGTCGGCGAGGGTCCCGCCCCGGGCCGGCCAGCGGACCTGCCATCCGGCCGGCCAACAGGCCGGATTGTCCCGTACGCCGATTTCGAGCCGTGGGACTTCTCCGCGTCATCGTCGGAGAGGGGGTCGGAGGGGGAAGCGGTGTGGACCTGGGAAGGAGTGCCGTGGCGCCGCGCCTGGCTCCGGGAGGAATCCCGCAACGGGGAAACGGCGCTGACCATCACGGTGGAGTTCCCCGAGGAGCCCGATGCGGCGCTCCTTCTTCACTGGCAGACATGGTTCAGGTCGTTCCGCGAGTACCTTCGGCTGTACGAACGCGGGGGAGTCTGGAAGCGGCTCTGGCGCGTCGTCATGGAACGCCTCTGGCTGACGATGACGCCCTCCCAAAGACAGCAGGCCGTCCTCATCCTGAAGATCACGGCCCTTGAGTTTGTTCTCTTTCTGGCGGCCGTGGTGATCTTCCTGATCGCCTGGAGAGACTGATTCGCGCCTTGGGATCTTCATTCCCGGGCCGTCTCGCGGATCATCTCCCGGCCGCGCTTTCGGTCGCGCTCCTCGCTCTCGTCGGCCTCCTCTTCGCCGGCTCTGGTCCGGCAATGGGAGTCCTGAACGTCGAAGGGCTCGACCGCTGGATCGCGCGCAACTGGTTTCTCGGCCATCGGTTCTTCCATCTGGACGGCGTTTTTATTCCCTTCCTCCTCGGGTTCCTCCTGAGGCGGATCCGCGCGTGGCCCGCGTCGCTGGGCGACGGGGGCTTCATCGGCCGATGGGCTTTGGTCATCGGATTGGCGCTTCTTCCGTTTTCCTTCGCCCTCGCGATTCCTTCCGGGCTGATCAAGGGAGGAAGTCTCGTCATCGCGGCGGCGTTCCTCGCCGCAGCGGCCGGCGGGGTCCTGGCGATCGGCTGGCTCCTCGGCTTCCGGGACGAGCGGGTGCCGGTGGCGGTCGCGTGCGCGCTTCCCGGGGTCGGGATCGCCGGGGCCGCGGGCGGCAGGGTGATCTGGAACCAGTCGGAATCGGTCGTCCAGTGGACGATCCTCTGGTTCTACGTCGTCGGGATCGTCAACGCGCTCGCCGTCTTTGGGATTTCCCCCTGGCTGAACATCGGGAGCGCGGGGCACGGCGTCTGGCTGGGCGTCTCGGCGTCGGGCCTCGGCCCGCTTCGCGCGGCGGCCCTCCTGATCGATCCCGGCTCTCCGGACGGAATCTCGACCGCTCTCGCGGCGGGAGAAGAGGTGTTCCGATTGCGCATCCTCGGTTTTCCCTTTCTGGTGTTCGCCCTGGCCGTTGTTCTGTGGTTCTGGCGCTCGGGTCCCTGGGAGAAAGGGGGACGGTGGGGTCTCCTGACCGTGGCGATCGGGGGAGGGGCCGCCTCGGTCCTCGTTCTGAACGACGGGAAGGTCCCGCTTCCTCTTGCGGACTGGCTCTCCTGGAGCGGGCGGTTTCTCCTGGCGGCGGGGATGTTCCATCTTGGGCTCCTGCCCACGAGGCTCTCCTGGCGGCGCGAGGGGCGGTACGTCGCCGGTCTGATCGCTCTCTCGGGCGTGATGGCGCTCGCCGCGGGTCTCGCCGCGGGCGCCGTCCTGTCACGGTCGTTGACGCCGTGAAAATCGGTGTGCAACAATCCCGGACATTCCATGAACATGGAACAAGCCGTTGAACCGCGGAGCACGCAGAGAACGCAAAGGAGTTCCAGGGATTGGAAGACACATCGACCTCACCAGGCAGGTGAGCGTCAAAACCGCCCGAAAAGATGTTCCTCCCCCGATCGGATCGGGGTCCTCTGCGGTGAATGAATTGCGGATTTCAGGATGAAGGACATGCTGGGTCGTGAAGAGCTGGTGACGTCGGCCGAGGCGGCCGAACGGATCGGGCGGGAATTTTCCCTCACGGGCGGTTCCGGGACGGAGAAGGTCCATCTTGCATCCGCTCTCGGAAGGGTTCTCGCCGAGGACCTGGCGAGCCCGGAAGACCTTCCGCCGTTCGATCGTTCAACGGTCGACGGCTTCGCGCTCGCGGCGGCGGACACCTTCGGCGCGACGGACGCGATGCCGGCCTACCTGAAGCTCGCCGGGGAGGTGGCGATGGGCGAGCGTCCCGCCCTCCGCGTAGGGAAGGGGGAGACGGTCCGGATCTGGACGGGAGGGATGCTTCCCGAGGGGACGGATGCCGCGATGATGCTCGAGCACGCGAGCGTCATCGACGGCGAGACGGTCGAGTGCGTCAAGGCCGTGGCCCCCGGTGAGAACGTGCTCTTCAAGGGCGAGGACGTGACGAAAGGCGAGGCCGTCCTGCCAAGAGGACACCGCCTCCGTCCCCAGGACGCGGGGGCGCTGGCCGGTCTCGGGATCGTGGAAGTCTCTGTCTTCAAGAAGCCGCGCGTGGCCGTTCTCTCGACCGGGGACGAGGTCGTTCCGCCCGAGGCCGCTCCCTCTCCCGGCCAGATCCGGGACATCAACGCCTACAACCTGATCGGTCTGATCGCCGAAGCGGGAGGGGAATCGCTCTACCGGGGGATCGTTCCGGACGACCGGGAGGCCCTTCGGCGCGCGATCCGATCGGCGCTCGATTCCGCCGACATCGTCGTCCTCTCGGGGGGGAGTTCCGTCGGCGTGAGGGACATGGCCCCCGACGTCCTGAACGCGCTGGGGAAGCCGGGGGTCTTTCTTCATGGCGTCTCGATCCGGCCGGGAAAACCCGTGCTCGCGGCGAACGTGGACGGGAAGCCGGTCTTCGGACTCCCTGGAAATCCGGCGGCGGTCGCCCTTACGTTCGAGTTGTTCGTCGAGCCCGTCGTCCGGCGATGGGCGGGCGAGCGGGGCGCGGCGGACGGTCCGCGGCGGACGGTCCGCGCGCGCCTGTCGCGGCGTCTCGCGTCGTCCATGGGGAGGGAGGACTACGTCCGAGTCCGCCTGGAGGAGAGGGACGGAGAGTGGTGGGCCGTGCCGGTCCTGGGGAAGTCGGGACTGATCACGACGCTCGTGCGGGCGGGCGGGACGGTCGTCATTCCCCTGCACAAGACGGGATTCGAAGCGGGGGAGACCGTGGACGTGAGGCTGTTCAGGTAGCGCGGGTGATAAAAATTGGAAATTTTATATTGTAAATTGGAAATTGCAAAGTTGCGGAACACCGCGTTTCAGGCGCCCTGCGTCATGGATATTTCTTCCTTCGCTTTCCAATTTACAATTTCCAATTTACAATTTTCAATTTCATCTTTGTCCAACTGGGTGAACCGATGAAGCGCAACGTTTTTCTCGATAACACGCCTCTCGGCGAGGCGCTGGAGCGCTGGAACGCCGCCCTGGAGCGCGCGGGCGCGGCGAAGCCCCTGCCGGGCGAGACGGTCGCCGTGGAGAAGTCGCGGGGACGGGTTACGGCGGCGCCGGTGACGGCCGCGGTTTCTTCGCCTTCCTACCACGCCGCGGCCATGGACGGGTACGCCGTCCGGTTCGCCGACACGTTCGGGGCGACGGAGACGCGCCCCAAGAGGCTTGCGGTCGGCCGGGACGCCTTTCCGGTCGACACGGGAGACCCCTTGCCCGAAGGGTGCAACGCCGTCGTCATGATCGAGCACGTCCAGCCTGTGGGGGGGGCGGGCGAAGAAGCGATCGAGATCATCGAGTCCGTCACTCCGTGGCACCACGTCCGGACGACGGGCGAGGACATCGTGGCGACGGAGATGATCGTACCGGAGAACCACGTCGTCCGGCCCGTGGACATCGGCGCCATGCTGGGCGCAGGGATCACGGAAATTTCCGTACGCCGCCGTCCGCGCGTGGCGGTGATCCCCACGGGCGACGAGTTGATCCAGCCTGGAGAGCCGCCCGGGCCGGGGCGGATCTTCGAATTCAACTCCCGCGTTTTGTGCGGTCTGGTCGAGGAGTGGGGGGGCGAACCGGTCCGGTCCGAGATCGTCCGGGACAACGTCGAATCGCTCCGGACGAGGATCGGGGAAGCGGCCTCCGAGGGCGACTTGGTCGTCGTCAACGCCGGCTCCTCCGCGGGTTCCGAAGACTACACGGTCCACGTCCTCCGAGAGCTCGGCGAGGTCGTTCTCCACGGCGTGAGCATCAAGCCGGGGAAGCCGGTCATCCTGGCCCTCGTCTCAGGCAAGCCCGTCCTGGGCATCCCAGGCTATCCCGTTTCGACCGTCCTCACGTTCGAGCTGTTCGGGAAGCCGCTGGTCTTCGCGCTCCAGGGAAGGCGGGTCCCCCCGGCCCAGACGATCCGCGCGCGGATGTCCCGCCAGACGGCCTCGCCCTTGGGCCAGGAGGAGTTCCTCCGCGTCAAGGTGGGCCGGGTGGGGGAGAATATCGTCGCGACGCCGATCTCGCGGGGCGCGGGCGTGCTGATGTCCCTCGTGCGGGCGGATGGGATCGTCCGGATTCCAGCCGGGTCGGAGGGCGTGGGCGCGGGGGCGGAAATAGACGTGGCGCTCCTGAGGCCCGCGGAGGAGATCTCCAAAACGGTCGTCTGCATCGGGAGCCACGACAACACGCTCGACCTGCTCGCCAACGCGCTCAAGAAGCGCCGCCCGGAGATGAGCCTCTCGTCGGCCCACGTGGGGAGTCTGGGCGGTCTCCTGGCCCTCAAGCGAGGCGAGGCCCACGTCGCCGGGACGCACCTGCTCGACGAGGAGACGGGAACCTACAACGTCTCGTATCTCAGGAAGATCCTTCCCGACAGGAGGATGACGCTCATCCGGCTGGTCGACCGGGAACAGGGGTTCGTGGTTCCGCGGGGCAACCCGATGGGGATCAAGGGATTCGGCGACCTCGCCCGCCCGGGCGTCGTCTACATCAACCGCCAGGCCGGCTCTGGGACGAGGCTCCTCCTCGACCATCACCTGAAGAAAAACGGGATCGATCCTGGGAAGGTGACGGGATACGGCCACGAGGAATACACGCACATGGGCGTGGCCGCCGCCGTTCTTTCAGGCGTGGCGAGCACGGGGCTCGCCATCCTCGCCGCCGCCCGGGCGCTGGGCCTTGACTTCGTCCCCGTGGCCATAGAGGAATATGACCTCGCCATTCCGCGCGAGTTCCTCAATCTGCCCATGGTCCAGGTCTTGCTCGAGGTCATCCGGACGGACCGGGAATTCAAGGACGCCATTCGCGCTCTCGGCGGCTATGGCGTCGAGCGGATGGGCGAGGTCGTCTGGGAGTCGTGAGGGCCGGTGAATGGGTGAATGGGTGAATCGGTAAATCGGTGAATGGGTGAATCGGAGAACCCAAGCCGTCGGCGATCAGCGATCAGCAGGAACAAGAGAGATTCCCTGGCTGAAAGCTGATCGCCGGATGTTGACGGCTTCTTCCGGTTCCCGCTAGCCGTTCGAGGGACGGGCCGGACCCTTGCGAGGGAAACCGCGGCCGCGGTCGTTTCCGCCGAAGCGCCTTGGGCGGCCGGATTGTTCCCTTGGGGTTTGCCGGCGCGGCCCGCGGCTCGGCTCCAGGCCGGGGATCACGTGGGACGGGATGGCGTGTCCGGTGAAACGCTCGATCTCTCGCACCTGCTGGAAATCGTCGGGCGTGACAAACGAGATGGCGATTCCGGCGTGGCCCGCCCGGCCGGTTCTGCCGATGCGATGGACGTAATCCGCCGCCGTCCTGGGCAGGTCGAAGTTGATGATGTGCGTGATCCCGCTCACGTCGATGCCGCGGGCCGCCACGTCGGTGGCCACCACCAGTCGGACGGCGCCGCCGCGCAGGCCCGCGATCGTCCTGTTTCGCGCGTTCTGATTCATGTTGCCGTGAAGCGCCGCCGCCGCGTGGCCCTGCGCGTGAAGCGACTTCGCCAGCCGGTCGGCGCCGCGTTTCGTGGCGGTGAAGACGATCGCCTTGCCGAGGGCGGCGTCCGCCAGGTGATGCGCGAGGAGGCGGTGCTTGTGCGCCACGTCATCCGCGTGGTGCAGACGCTGATCGATCTGCTCGTGCCGCGTCTGGGGCGGCGTGATCTCGATTCGCTTCGGGTCCCTCAACAGGCGCTTGGCCAGGGCGGCGATGTTTCCTTCGAGCGTGGCGGAAAAGAGGAGCGTCTGGCGGCTTGCGGGGGTCGCGGCCGCGATCTGCTCCACCGCGTGGATGAAGCCCATGTCCAGCATGCGGTCGGCCTCGTCGAGGACCAGGATCTCCAGGCGCGAAAAATCGACCCGCCCGCACTTCATGTGGTCCAGCAGACGCCCTGGCGTCGCCACCAGGATGTCCAAAGGCTGGGACAACAGCCTGTTCTGCGGCGGGTAGGGCATGCCGCCGACCACGGCCCCGGTCCGGACGCGCATGTGACGGCCGTATCGGGAGGCGGCGTCCGTCACCTGCTGGGCGAGCTCGCGCGTCGGCGTCAGGACGAGCACCCGCGGGCCGCGGGCTCTGCCCGCAGACGGCGCATGCGATCGTTGCAGGCGTTGCAGGGCGGGGAGGATGAAGGCGGCGGTCTTGCCGGTGCCGGTCTGGGCGGAGGCCATCAGGTCGCGTCCGCTCAATGCTTCCGGGATTGCCTGCTCCTGGATCGGCGTCGGCGTCTTGTAGCCGCTCTCGGCGATCGCCTTGAGCAGGGCCGGGTGTAAAGCCAGTTCTTCGAAGGTCACTTTGACTCCTTTTGAGTTGCGTGGATAGATCCCGCGCCCGCGGAATTGGAGATCCGGTTCCCGGCGAGGGGGAAACGGCGGGGTACAACCCTGCTGGCGCAACAGCATCGTCGCCAACCGGTTGCTGAATTTTCAGACGGGACTGAAATCAGGATGGGTTAGAGAGCGATGAACGAAAGGCAGGACGGGCCATTGCGGCCGGTCGACTGTCTGCTCCGTACCAGAGCGAGACGCACATTATCATACTCATCCGAGGATTGCGAGCGAATTTTTTTGGAATGCCCGCGGCTCTCGTCCAACGTGTGTTTTTCAATACCCTGCTACTGCCTCACGTTCAGGAAGAGGTAACCGCCCGCCAGGATAAAGACGACGTTGGCGAACCAGGCGGCGGCGGCCGGGGGAAGGCGGTTCGCGTAGCCGAACGAGACGCCCACCGAGAGAAGGACCCAGTAAATGAATCCGATGAAGACGGACAGGGCGATCCCCATTGCCACTCCGGAGGACCGTCCGTCCCGCAGGGCGTATGGGACGCCGATCAGCGTCATGATGAAGCTCACGAACGAGTAAGAAATCTTCCGCTGGAAGTCGACGTCGGCCCGCACGAACGGATACCCTCCGTGCATCAGGCGGTCCCGGTATTCGTAAAGTTCCGTGTAGCTCATCTGGTCGGATCTCGTCTCGGCCTTCCGGAAGTCGGCCGGCTTCTCGCGAAGCGGCAAGGGCGCGCGGACGAGCGGCCGTGCCTGGTAAGCTCCCGTCGGCATCAGGACGTACTCCCGTCCCCCGACCAGAAACCATTGGCCGTTGCCCCACTGAAGCTCGCGGGCGTCGATCCGGCGGAGCATCTTCATCTCCGGCGACATCTGGTAGAGGTGGACGTCGTAAAGGATACCTTCATCCGGAGAGACCAGGCCGACGTGCATGAGCGTCTGGTCGGGTCCGCGGAACCAGACCTTGTTCTGCCTGACCGTCTGGACGGGCCGGCGCTCGATGACGGTCTGGCGGATCGTCGCGGCTTTCTGGTTCGTGTAGGGGACGAGCATCTCGTTGGCCACGATCGTCACGAGCGAGAGAAGGAGCCCCATGGCCAGGACCGGCCAGGCGATCCGCGGCAGGCCGATCCCCACGCTTCTGAAGGCGATGATTTCGCTGTTGCGCGAGAGGATTCCCAGCGAGATGAGCGACGCCAGAAGGGCGGCGACCGGCGTCACTTCCATGTAGTGCTGGGGAATTCGAAGAGCGAAGAACGAGACGACGGCTCCCCAGCCCGGGTTGTGCCGGAGAAGCTCGTCGATCGTCTCGAACAGCTCGACGATCACGAGCGCGGTGACGAGACCGACCGTGCACAGAGCGTAGATCCGGAGGAACTGGCCGGAGACGTACCGGGTGACGAGCTTCACGGCCCCTCCCTCGCCCAGAGCCGGCGGATGGAGAAGGAGGGAGGGAGACCCGTGCGGGCCTGGTAGAGAAGACCCGCGCCGAGCAGTCCCAGGAGGACGTTCGGGCTCCACATGGCCACGGCGGGAGGGATTTTCCGGTCCACGGCCAGGTTCTCGCCGGCCGTGATGAAGATGTAGTAGATAGCGATCACCGCGAGCGCGAGTCCGAAGGCGCTTCCCTTCCCCGAGCGCCTGGATGTGAGGCCGAGCGGCATTCCGACGAGGCCGAAGACGAGGCACGCCGCCGGAATGGAGAACTTCTTGTGGATCTCGACGACGAGAGGAGAGGCGTTGCCGCCGCCGGCTTTAACCTTCGCGGCTTCCTCGGAGAGCTCGGACAGCGTTTTCTCGCGCCGGCCTTTCGGAATCGTCGTCGCCCCGCCGCGAGACCCGAATAGATCGAGCTGGACGTCGTTGGACGAGAAAGAGATGACGGGATACGTCTCCCGCTCGGGGACGAGCCGGTGGATCGCGCCGTCCGTGAGGCGAAGGGTCACGCGGAGGGAGTCCGGATCGGTCAGGAGGGTCCCTTCCTTCGCGACGAGGATGTGGGGGTTCTTGGGCGTCCGCTCGTTCGAGATGAAGATGCCGCGAAGGCGGTTCCCTCCTTCGACTCCCTGGGCGTAGAGGACGAGCCCGTCGAACGCGTCGTTGAAAACGCCCTCATGAATGCCCACCGTGGCCTTGGTCTTGATGACCTGGAACATGGTCTCCTTGAACGCCTGGTTTCCGGCGGGGAGAAGGGAGAGCATGATCCAGAGCGTGACGGCGGAGCCCATGAGGCAGAACGAGAAGACGGACGGCACGAGCCGGCCGAGCGAGACGCCCGAAGCCGCCATGGCCGTGATTTCGCTTTCCGCGGAAAGGCGGCCGAAAGCGATCAGGACGGATACCAGGACCGCCATCGGGACCGTGACGGCGAAGAAGGAGGGGAGGATGTAGAGAAAGAGGAGCCCGACCGTGCCGACGTCCACTCCCTTCAAGATGACCAGCTCTGTGAGCCGGAGGGCCCGGTCGGTCAGCATAATGAGGGTAAAGACCGTGAGGGCGAGGAAGAAGGGTGGAAAAAGCTCTTTGAGGAGGTAGCGGTCTATAAGGCGCATGCGTTGGTTCCAGCTTGAAGAGGGGGAATCATACGGGAGGCGGTCTCCCTTTGCAAACGGGAAGTGGGCGGAAAGATGCTTCTGGCGGAAAGATGCTTCTGGAAAGATGCTTCTGTTAAGATGCTTCTTGACAGCGGGAAACGCCGGTGGTAAAAATCTACGGCTTTTTACCCGGCCATTGCCGACAGGCGGAAAGGGTCCGCGATAAGCGGGCCTTCAGGCCTTTTTTTCATCGGTTCTATCCTGAACGGAGAGGAGGTGATTGACAAATGAAGAAGCTTGCTTCGCTCGTCGCGGCCCTGTTCTTCGTGGCGGCCACGACAATGACGATCGGTTGCGCTCCTGAGCCCAAGAAGGAGCCGAAGAAGGAAGAGAAGAAGGAGGCGGCTCCGGCCCCCGCGCCAGCCCCGGCTCCGGCTCCTGCCCCGGCTCCCGAGGGCGCCAAGGCCCCGGCTCCAGCCCCGGCTCCTGCCAAGAAGTAGTCAGGGAGTTCGTCTGTTTGTCTCAAGGGGAGGTCCTTGAAGGGCCTCCCCTTTCTTTTGACGGCGGCCCGGACGATGAAGACCGCTTGCATGATCGGCGGGAAGAATGATATAAATGTGCCAAGCGAGTGGGTTGACAGACCCACTCTTATTTTTTTTGAGCGTTCCTGCGCGAGGCTGGCGCGCGGACTACCACTGCAACCAGTTGTTTTCATAGTGTTTTTGCTTGGGAGAAGGGTTTGTGGGAGGGGGAGAGATCGAGCAAAAGGTGGAGCGCCTGGTCGGCCCGATTGTCGAAGATCTCGGGCTGGAGATTGTCCTCGTGGAATACTCCGAGAGAGGCAACGGCCGGCTTCGCCTCGTGATCGACAAGCCGGGAGGCGTCTCTCTCGACGACTGCGCGGAAGCCAGCCGCAGGCTCGGCGCCGTTCTCGACGTCGAAGACCCCGTTCCCCGTTCGTACGAGCTCGAAGTCTCGTCTCCGGGGCTCGATCGGCCTCTTGTTCGGCCGGAGGACTATGACCGTTTCAGCGGGCGGAGGGTCGTGGTCAAGACGGCCATGCCCCTCGACGGCAGGCGCGTCTTCCGGGGCCGGCTCAGGGGACGGTCGGGAGAGAAGAAGGACCTGGCGGTTCTCGAACTTGCGGACGGCTCGGGGTCGGTGGAGATTCCGCTGTCCGCCGTCGCCCAGGCCCGGCTTGAAGTGGAGGACCTCGTTGCTTCCGCGCCGCGATCGGGGGGACGTCCCGTGCGTCGCAAGGGAGGGTTTGGAAGAAAATGAACACAGAATTGCTACAGGTCATCGAGCAGATCGGGCGCGAGAAAGGGATCGGGAAGGACGTCCTGATCGAGACGCTCGAGAGCGCGCTTGTCTCGGCGACGCGCAAGAAGTTCGGCGTGTCTCAGCCGATCGAAGTGAAGATCGACCCCAAGACGGGCGAGATCGACATCCGGACGATGAAGAAGGTCGTCGATGTCGTCCAGAACGAGCAGGAGGAGATCTCTCTCGACGAAGCCCGCCGGCACGATCCGACCCTCCAGGTCGACGACGAGATCGGTTTTCCGATCACCTTCGAAGGGTTCGGGCGGATCGCGGCCCAGACGGCCAAGCAGGTGATCGTCCAGCGCGTGAAGAAGGTCGAGCAGGAGATCGTCTACAACGAGTTCAAGAAGCGCGAAGGGACGCTCGTCAACGGCATGGTCCTCCGGCACGAAAAGGGGAACTACGTGATCGACCTCGGCCGGACGGAAGGCGTGATCCCTCCTCGCGAACAGGCCCCCCGGGAGTCGTACAAGAGGGGGGACCGGCTCAGGGCGATGGTCCTCGAAGTCCGGATGGCGGAGAAGGGGCCGCAGATCGTCCTTTCCAGGTCCCATCCGACCCTCGTGGCGCGTCTCTTCGAGATGGAAGTCCCCGAGATCTACGAGGGGATAATCGAAATCAAGAACGTCGTCCGCGAGGCCGGCGACCGGACGAAGATAGCCGTGGTCTCCAAGGATTCGGCGGTCGACCCGGTCGGGGCCTGCGTGGGGATGAAGGGGTCCCGCGTCCAGGCAGTGGTCCGGGAGCTGAGAGGCGAGAAGATCGACATCATCCCCTGGGTCTCCGATCCGAAGGTGCTGATCGCCAAGGCCCTTTCGCCGGCCGTGGTCGAGAAGGTGGCCGTGGACGAGGAGGCCCGCACGGCCCTGGTCGTCGTCTCCGACGCCCAACTCTCCCTGGCGATCGGGAAGAAGGGGCAGAACGTTCGCCTGGCCGCCAAGCTGACGGGATGGAAGATCGACATCCTGAGCCAGACCGAATACGAGACGGAGCGGGCGAAGGAGCTCGGGAGCGAGATCGAAGCCGCGATCGCCCGCGAGACCCGCAAGGAAGCCGAGGCTGCTGCGGCGGCGGCGGGCGAGGCGGGTCCGGCGGAAGAGACGGCGGGTCCGGCGGAAG
>MHEK01000053.1:52797-55821 GCA_001803795.1 Nitrospirae bacterium RBG_16_64_22
AGCCGCCGGAAGAGACCGGTCAGCCGCCGTCCGAAGAGATTCCCGCGGAGACGGCCGTTGCGGCCTCCGAGGGAAGCGAGAAGTAAGACGGGGGAGGGTATTGACCGATGATGACAGTTCAGCAGACGCGGGTCCGCGACCTCGCCGAGCGGTTCAAGAAGACGCCGGAGGAGGTCCTGGCGGCTCTGGCTCTAATGGGGCGGCCGGCAAAGGACTTCGAGTCGCCGATCGATCTCGAGACGGAGAAGAAAATCATCCTCCGACTCCTTCACCCGGACGAGGAGAAGAAAGGAAAGAAGCCGCGCGCGAAACCGGCCGACAAGGATGCCTCGGGCAAGGCTGGCGAGAAGAAGGCCGCGGCTGTCAAGGAAAAGGGCGTGAAAAAGCCGGGTGCGGCCCCCGCGCGCGGCAAGGCCAAGCCGAAAGCGGAAACGAAAGCCGAGCCGGGCGGTTCCCTGATCGAAGCCCCATCCAAGCCGGTGGTCATCATTCGGAGAGCCCTCAGGGCTGAAGAACCGGCCGTTCCTCCGGCTCAGGCCGCTTTGCTTTCGGAGGAGGAGATCGCGCCGCCGCCCGCGCCCTTGACGGTCCCGTCCCTTGTCGAGACTCCGGCGCCCGAGTCCGCGGCTGAGGAGGCGGCGGTTCCGACAGCCGCCCCCGCCGAAGCCTCCGCGGCCGGCGAGCAGGCGGAACGAAAGGTCGCCAAGACCAAGGAGAAGAAAGGCGCGAAGGGCGCGAAGGCGGGGGAAGAGGCTGCGCCGGCCGCCGCGAAGAAAGACAAGGACGAGGCCCGGGAGCGGTTCCGCCGGCTCATGGAAGTGATCGAAGACGACGATGAGTCGCGGGTCTTCCCGGCCGTGAAGGAGCGCGAAAAGGCGGCGCCCGCCGTGCGGAAGCCGCCGATGCGTCCGCGGTTCCCCGGCGACAGGGGGGGCGGCGGCCGCGCGGTGCGCGACATGGAGAAGGGAATGGCCCGCCCGGCGCGGGGCGGCGCGGGCGTAGCCGTCGAGGAGCCCGGGACCAAGGCGCGGAAGAAGGCGATCCGGATCACGGAAGGCGCGACGGTCAAGGATTTTGCCGAGGCGATTGGCGTCAAGGCGAGCGAGGTCCTGAAGCGGCTGATGGGGATGGGCATGATGGCGATGATCAATCAGCCCATCGACCCCGACGCGGCCGTCCTCGTGGCGGACGGCTTGGGGATCAAGGCCGAGATCGTTCCCGTCCTCTCTGAGGAGGCGCTGATCGAGGAGGCGCGCGAGGAGGAAGGCGAGCTGACGTCCCGTCCCCCGGTCGTGACGATCATGGGGCACGTCGACCACGGGAAGACCTCGCTCCTCGACGCGATCCGGGAGACGAACGTCACGCAGAAAGAAGCGGGCGGCATCACCCAGCACATCGGCGCCTACCACGTGACGCTCCGGAACCGGTCGATCGTCTTTCTGGACACCCCCGGCCACGAGGCGTTCACGGCGATGCGGGCGCGCGGCGCTCAAGTGACGGACGTGGTCGTCCTGGTCGTGGCCGCCGATGACGGCGTGATGCCGCAGACGCGCGAGGCGGTCAACCACGCGCGGGCCGCGAATGTGCCCATCCTCGTGGCGATCAACAAGATCGACAAGCCCGAGGCGCGTCCCGATCGGGTCAAGAAAGAACTGGCAGAGCTGGGCCTGATCCCGGAGGATTGGGGCGGGACGACGATCTTCGTCGAAGTCTCCGCCAAGAAGAAGACCGGTCTCGAGCATCTCCTCGAAATGATTCTCCTCCAGTCGGACGTCCTGGACCTGAAGGCCGACGCCGGCCGGCTTGCCAGGGGCGTCGTGATCGAGGCCAAGCTGGACCGCGGCCGCGGGCCGGTCGCCACCGTCCTCATCCAGAAGGGGACGCTGAAGGCGGGGGACGCCATCGTGGCGGGCGCCCAATTCGGGCGCGTACGGACGCTTCTCTCCGACCGCGGCGAAAAGCTCGACGCGGCGCCCCCCTCGACGCCCGTCGAGGTCATCGGTTTCACGGGCGTCCCGGCGGCGGGAGACGCCTTCGTGGCTGTCCCGGAGGAGCGGCAGGCCCGGCAGATTGCCACGCTCCGGATGCAGAAGGTGCGCGAGTCTGAGCTGGCGCGCGCCAAGCGGCTTACGCTCAACGACTTGTACGAGGCGATCCAGAAGGGCGAGGTCAAGGAGCTCCCCGTCATCATCAAGGGGGACGTGCAGGGGTCGATCGAAGCCATCGCCGACGCCCTGGGGCGCGCGGGGACGGAGGCCGTCAAGGTCCGCGTCATCCATTCTTCCGTCGGGGGGATCAACGAGACCGACATCAACCTGGCCGAGGCGTCGAACGCGATCATCATCGGATTCAGCGTCCGGGCGGAGGCCAAGGCGGCCGCGCAGGCGGAGAAATCGGGCGTCGACATCCGCCTCTACAACATCATCTACGACGCCGTGAACGACATCAAGGCCGCGATGGCGGGGCTCCTCGAGCCGATCCTCAAGGAGAAGATCACTGGGCGGGCCCAAGTCCGGCAGGTGTTCTCGGTTCCGAAGATCGGGACGATCGCGGGCTGTTACGTCCTCGACGGGACGATCTCCCGGCAGAGCGCCGGGGCGCGGGTCATCCGCGACAGCGTCGTCGTTTACGAGGGGAAGATCGGGTCGCTCCGGCGCTTCAAGGACGACGTCCGGGAAGTGCAGTCCGGTTACGAGTGCGGCATCGGGATCGAGAACTTTGGCGATCTCAAGGCGGGGGACGAGATCGAGGTCTTCGTTGTCGAGAAAGAGGCCGCGACGCTTTGATCTATCGGGGTTGATGGGTCGATGGGTTGATAGGTCGATAGGAAGTTCCTAACCACCCAACCACCCGGTCGAAGCCATGGTTGTAGGTCTTGGAACATACACGCTTCATCTGCCGGCCGCGCATTCGCTCAAGGAGAAGCGGCGGGTGGTCAAGGGGATGCGGGAGCGTCTCCGGCACCGGTTCAACGTCTCCGTGGCCGAGATCGACGATCACGATCTCTGGCAGAAGGTGACGATC
>MHEK01000053.1:55888-56998 GCA_001803795.1 Nitrospirae bacterium RBG_16_64_22
TCTCGCTTGAGTCCGAATGCCTGGTGACGGACCACCATTTCGAGATCCTGTGAGGCGGAGGGACCGGCCTTGACGACGCGCCGCGGCAGTGCGCCCCGCCACGGGTACGACCGGATGGACCGCGTCGCGGACCAGGTCCGCGAGGAGGTTGCGGATATCCTCCTTCGGCGGCTGGCCGATCCTCGGGTCGCCGGCGTGTCCGTGACGCACGTGACGGTTTCGCGGGACCTGAAACACGCGCGCGTGCTCGTGAGCGTTCTGGGCGGTTCCGAGAGCCGTCAGGCGGCAGACGCGCTCGCGGCCCTCGGCCGCGCGGCCGGTTTCATTCGGGCGGAGCTTGGGAGTCGCTTGACCCTTCGGTGTGTCCCGGAGCTTCGGTTCGAGATCGATGCCGCTGTGGCGAGGGGAGACCGGCTGATGGACATGATCCGGTCCGTTGCCGGCGGGAAGCCGGCGCCGCCGGATTCCCCGGACTCCTCGTCGTGACCGACCTTTCGCCGGATGAACTGGCGGCCCTGATCCGAACGGGATCGCGGTTCGTCGTTTCGACTCATGTGAGGCCCGAGGGGGATGCCCTGGGGTCCCAGCTAGCTCTTGCGGCTCTGCTGGGCGCGGGAGGAAAGACCGTTTCGCTCGTCAACCGGGACCCTGTCCCCGAGACGTTCCGCTTTCTTCCGGGATGGGACGGGATCGAGGTGTCCGGCCGGATCTCGGGCCCTTTCGACTTCTGGGTGATCGTCGACTGCCCGGGGCCGGAAAGGACGGGACTCTCCTGGGAAGGAGATGTGTCGGACCGGGTCGTCGTGATCGACCATCATCCCCGGGAGGACAAGGAACGGGGCGGGCGGATCTGGTCCGATCCCGGCGCCGCGGCGACGGGCCTGATGATCGCACGCCTCGCTCGGGCGATGGGCGCGAAGATCGATGCCCGGACGGCGACCCTCCTCTACGCGGCGATCGCGACGGACACCGGTTCGTTCCGCTATTCGAACACCTCGCCCGAATCGCTGGCGGAAGCGTCCCGCCTCGTAGCCGATGGGGCGGAGCCGTGGGGCGTGGCGCAGGCGCTGTTCGAGAACGAATCCCCGGCGAGACTCAGGCTCCTGGCGG
>MHEK01000053.1:57060-71847 GCA_001803795.1 Nitrospirae bacterium RBG_16_64_22
AAGACCGTCGTCGACGCCGGGGCCGATCCGGCGGACAGCGAGGGATTGGCGAACTATCCCCGGTCCATCCGCGGGGTCGAGGTCGGGATTTCGTTCGAGGAGATAGCGCCGGAGTCCGTTCGGGTCAGCCTCAGGTCCCGCGGCCGCGTCAACGTTGCGGAGGTGGCGGCCGCCTTCGGCGGCGGGGGACACGCGGCGGCGGCGGGAGCGAGGGTGGCAGGGTCGGCGGAAGCGGTTCGGGCGAGGGTCCTCGGGGCGGTTTTCGAGGCCGTGCGGAAAGCAGAGGGGCGGGATGGTCAATCGTCAATCGTTAATGGTTAATAGTCAATCGTCATTCGTCAATAACCAATGACCAATAACGATTAACCAATAACGATTAACCAATAACCATTGACCGATTCGTGGAGGATGGATGAAGCATACAAGTCGCGCCGTGGAGACGCTGTCGGGCCTGCTCGCCGTCAACAAGCCGGTCGGCTGGACTTCGCACGACGTGGTGAAGAAGGTCCGCTCGATCCTGTCCATGGACAAGGTCGGCCACTTGGGGACGCTGGACCCCATCGCGTCGGGCGTCCTTCCGCTCTGCCTGGGTAAAGCGACGCGCGTCGCCCAGTATCTGCAGGAGTGGGACAAGGAGTATGCCGTCACGCTGAAGCTCGGCGTCTCGACGGACACGCAGGACGCCACCGGGACCGTTGTCGAGGACCGGCCGCTCTCGGGTCTGACGGAGGAGAAGATCCGGAAGGCCTTCGAGTCGTACAGCGGGGAGATCCTCCAGATCCCTCCCATGTATTCGGCCAAGAAAGTGGGGGGCGTGCCCCTCTACCGGCTGGCGAGGCGGGGGAAGACGGTTGAGCGGGAGCCGAGGCGCGTCACGATCTACCGGATCGCGGTCGAGAGCATCGATCTGCCGTACGTCCAGTTCACGGCTTCCTGTTCGAAGGGGACGTACATGCGGACGATCTGCCACGACGTCGGGGAGGCGCTGGGCGTCGGCGGACACCTGTACGGCTTGGTGAGAACGCGGAGCGGGATCTTCGTGCTGGAAGACGCGATGACGCTGGAAGAGCTCAAGAAGCAGGCAGTGGAAGGACGGGTCGCGGAGGGGCTGACGCCGATCTCGGCGGCCCTTTCGACGTTCGGACTCCTGCGCTTGAACGCACGCGGGCTGGCCAAGGCGCGGCGGAGGCTCATGATTTTCGCGGAGGACCTGACGGAATCGCCGGTCGAAGCGGGCCAGATGTCCGTTTTCCGCCTGATGGCCCCGGACGGAGCGCTCGTGGGGATCGCCCGGTCCGTTCCGGACGTCGGAGGGTACAGGGTCGAGCGCCTGCTCTCGTAGGCCCCCGTCTGCCCGCACGACTGCCCCCAAGACTCTGTTTACATGGCACGCTAGCCGTGCTAATATTCAAGGTCTCTTTGTAGACTATACATCAACAAGCAAACGGGGATGGGCCCCGTTTTGAGCTCCCGGACTGCATGGAGGGGAGCGCCGATGGACGGAGGTTTTGCAATGGTGATGAAGAAAGATCGTAAGGGAGAGGTCGTCAATCAGTTCCGGGTCCATGAGAAGGACACCGGGTCGCCCGAAGTGCAGGTCGCTCTTCTGTCCGAGCGGATCAGTGGCCTGACGGAGCATTTCAAGATTCACAAGAAGGACCAGCATTCACGCCGCGGGTTGATCATGATGGTCAGCCATCGCCGGAGCCTTCTGGACTATCTCAAGGGGAACGCGCCTGATCGGTATTCGACCCTGGTCGACCGCCTCGGCCTCCGGCGATAGTCCGGGCCGCGCCGTCCCATCCCATTGACCCCAATTTCGATTTCCCGAGAAGGAGTTTGAATGAACACGCCCGTTACCGTTGCCCTTGATCTCCGCGGCCGCGGTCTCTCGATCGAGACCGGCCGTCTGGCCAAACAAGCTTCCGGTTCCGCCCTCGTCCGTTACGGCGATTCCGTCCTCCTGGCGACCGCGACGGCCGCCAAGACGGAGCGGACCGGGATCGATTTCTTTCCTCTCACCGTCGACTACCAGGAGCGGATGTACGCGGCCGGCAAGATCCCCGGCGGGTTCTTCAAGAGAGAAGGGCGCGCGTCGGAGCGGGAGATTCTCACGTCCCGGCTCATCGACAGGCCGGCCCGGCCTCTCTTCCCCGACGGGTTCTACTGCGAGACGCAGGTCATCGCTTCCGTCCTCTCGGCCGGAGAAGAGAACGTTATCGAGCTTCTCGGCATCATCGGGGCCTCGGCGGCCCTCTCCGTCTCCGACATTCCGTTCGACGGGCCGGTCGGGGCGGTCCGGGTGGGTCGCGTGGACGGGGCGTTCGTGGTGAACCCCACGCTCAAGGAGGTCGATCAAAGCGACCTCAACATCGTGGTGGCCGGGACGCGGGATGCCATCCTGATGGTCGAAGGCGGCGCGTCCGAGATGTCCGAGGCCGATCTTCTGGCGGGGCTCGCGTTCGCGCACGAGGAAATCAAACGGATCGTCGGGATCCAGGAGGACCTCCGGAGCCAGGCCGGGAAGCCGAAGCGGCCGGTCGCTTCGGTCGAGGTGGATCCGGTGCTTCAGGCTGGGGTCGAGCGCGCCGCGGGCGGGCGGCTGAGGGCGGCGGTGGTGGTCCCCGACAAGATGGAGCGGCAAAAGGCGGTCGATGAGATCGTCGAGAGCGCGGTCGCCGAGCTCGCGGGCGGGGACGAGGGCCGCGGCCGGCAGGTCCGGATCGCCTGCCACGACCTTGAAAAGAAAGAGATGCGGCGGATGATCGTCGACCGGGGCGTCCGGGCCGACGGGCGCGGATCGTCGCAGATCCGGCCGATCTCGTGCGAGATCGGGATCCTTCCGCGGACGCACGGTTCGGCCGTCTTCACGCGCGGCGAGACGCAGGGCCTCGTGGTGGCGACTCTCGGCACGTCGGACGACGAGCAGAGGATCGACGCCCTGGAGGGACAGAGGTTCAAGTCGTTCATGCTCCACTACAACTTTCCTCCGTTCTCCGTCGGCGAGGTCAAGCCTCTTCGGGGGCCGGGGCGGCGCGAGGTCGGACACGGGGCGCTCGCCGAGCGGGCGCTCAGGCCCGTGATTCCCGACAAGGCCGATTTCCCCTACACGATCCGGATCGTCTCCGACATCCTCGAGTCGAACGGCTCCTCCTCGATGGCCACCGTATGCGGCGGGACGCTCGCCCTGATGGACGCCGGCGTGCCGATCAAGGCGCCGGTGGCGGGAATCGCCATGGGCCTGATCAAGGAGGGGACCGATGTCGTCGTTCTCTCCGACATCCTGGGCGTCGAGGACCATCTGGGCGACATGGATTTCAAGGTGACGGGGACTTCGCGCGGCGTGACGGCGGTCCAGATCGATACGAAGATCGCCGGGCTTGGCTGGGACGTGCTGACGCGCGCCCTCGAGCAGGCGCGGCAGGGCCGGCTTCACATCCTCGGTGAGATGGCGAAGGCCATCGCCGAGCCGCGGGCGGACCTGTCGGTCCACGCCCCGCGGATCTTCACGATGCAGATCCGGACGGACAAGATCCGGGACGTGATCGGCTCCGGCGGGAAGGTGATCCGCGGGATCATCGAGCAGACGGGTGCCAAGATCGACGTGGAGGATTCCGGTCTCATCCACATCGCTTCGGTCGACGAGGCCGCGGCGCGGAAGGCGATGGAGATCATCTCCGGCATCGTCGCCGACGCGGAGGTCGGGAAGATCTACCTCGGCAAGGTGAGGAAGATCATGGACTTCGGGGCGTTCGTCGAGATTCTCCCCGGGACGGACGGCCTCGTGCACATCTCCCAGATCGCCGAGCACCGGGTGACGAAGGTCTCCGACGAACTCAAGGAAGGGGAAGAAGTCCTCGTCAAGGTCCTGGAGATCGACCGGGCCGGCAAGATCCGCCTCTCCCGCAAGGAGGCGCTCAAGGAGAAGGCGGCGCAGAAGGGATAGGCCGACAGCGCCGTTTGCCGCGTCCGCCGGGGGTCTCTCATGTTTCGCAAGGACGTTCTGCCAAACGGGATCAGGGTCGTCTCCGAGTCGGTCTCCGGCGTCCGCTCCGTCTCCATCGGCGTCTGGGTCTGTGTCGGCTCCCGGCACGAGCCGAAGGAAATCAACGGCGTCTCGCATTTCATCGAGCACCTCTTCTTCAAGGGGACCAAGAGCAGGTCGGCCCAGCAGATCGCCATCGAGGTTGACTCCATCGGCGGGGAGATGAACGCCTTCACGACCCGCGAAGGGACGACCTACTACGTCAAGGTCCTGGACGAGCACATCCCCTTGGGGATCGACCTCCTTTCCGACATCCTCCTGAACTCCTCGTTCGAGCCGAAAGACATCGAGACCGAGCGGAAGGTCATCCTCGAGGAAATCAAGATGGTCGAGGATACGCCAGACGACATGATCCACGACCTCTTCACCCAGTCGGTCTGGCCGGACAACCCTCTCGGCTATTCGGTCCTGGGCACGCGCGAGAACATCCGCTCGCTCAACCGGGCGTCCATCGTCGGCTACATCGACGCGCACTACCACGCGCCCGAGATCGTCATCTCCGTGACCGGACACTTCGAGCACGACCCGCTGATCGACCTCTTGACCAAGCACTTCGGCGGCCTGACGAGGAACGGCGGCCTTCCCGAGACATCCGCGCCCGCGTTTCGTCCGGGCCTCTACATCAAGCGCAAGGAGCTGGAGCAGGTCCAGATCTGCATGGGAACGGTCGGTCTGCCGCAGAGCGACGAGGACCGGTACGCGCTGTACGCCCTCAATGCCATCCTGGGAAGCAGCATGAGCTCCCGGCTGTTCCAGGAGATCCGGGAAGACCGGGGGCTTGTCTATTCGATCTACTCGTACGTGACCTCGTTCCGGGACGCGGGGCTGTTCGTCGTTTACGCCGGGTGCGACGGATCGAACGCGGCGGAGGTCGTCCGGCTCGTCATGGCCTCGCTCGCCGACATCAAGGCGAAGGGCGTCACGGAAGCGGAGCTCAAGCGCGCGAAGGATCAGATGAAGGGGAACCTGATGCTCTCCGTGGAGAGCACCTCGAACCGCATGTCTCAACTGGCCAAGCAGGAGATCTACTTCGGCCGGCATTTCTCCCTGCAGAACATCCTGGACGATATGGACCGGATCGAGGGCGGCAGGGTCCACGCCCTGGCGAACAGGCTGTTCGCCCAGGGGCAGGTCGGTCTCTCCGTGCTAGGGCCCGTGAGCAAGAAAGAATTTCCCGACGACGTCCTGGCCTGCTAGGGCGGGTCAACATTATTCAGGGCAGTCCGCTTGCGCGAAGAAACCGTTCCCGTCAGGATCGTGCGCCTTCCGGGCGCCCTCGATCTTCCTCTTCCCGAGTATCAGACATCGCTCGCCGCCGGTTTTGATCTTCGCGCGGCCGTAACCGAACAGGTCGATCTCGGTCCGGGGGAGTCGCGCCTCATCCCGACCGGGATCGTTCTCGAACTGCCTCCCGGAACCGAAGCCCAGGTCCGCCCGCGGTCAGGTCTGGCCCTCAAGCACGGTGTGACCGTCCTCAACGCGCCGGGGACGATCGACGCCGACTACCGGGGTGAAGTCGGCGTGCTCCTAGTGAATCTGGGGCAGCGCGTCTTCACGATCTCCCGCGGCGACCGGATCGCCCAGGTCGTCGTCCACCGGGTCTTGAGGGTCCATTTTCAAGAGGGGAAGGAGCCGACCGCGACGCCGCGCGGCGGCGGCGGTTTCGGGCATACGGGGACCTGAAGGCCGGTGAATCGGTGAGACGGTGAATGGGTGAATGGGTGAATGGGTGAATCGGTGAATCGGAGAGGCGGAGGCATCCGCAGATTGCGCAGATTCCACAGATTTCTGAAAAGGCTGCTGATCTTCGGAGAATCGGGGAGAAATCTGCGGCAATCTGCGAAATCTGTGGACCAATGGGTTCGGTGAATCGGTGAATCGGCGGGAGATCAGGATCCTTCCGGAGTCCGTCGTCAACCGGATCGCGGCGGGAGAGGTCGTCGAGCGGCCGGCGGCCGTCGTCAAGGAGCTCGCCGAAAACGCCCTCGACGCGGGCGCGACGCGCGTCCGCATCGAGATCCGCGACGGAGGGCGGGCGCTGATCCGTGTGACGGACGACGGGTGCGGAATGACGCCGGAGGAGGCGTTTCTCTCGCTCCAGCGGCACGCGACGAGCAAGATCAGGGACGCGGACGATCTCTGGGCCGTCTCGACGTTCGGCTTCCGCGGCGAGGCCCTGTCCAGCATCGCGGCCGTTTCCCGGTTCCGCCTCCGGACGGCCGTGGAAGGCGCCGCCGTCGGCGCGGAGATCAAGGTGGAAGGCGGGAAGATCGTCGGACGGTCCGCGGCGCCGCCCGTCCGCGGCACCGTCGTCGAGGGGGCGGACCTCTTCTTCAATCAACCTGCGCGCCTCAAGTTCCTCAAGTCGATTCCCACCGAACTGTCCCACGTGATGAGGACCGCCACTTCTCTGGCCCTGGGCGCTCCGTCCGTCTCCTTCCAGGTGGACGTCGACGGACGGGCGTCGATCGACTGGCCCGGGGGGTCTGATCTCCTGGAGCGGACGGGCCAGGTACTGGGCCGCGAGACGGCCGAGGGGCTCGTTCCCCTCGATTGCTCGCGGGGAAACATGCTCTTTTCCGGATATCTCTCGGCCCCAGCCGTGACGCGCGGCGACAGGCGGTTCCAGGAAATTATCGTCAACGGCCGGCCGGTCCGGGCCCCCTTGATCGTTCAAGCGGTCTATCGGGCGTATGAAGGCCTCCTGATGAAGGACCGGCATCCCTTCTTTGTCTTGAACCTGGTCGTTCCACTAGACGCCGTGGACGTCAACGTCCACCCGCAGAAGCTCGAAGTGCGGTTTCGGGACTCGGGCGACGTCTTTCGGGCGGCCGTCTCCGCCGCGCAGGAAGCCCTCGGGGCGCGGCGGGATCCTTTGCCGGTCCGTCCCGTCGACCTCTCTGCCGCGCGAGACACGGGCTCTGCCCGAACGGCGCCCGCGGAGTCCGGGAGCATCCGCTTTCAGCCCGAGGCTCATCCGCGTACGGGCGAGCCTGTTTTTTCATACGGGCTCCACCGCGGGCCGGAGATCTCCGCCGGGGTGTCTTCCGGCGAAGCCGGGCGGACATCCGTTTCCTTCGGGGATCATCCCGAAGAGACACCGGTTCCCGCTGGAGACGGTCGTCCCCGCGCCATCGGGCAGGTCCTGTCCTCCTTCATCGTCGCCGAGAGGGGCGGGGAGATCTGGATTGTGGACCAGCACGCGGCCCACGAGAGGGTCCTCTTCGAGAAGATCCGGAGGGCGTATGGCGGGGCCGGAGTCCCGTCCCAATCGGTTCTTTTCCCTTTGATCCTGGATGTAACCCCCGAGGACCGCGCGCGCGTGGAGGAGATCATACCGGTCCTCCAGCGTCTCGGCTTCGAGGTGGAGCCGTTCGGTCCGCGTTCCTTCCGATTCACGGGAATGCCCGCCTTCTTTCCGGCTTCAAGGGGCGGGGAGATCGCCTCCTCTCTCGTTTCCCTGATCGGGAGGGACAGGGATGAGGGCCGCGTCCGCTTCGAGGACCTCGCCGGTCATCTTATGGCGTCGATGGCTTGCCATCCGGCCGTTCGGATGGGAGATGCGCTGACGATGGGGGAGATGGACGCCCTGTTGTCTGACCTCGAATCGGCGGAACAGCCGCAGACCTGTCCGCACGGCCGTCCGACGCGAGTCCGGATCACGCTCGACGACCTCAAGAGGATGTTTCGACGGTGAATCGGTGAATAGGTGAATCGGTGAATAGGTGAATAGGTGAATAGGTGAATGGGTGAGGAACGCAAATTCTGCCATCAGCAAGGCCAGGAACAGGACTTCGGGCATTCGACTTTGGACGTTGGACCCTTGAACGTCCTTGCCATTGTCGGGCCGACGGCGTCCGGGAAGAGCGCGGCGGCCGTTCCTCTCGCCCGCGAGTGGGGAGCGGAGATCGTCTGCGCCGACTCACGGCAGGTCTACCGCGGCTTCGATCTCCTGACGGACAAGCCTGCGGCCGAGGACAGGCGGATCGTTCCGCACCATCTCCTCGACATCGCGGATCCCGAAGAGACGTTCACGGCCGGAGAGTTCCGGCGGCGGGCGCTCGCCGTTCTCCGCGATCTCGCGAGCAGGCGCGTTCCCGCTCTCATCGTGGGAGGAACTGGCCTTTACGTCCGGGTGTTGCGCCGCGGACTGGCGGAATTGCCGGCGGGCGATCCCGCGCTCAGACACGAGATGGTCGATCGGGAACGGACGGAAGGAGCGGGAACGCTCCACGCCCTTCTCCGCGAAGCGGACCCCGCAACGGCTTCACGGACGCCGCCCGCCAATCTCCATCGGATCGTCCGGGCACTGGAAGTCCACCGTCTGACCGGCCGCCCGCTGAGCGAGTGGCACGCGGACGATCCGGGCGGCGGGGTCGAGATGGGGATCGTCGGACTCTTCCGCGAGAGGGGAGACCTCCAGCGGCGGATCGAGGCGCGGATCGACCGAATGATCGAGGAGGGAGTCGTCCACGAGGTTGAGAGCGCGCTGGCGTCCGGGCTTCGTCCCGATCATCCAGTGGCGACCGCTCTCGGTGTTCGCCCGATCATCGACGCCCTGCGGGGCAGAAGACCCCTTGCGAGTGCGATCGAGCGGATGAAGAAGGAAACCATGGCATACGCAAAGAGGCAGATGACGTGGTTCCGAAGGGAGACGGGCGTTGTGTGGGCGGACGTGACGGGGTTGTCAGACCCGGAGGCGATGGCCGATCGCGCCAAGAAAGTCCTTGAACGAAGCGGCAAACACGGTATAATCCGGCCGCTTGCATAGGGCGAACCGCGCCGCGAACAGGCGGCGCCAGCAGAGGTGAGGCGCGGTGGGAAAGACATCATCCAATCTGCAAGACCTCTATCTCAACCACCTCCGCCGGGAGAAGATCCCGGTGATCGTCTATCTCGTCAACGGCGTCCGCCTCGCGGGGACGATCAAGGGATTCGACAACTTCGTCATCCTCCTTCGCCAGAGCACCCAGCAGTTGATCTACAAGCACGCGGTTTCCACGATCATCCCCGAACGGGCGCTCGACGATCTCGAGGGAACGTTCGAACTCCGAAGCGAGGCGACTCTCTCGGAAGAGCCTTCCATGGCCGTTCCGCTCGTCGCCCAGGCCCAGGAGTAAGGAGTGCGGCAAGCCGAGATCGGCATCATCGGGGGCAGCGGCCTCTACGAGATGGAGGGGCTTTCCGATGTCAGGTCCGTCCGCGTGGAGACTCCCTTCGGCGATCCCTCGGACGAGGTGATCCTTGGCGAGCTGGGCGGCCGCCGTCTCGCGTTCCTGCCGCGCCACGGGAAGGGACACCGGCTTCTCCCGAGCGAAATCAACTTCCGCGCCAACATCTTTGCGCTCAAGAAGCTCGGCGTGGAGCGCATCCTGTCGGTCTCGGCCGTGGGGAGCATGAAGGAAGAGATCGCCCCCGGCCACATCGTGATCCCCGACCAGTTCGTGGACTTGACCAAGCGCCGGGTGAGCACTTTCTTCGGCTCCGGCGTCGTGGGGCACGCGGCCATGGGCGATCCGGTCTGCGCCGAGACGGCCGGGATTCTGTCCGAGTCGGGCCGCGCCGTGGGCGCGACGGTCCATCCAAAGGGAACTTACGTATGCATCGAGGGTCCGCAGTTCTCCACGCGGGCCGAGTCGAACATCTACCGCGGCTGGGGCGTCGACGTGATCGGCATGACGAACGTCACGGAGGCCAAGCTGGCCCGCGAGGCGGAGATCTGCTACGCGACGATCGCCCTTGCGACGGACTACGACTGCTGGCACGAGGAACACGACGACGTGACCGTCGAGGCGGTCCTCAAGATCATGAAGCAGAACGTCGAGACGGCCCGCCGGATCCTGGCCAAGGCCGTTTCCTCGCTCCCTTCGGCCCGCGGCTGCTCGTGCGGGGCCGCCCTTCAGAACGCCGTGATGACGGCGCCCGACCTGATCCCGGCGCAGACGCGCCGGGACCTCGACCCGCTGATCGGAAAATACTTGAGCGCGCCCAGCCGCGCGTGAAGGCCGCCGCGAAATGACGCTCCTCGTTGTCGGTTCGATCGGTCTCGATACGGTTCGCACTCCCTTTGGGGACGTGGCGGAGGCCCTGGGCGGATCGGCCACGTACTTCTCGACCGCGGCGAGCTTCTTCACGGACACGGCGCTCGTCGGTGTCGTGGGGGAGGACTTTCCGGCCGAGCACCGGCTCTTTCTCAAGAGCCGGGAGATCGACCTCGCGGGCCTCATGACCCGTCCGGGCCGGACGTTCCGCTGGTCGGGGTCGTACGGCTACCAGCTCAACGAGGCCCAGACGCTCGAAACCCACCTGAACGTCTTCGAGGAGTTCCGGCCCGTTCTTCCGGAGACGTACCGGAAAGCGGAGGCCGTCTTTCTGGCCAACATCGATCCCGACCTCCAGATGGAGGTCCTCGACCAGGTCGAGAATCCCTGGCTCGTCGCCTCCGACACGATGAACTTCTGGATCGCGGGCAAGCCGGACGCCCTGAAACGGATGCTCGCGCGCGTCAGGGTCCTCCTCGTCAACGACGGCGAAGCCCGCCAGCTCTCCGGGGAATACAACCTGGTCCGCGCGGCCCGGGCGATCCAGGGCATGGGCCCGGCTGTCGTCATTATCAAGCGGGGGGAGTACGGCGCCCTCCTGTTCAACGGAAAGAGCGTGTTCGCCGCCCCGGCCTACCCGCTGGAGACGATCTACGATCCGACGGGGGCGGGAGACACCTTCGCGGGGGGGTTCATGGGGTATCTCTCGAACGCGCGGGACCTGAGCGAGCCCTCCCTCCGCCGGGCGATCATCTACGGGAGCGCGATGGCCTCGTTCACCGTCGAGGCCTTCTCGCTCGACCGGCTCAAGGCCCTCTCCTACGACGAGATCGAGGACCGCTTCACGGCCTTCCAGTCCTTGACGGCTTTCGAGCCGCTCCTGGTGTGAGGCGGGATACGCATGTTCGAGCCGCGCAAAGAGATCGAGACCCTCGCACCGGCGTTCGGAAGGGTCGCGAGATTCTACCGCTCCCTGAACATGCCGGAGGTTGCGCTTCCCGGCCAGCCGGTGGAAGAGGCCAAGGGATACATCTGCGTTCTCGCGGAAGACCAGGGGTTCTCCGTCCTGCTCGTGGTCGACTACCAGGCGAGCCGCCAATCGGTTTTCTTCGGCCACGATGGAAACCCTGTTCCCCAGGAGCGCCTCGAAGCGGCCGTCAACGAGGGGCTGGAATTCTTCGAGGAACTCGGCTTCATTCTTGAAGAGTGCGAGATTGGCGCCAAGGGCGGTCCGCCGGCGTGGCTCAGGGACCTTCCATTCTTCTCACCCGCCAGGCAGGCCGTTGCCCCAGCGCCGGTTCAGAACTCCGTCGAGACGCCCGGGGCGGCGGAGGCCGAGCCGCAGGCCGGGTACGAAGGGGCGGCGAGGAGGGGCCGGAAAGGCGGGAAGCCCTCTCCCCCGGCGAGGAAACCCGAAAGTCCTCCCGCGACGTTCGAGGACGAGGCGCTCGGACTTCTGGAATCGGCCGTGGAAGGCGTCGATATTTCCCCGGAGCCGGAACACGTGGCCGCCGCGAGACTGTTGGCGGCCCTATGAGTCGTTTGTCCATGCCCGGCGATGGGCCGATGACGGGAAGGCGGTTGATAATCGTGAGAACCCTCCGGTGGGGCGTATTACCGCTCATGGTCGTCTTCTTGGCCGGTTGCGCGACGGGGCCGTCACAGGTAGAGAGAGAGCGGAAAGCCCAGGCTCATACCAAGTTGGGCGGGTCGTACATGGCCGAGGGGAAGTTCCAGGACGCCTATGTCGAATTTCAGAAGGCGATCGAGATCAACCCCCAGGACAAGGAGGCGCACAATGCCCTCGGCCTGCTGTTCGAATTCCAGTTCGTCAAGGGAGATGAGGCCGAGAAGGCTTACCGCCGGGCGATTGAAATCGATCCGGGCTACTCCGAGGCATACAACAACCTCGGCGTGAACCTCACGCGGCGGAAACGGTTCGCGGAAGCGAAAGAGATGTTCCAGAAGGCCATCCAGAATCCAGTTTACCGGACCCCCGACGCGGCCCACTTCAACCTGGGGCTCGTCCACCTTGAGATGAAGGACAAGGGAGAGGCGAAGAAGGCGTTCCGGGAGGCGACGCGGATCAATCCCGGCTACCCGGCCGCCCGGCTGGCTCTAGCCCAGCTCCAGTTCGAATCCGGCGAGTGTCAGGAGGTCGAGACGGGGCTCAGGGAGTTCCTCCGGTTCCGGCCGGAGTTCCCCGGTTCCTACAAGGCCCACTATTTCCTCGGAATGTGCTATTTTAAGAGTGGAAAGGGCAAGGAGGCCCGCGCTTCGCTGGAACAGGCGCTCAAACTCGAACCGGCCGCTCCTGAAGCCCCCGAAGCCCGCCGGATCCTGAATCTTCTGAGATAGGGTCAGATGAACGACCGGTCCGCCTGGTACGAACAACTCAAGACAGAACGCGAGCGGCGCGGGTTGTCGCTGATGGATATCTCCGACAGGACCCGCATCCGGGTGGTCTACCTCGAGATCCTGGAGTCGGGCGAGATCCACAAGCTTCCGGGGGAGGTCTTCGTCCGGGGGTTCGCCCGCGCCTACGCGTCCGCCCTGGGGATGGACTTCAGGAGCATTCAAGGCGATCTGAAAGGCGACCTGGAAGCGGTCTTTCGCGGCGGGAGCGCCGGGAGAAGCTCGGAAGAGGGGTGGGAATACAAGGACCCGTGGTGGAAGGCCCTCTTGAGAATGCCCCGATGGCTCGGAGGTCTTTTCCTGAGCGGCGTGGGATTCCTCGTCTTTCTCTACACGGTCGGACTCACGGTCGGCCCGGACGCCCCGCGCCAGGTTTCCCGCGATCCCGTTCCCGTCCCGGCGGTCACTGCGGGGGTGCCGGTCATTGGACCTCGAACGGTCGAGTTGAAAGCTTATCCGGTAAGCTCCGCGGGGCAAAATGCCGTCCCGGCGGGCCGCCCCCCGGAAACGGTTTCCCTCGTTCTCAAGGCCGTCGAGGATACCTGGCTGATGGTCCGGGTGGATAACCAGGCGTCCCGCGAGGTCCTCCTCAAGCGCGGGGAGTCGATCCGCTGGGACGCAAGGGAGAAAGTCCTCCTGACCCTGGGGAATGCGGGCGGGGTTCGCGTGACGTTCCAGGATCGGTCGATCGAACCGCTGGGCCGGCTGGGAGAGGTGAAGAAAGGAATCTTGTTCACGCGAGAAATCGACCGGCCCCAGTTCGTTCCCGAGGACGGAGGAGGGCAGGGGACCTCCGGCTGACCGGGGGCGCTGTTCCTCTTTGCCCCCCCCCAATTTCTCTTGAAAAGCGGACGGTTGTCCGGTATACGATGACGCCGCCGCATTCCACGCCGACGTAGCTCAGCTGGTAGAGCAACTGATTCGTAATCAGTAGGTCGCCGGTTCGATTCCGGCCGTCGGCTCCATAAATCAAGCACTTACGGAATCAGGCCAGAACGGAAAAGCGGAAAGTAGGCACCGTGTAGGCACCAGGCCGGGTTCTCTCTTCGCGGAAGGGTAAAGGCCAGCCCAGCCCGGAAAGTCGTCGCCACGCGGCACAGGGAGGCCAGGGCGAGAGCCGTTAGTCCTCGATGCCGCCCAGGAGGTCCCTCCGGCGCAGTTCTTCGCCAAGGACCTGTTCCGCCTCCACGAGAAGCCGCTCGATCTGCCCGCGCCGGAACCGCGTCCGCGTCAACCGCGTGATCTTGACGGCGATCTCCTGCGAAGTGAGCCCGTGGACGTGATGAAAGACGAGGACGGCCCTTTCAAGATTGGAGAGGACCTCAAGGGAGCGCCCCACGTCGCCCAGGACAACGAGCTTGCCGCCGTGCTGATGCCTCGGCGCATGAAAACGCGGGTCGTGGAGTCGTCCCGCCTTCGGATGCCCTTGGAGAGCACCGGCATACCATTGCAGGGCCGCGCCGGTGGAAGGGAACCGCAAGAGGAAGTCTCCGCGAAGAGGAAAAGGGACGGGCCGCCCGGTGGTTTGGACGGCCCGTTATTCGTCGCGTCGTAGTTCGGCCGTGATGTGCAGGAGGTCCACCGGCGGCCGGCCGGAAGCGCGACGAAAACCGCTCCGGGCGCGATCAGATCAAGTTGCGCGCGCGGTTGAGGCGGGTCCTGAGAAATAACCCGTAGCGGGCCGCACGCGCCGAGCCTCCCCGCTAAAGCAGAAGGGTTTTCACGCCGTCCAGTTCGGCCGCCAGGTGTTTCGGGACCTCGACAACCTCGCCGACCCCGACGCGCCGACCTTTGACATAGAACGCCCGGATCGCCCGAACGGAAACGGGCGTGAACAACGCCGGATCATTCCGAACGGGCCGAGAGAGAATGCCGCGCGGATCGGGAAGGTCCTTCGCGGCGAGAGCGTCCCGATACCAGCGAGTCAAAGACCATCGCGTTTCTTTTTCCACGGGCCGCCTCCTAACTACGTGATGCTCGTTGAAATGCAGAACGCGGCCGGAGTCAACACGGCAACATCGAGGCTGACAAGAACCCGCGCCTGAATGACTCCGCTCTTGAAGCCCGCCGAGTCGTAAGGGTTGATCTCGATCTGAATGCCGTCGCCCCAGAGTCCCAAGAACACCTCAGGCCAGGCACCGCAAAGCATCGTCGCGGCCGGCACGTCCGTCGTGGCGTAGCCCGGCCGTCCCGCGATCCGATCCGCGTCCCAGAGGAAGCCCGATCCGCTTGCGCGTTCGCGGACCTCAAGGAGTTCCCGAACCGCCGGAGTTGAAACGAACGCAA
>MHEK01000054.1:0-11724 GCA_001803795.1 Nitrospirae bacterium RBG_16_64_22
GGACGCATCATCAGCGTGCCGCTGGCGTGGTCGTGGAGGCTTTCGGAGGCGACGCCGGCCGAGCGCGCGAATTTCGAGATCATCGGCGATGGTCAGGGAGTGCATTGGCCGGAGATCGACGAAGATATCAGCGCAGAGGGTATGCTCCACGGTGCGCCCGCGCGACGCCTTCGCAAGTCGGAGATATCCGATCTAGACTTATACGGAAAGTACGCATAGAATTGAGCCATGCATTTCGAATGGGATCCCGCCAAGGCGCGGAAGAACCTCCGCAAACACGGGGTCTCGTTCGAGGAAGCTTCGAGCGTGTTCTACGATTCGTTGGCGGCCACCGGTGCGGACCCTGATCATTCCGAAGGCGAAGAAAGGATGGTTACTTTTGGAATGTCATCCTTGGGTCGGCTCTTAGTCGTAGTCCACACCGAGCGCAGTGACGCCATTCGGATTATAAGCGCCCGTGTCGCAACCCAGCATGAAAGGTGTATTTATGAAGAAGGCTAAGCCTATCCCTGATGAACTTCGAACCGAGTACAAGCGATCCGACTTCGGGAAACTCGAGCGCGGCAAGTACTACGAGCGCGTCAGGGCCAGCTCCAATGTGGTAGTCCTGGACGCTGAGATCGCTGCGGTCTTTCCCAACTCGGCCGCGGTCAACAAAGCGCTGCATTCCCTCGTGGACGTCGCGAAAAAAGCATCAGGTCCAAAACGGCGCTCAACCGGATGCGGCCAACAGCGGCGCGCCGGCTAGCTCTGCGTTATCCCGCGCAGATCACGCCCGAATCGGATGTCGCGGCGAGTATGGCCCGCAAGCGCCCCTCGCCCGCCTTGACTCCCGGGACGGCGGTGTGATGTAATCAAAACGTCGTGAACGATTCGAATCCGCAAAACAAACGCCTCCCGCTCCGCTCCGCGCTCTGGTCCGTCGCCGTCTTCGGCCTGGTTCTCTGGGCTCAGGCCGCCCCCTGGGCGGCGGAACCGGCCTCGATCCAGGAGGAGACCCTGGTCGAGCCTGCGGCGAGGAGCCTGGAGTCGGCGGCGGCGTACCACTACGTCCGCGGATACCAGGGGGAGATTCTGGGGGATTTCGGCTCCCCCCAGTTCGTCGATGCGCTTTCGACCATAATTCCAGACTCGACACACGCCCAATCGTCCGGCCTTGCGACCGCCACGGATGCCGGGGTGCGCCGATTCGCAAGGGAGAACGGCTGAATCCTCGCCACGAGGGGCGCAAAGGGGCTGGGTTGTGGTGGTCAAGAGAACATTTCCTCCCGATCCGTTGGGGTTTATCCGGAAGTGCGTGAAAGAGCGGCGGGTACTCTGGACGTATCATGTGAACATGCGCATGAGAGATCGCGCCATCTCGCGTCAGGCGATTCTGGAGTCCGTACGGCATTATGAGCTTATCGAAGCCTATCCGGATGATAAGTATCTTCCAAGTTACCTCGTATATTCGCGGCATCAGAATTCGGCCGTTCATGTTCTTTTTGCGGCCGACGTGGAAGGCGATAATGTCCGGGTGATCACGGCTTATTACCCGGACTCGGCGCATTGGAGTGCCGATTTGAAGACCAGGAGGAAATCATGAAGTGCCACGTTTGCGGTGGTGAGATGCGTGCGGTCGTCACGGATCTGCCTTTTAAACTGAGCCAGAAGACGATTGTGATTCTCAAGGCGCTCCCCGTTATGCAATGCAAGAAGTGCACCGAGTACCTGCTCGAAGATCGGGTGATGGACCGCGTGGAGGCGATGATGAACAAGGTGGATCAGGGGGCGGAATTGGAAATCTTGAGGTATGCGGCTTGAGGCGAAAATCCATGGCCGCAAACGGGTGCGCGAGCCACTGAGGAAGCGGTTCTTCCGAGGTGTTTCCAGAAAGGCTCTCCCTGACGCCCACCTCATCCGCGCCTTGACTCCCGCGCGAGCGGTGTGGTCTAATTTCATTGTGAATCCCCGTGTTTCATCAAGGACAGTCGACCGGTGCGCGTTTGGCCGGATCGGCCTCTTCGCCGTTCTTCTCGCGCTGGGTTCGATCCTGCCGCTTTCCGCGACGGGTGCGGCGATTCAGGAGGAGACCCTGGTCGAGCCGGCCGCGAGGAGCCTGGAGTCGGCGGCGGCGTACCATTACATCCGCGCCTACCAGGCGGAGATCCTCGGGGATTTCGACGGAGCGATCGCCGCCTACGGCGAGGCGGTCGCCTCGGACCCGGAATCGGCCTTCCTCCGAATGCAGTACGCCCAGATCCTCCTCCGGCGGGGGCGCCCGCAGGACGCCGTCCGGATGGCCGAGGAGGCCCTGAGGATCGATCCTCGCTTCGTTCCGGCGATGATCTTGCTCGGCCAAGTCTATGGGTCGACGAAAAGAACGGACGAGGCGATCGACCTCTACCAGAAGGTCCTGAAGATCGACCCGAAGCGTGAGGATGTTCTCTTCTACCTGGGGTCGCTCCTCGCGTCTAAGAAGGAATATGCCGCCGCGCTCGACCTCTTCCGGAAGGTGATCGAGATCAATCCCAAGTCGATCATGGGACACCACTCCCTGGGACGGTTGTACGCGGAGATGGGCCTCTTCGAGGACGCGGCCCGGCACTTGGAGGAAACCGTCCGGCTTAAGCCGAACTTCGAGGCGGCCCGCGTCAGCCTGGGGCTCACGTACGAGATCCTCGAGCGGTTCGCGGACGCCGAGAAACATTACAAGGCGGCGATCGAGATCAATCCCCACAACAACGAGATCCGCGAGCGGCTCGCACAAGTCTACGTCCGGCAGAAGTCGCTGGGCGCTGCTCTGGACGTTCTCCAGCAGATGGCGGGGTTCGACCCGGACAATCTGGATGTCCACTACAAGATGGGCCTGATCTACGCCGACCAGAAGGAGTTCGAGAAAGCCGTGGCGCAGTTCCGGCTCGTTCTCGCGGGCCGGCCGGACGACGTCCGGACGCGGACCGTCCTGGCGGCGATCCTGGAAGAGATGAAGGACAACGACGGCGCGCTGGCCGAATACCGGGAGATTTTGCGCCTGAACCCCGGGGAGTACAACGCCTGGGTTCGGACGGGGATGATCCACAGCCGGACGTCGCGGCCCAAGGAGGCCGCGACGGCCTTCCGCGGCGCGATCGAGAAGTTCCCGAAGAAGGGGGACCTCTACCTCTATCTCGGCCTCGTGCAGATGCAGGAGAAGCAGACCGCGGCCGCGATCGAGACGTTCACGCGCGGGACGGAGGCCGACGAAAAGAACGCGGACCTGTTCTTTCAGCTCGGCGCCGCGTGCGAGAAGGAGGGACGGGTCGAGTGCGTGGTCCGCTCGATGGAGTCGGCCATCCGCCTGAACCCCAAGCACGCCGACGCCCTCAACTTTCTCGGCTACACGCTTGCGGAGCGGGGGGAGCGCCTGGACGAGGCATTGGACCTGATCCGCCGGGCGCTGGTCGTGAAGCCGGATAACGGGTATTATGTGGACAGCCTCGGCTGGGCGTACTTCCAGAAGGGAATGCTGGAAGAGGCCCTCGCGGAGCTGAAGCGGGCCGCCGATCTCGTGCGCGAGGACCCCGTGATCCGCGAGCACCTGGGCGACGTCTATCTCAGGAAGGGAATGCGGGAGGAAGCCCGCGGGGAGTGGATGCGCTCCCTGGGCCTCGATCCGAAGAACGAGAAACTCCGCAACAAGTTCCGCGAAGCCGGGTTCGGCGACCCCCCCTCCGCGTCGCCCAATGGGAGCCGGTCCTCCGGGGAGGGGAGTTCGCTCGCCTCGCCGATCGACGCGATGATTTCCCGGTAATACCCTCCTCAGCCAGGACGGAATCCGGCCAGGGTCGGTCTTCTCGCGGTCGCTCCGGCGATCGATGGAGCGAATGGAGCGTAGTCCGGATTGAAGATGCGAAACATCCTTGTTCATTCACCGGCCAAGATCAACCTGGGTCTCGCGGTCCTCGGCGTTCGCTCCGACGGGTACCACGATGTCGAGATCGTCACCCAGCAGGTGAGCCTCTCGGACACGATCCTGTTCGAGCCCCATAGCGGCGGGATCGAGTTCTCCTGCCACGGAGACGAGCTTCCGCTTGATCGGAGCAATCTCGTCGTCGCGGCCGCGGAAAGCCTGCGGAAACGGGCGGGAATCCCGCTCGGGGCCCGGATCACGCTCACGAAGCGGATCCCCGTGGCGGCCGGCCTGGGGGGAGGAAGCAGTAACGCCGCGGCGACGCTCGTCGGTCTCAACTCCCTCTGGAAGCTCGGCCTGACCCGCGCCGATCTTGCAAAGATCGGCGCGCGCCTGGGGTGCGACGTGCCGTTCTTTCTGGGCGAGCCCACGGCGCTCGCCCGCGGAAAAGGGGACTGCATCGAGCCGCTTCCCCTTCCGCCCGACCACTGGCTGGTGATCGCCAACCCGGGCTTCCCTGTGTCCACGAAATGGGCTTATGAGCACGTTGGGAAAATCAATTTGACTTGCCCGGACAAGCGTATTAGACTCCTGCTCCTTGTTTTGCGAAATGGCGACCTAAAGGGACTAAGCCGCTATATTTTCAATGCCTTAGAGCCGGTGACCGGAGCGGCGCACCCCGAGATCACGACGATGAAGAAAGATCTCGTGAGGGAAGGCGCCTTGGCCGCGCTCATGTCCGGGAGCGGGCCGTCGGTCTTCGGGATTTTCGGGACGCAGGCCGCCGCGCGGCGGGCGGCGGCCCGGCTCCGGGGAAGAGGGTGGAAGCTCTTCGTGAGCCGGCCGCTTGCGGCTTCGCCGTTGCTCCAGATCCACGAAGAGGCGGTCAAGGGCGGAAAACGCCCCGTCCGGGCGTCCGGGAAGGCCGCCCCGCTTTCGGCGGGCCGGAAAGCCGCCTAAAAAGAGCCCTTCTCCGAAGGTCGGGGGTCGTCTAACGGCAGGACAAGGGCCTTTGGAGCCCTTTATCGGGGTTCGAATCCCTGCCCCCGAGCCAGTCGAAGAAGATCCGGTGAATGGGTGAATGGGTGAATGGGTGAATGGAAAGCCGGAAGAATCCGGTGAATCGGTGAATCGGTGAATGGGAAGACGGAAGAATCCGCGGATTACGCAGATTCGACGGATTCCTTGAAAGACCCAGGTGTCCGGAAAAAGGGGAGAAATCTGCGGCAATCTGCGAAATCTGCGGATCGATGGGTTCGGTGAATCGGTAAATGGGTGAATCGGTGAATGGAAAAAACTCTCCTCCCCTTTGTAAGGCCCCGAAATCACGTTCGGGGCAGAAGAGGCTGGGTGGGGTAGAGACCCATGGTTCGACGGTCGCTTCTACCTCCCCCGGCCCCTCCTTACAAAGGAGGGGGGCGGTGAATCGAAGGAGACGGTCGAAGCGTGTGGGGTGAGATCAAGATCTTCACCGGGAACGCCAACATTTCGATGGCCCGCGACGTGGCCTCGTATCTGGGCGTTCCGATGGGCGACGCGCTGGTCAATACTTTCAGCGACGGCGAGATCCAGGTCCAGATCAACGAGAACGTCCGGGGGATGGACGTCTTCGTCGTCCAGTCGGTCTCGCACCCGGTGAACCACAACCTGATGGAACTCCTGATCATGATCGACGCCTTCAAGAGGGCGTCGGCGCTCAGGGTCACGGCGGTCCTTCCGTATTATCCCTACGCGCGCCAGGACAAGAAGGTCCAGCCCAGGGTCCCGATCACGGCGAAACTCGTGGCGGACCTTATTACGACGGCCGGGGCGCACCGTGTACTGACGGTGGACCTTCACGCCGAACAGATCCAGGGGTTCTTCAACATCCCCGTGGACAACTTGTACGCCGCGCCGATCCTGCACGACTACGTGTCGGGGAGGAACCTCGACGGCCTGGTCGTGGTGTCGCCGGACGCGGGCGGCGTGGCGCGGGCGCGGGCATTCGCCAAGAGGCTGAACGCCAGCCTGGCGATCATCGACAAGCGGCGCCCGGCCCCGAACGTCGCCAAGGTGATGAACATCATCGGGGAGGTCCAGGGACGCGACGTTGTCCTGCTGGACGACCTCGTGGACACGGCCGGAACGCTGATCGAGAGCGCCGCGGCGCTCCGGAACGCGGGGGCCCGCCGGATCCTGGCGGCCTGCTCGCACGCGATCCTTTCGGGGAGCGCGACCGAACGGATCAACAATTCCGACGTCGATGAGCTGATCGCGACGAACACCATCTCCCTCGATCACAAGAAGGAGATGTGTCCCCGCCTGACGATCCTGTCCGTCGCGCCCCTCCTGGGCGAGGCGATCCGCCGGATCCACGAGGAGGCGTCGATCAGTTCCTTGTTTGTGTAGGCAAGTACGTGAGAAATGTCGTCCCCTCTCCCCGAAGGGGCGAGGGGGTTTTCTTAATGTCTCGTTCGAAGGGAGAACAGGAAACCCATGCAGCGCTACGACCTGAATATCGAAGAGCGTTCGAAGTTCGGAAAAGGCCCGGCCCGGCGGGTCCGCCGCGGAGGCGGGGTTCCCGGGGTCCTTTACGGACACGGCCGGTCAACGGCGATTTCCGTCAACCTGGTTGAATTCAGCAAGATCCTTCATTCGAAGGGGGGCGAGCACGCCCTCTTGTCGCTTCAGGAAGGCGGCAAGAAGGAAGAGCGGCTGGCTATCGTCAAGGACGTCCAGACCGATCCGGTCTACGGGAAGTTGATTCACGTCGACCTCCAGGAAGTGGCCCTGAACGAGAAGATCCGCTCGCTGGTCTCCATCCGCGAGACGGGCGAATCCGCCGGCGTGAAGCTGGGCGGGATCCTCCAGCACGGCGTCCGGGAGGTGGAAGTCGAGAGCCTTCCGATGGACATCCCCGACCAGATCGAGGTGGACATCTCCTCGCTAAAGATCGGGGACTCGATCCACGTCCGGGACCTCAAGGTCGGCCCGGGCGTCCGGGTGCTCACGGACGCCGACGGCGCCCTTTACAGCGTGGTGCCGCCGATCTCGGAGGCCAAGCTGACGGAACTGCTGACCGCGGGGCCGGGGCCGGAGATGAAGGAGCCGGAAGTGGCCGGGAAGGTCAAGGAGGAGGCCGCCGCTCCGGAGGCGGGGGCCGCTCCCAAGGAGAAAGGAAAGTAAGGAGCACCCGTGAGGGTCGTCGTCGGCCTGGGGAACCCGGGTGCCCGGTACGAAGAGACCCGGCACAACGTCGGGTTCCGGGTTGTCGAGCGCATGGCGCGTGAACTGGCTGTCCTGTTTCGGCCCGACCGATCCGGGGCGCTTACGGCGGGCGCAAGCCGGGGGCCGGGGGGTTCTCACGGAACGGCCGGACCCCTCCTCCTCGTGAAGCCGCAGGGCTTTATGAACTTGAGCGGGGAAGAGGTCGGCCGTCTTCTCCGTTACCATCGACTTGAAGCGGGCGTCCTGATCGTCGTCCACGACGATCTCGATCTCGAACCTGGCCGGATCCAGATCAAGAACGGCGGCGGGCACGGGGGCCACAACGGCCTCCGTTCGATTATCGATCATCTGGGAATGGGGGCGTTCGCGCGCGTTCGCGTCGGAATCGGCCGTCCGCCCAGGAACGGAGAGGACGCCGCGGAGTACGTTCTCTCTCCATTCACAAAGACGGAAAGACCCCTCATCGAAGAGGCGATCGACAAGGCCGCCGAGGCCGCCGCGATGCTCGCGGAAGGGCGAACGGCCGAGGCCATGAACCGGTTCAACGTGCGGCTCCGCCTGTCGGAGCCCGAAAAAGCGAACTGAGGAGGGTGCGCATGGAGAAGATGGCCCAGTATGCTCCGTGGTTTGGCGTGGTCGGCTTACTGATCGCCGGTTTCATTTATTCCTACGTCAAGAAACAGCCCGCCGGGAACGACTTGATGCGCGAGATCTCGGGCCAGATCCACGACGGCGCGATGGTGTTCCTGCGGCGGGAGTACACGATCATCGCCGTGTTCATGGCCGTCGTATTTGTCGCGCTCTCCATGTCCATCGGCGTCTGGACGGGCGTCGCGTACGTGAGCGGCGGACTCTGCTCGATGATGGCCGGCTTCTTCGGCATGTCGGCGGCCACGCGTGCGAACGTCCGGACGGCGGAAGCGGCGAACAAGTACAAGCCAAACGCCGGGCGGGCGCTGTCCATGGCGTTCCTGGGCGGTTCGGTCATGGGACTGGCCGTCGCGAGCCTCGGCCTGTTCGGGATCGGGCTTTTCTTCATGTATTTCGGCGATCCGAAGACCGCCGAGACGATCAACGGGTTCGCCATGGGGGCGAGCTCCGTCGCCCTGTTTGCCCGCGTCGGCGGCGGGATCTACACCAAGACGGCGGACGTCGGGTCGGACCTCGTGGGCAAAATCGAGGCCGGCATCCCAGAGGACGATCCCCGGAATCCCGGCGTCATCGCGGACAACGTCGGCGACAACGTCGGCGACGTCGCGGGCCTCGGAGCGGACATATTCGAGTCGTACGTGGGCTCCGTCGTCGCGTCCATCGCCCTCGGGGCGATGGCAATTCCGGGATCGTTCACGGCTTCTCTGGGGCCGGTCCAGAACCTGATGGCCCTCCCGCTCCTCCTTGCGATGGCGGGGTTCGTCGCCTCCGTCCTGGGCATCGCCTCCATGAACATCCTCGAGCGCCTGAATCCGGCGGCGGCCCTCCGGTACGCCACGTTCATCGCGGCGGGTTTGTTCCTCGTTGCCGGCTACTTCGTCACGAGCGCCGTCAACGTCTCCATGAACGTCTACTGGGCCGCCGTGTCCGGGTGCATCGCTGGGATAGCCATCGGACTCATCACCGAGTATTACACGTCGGCCAAGCCGGTCGAGCGGATCGCCCAGGCTAGCAAGACGGGGCCGGCGACGAACATCATCACGGGACTGGCCGTGGGCTTCGAGAGCTCGGTCCTTCCGGTGTTGGGGATCATCCTGGCGATCTACATTGCCAACGCGACAGCCGGCCTCTACGGGATCGGGATCGCGGCCGTGGGGATGCTCGGGACGGTCGGCATCATCATGAGCGTGGACGCATACGGGCCGATCGCGGACAACGCGGGCGGGATCTCCGAGATGGCGCACTTGGGCAAGGACACGCGGGAGATCACCGACTCCCTGGACGCTCTCGGGAACACGACGGCGGCGATCGGCAAGGGGTTCGCCATCGGTTCGGCGGCCCTGACGGCCCTGGCGCTCTTCTCGGCATACAGCGAGGCCGTGAACGCCAAGCTCCTGGCCGGAGGTAAACAGGTCCTCCAGATTCTCGTGACGGATCCGTCCGTCGTCATGGGCCTGCTGTTCGGCGGGATCATCCCGTTCTTCATCGCGGCCCTCACGATGACATCGGTCGGGAAAGCCGCCAACCGGATGGTCGAGGAGATTCGGCGGCAGTTCCGGGAGATTCCCGGCCTCCTGGATGGGAAGGAAGGCGTCAAGCCGGACGTCGCCCGGTGCGTGGATATCAGCACGACGGCGGCCCTCAAGGAGATGATCATTCCAGGCGTGACGGCCGTGGCGGCCCCGGTCCTGGTCGGACTCATCCTCGGCCCGGCCGCGCTCGGCGGGATGCTCGCCGGGGCTACGGTCACGGGCGTTCTCCTGGCACTCATGATGGCCAACGCGGGCGGCGCGTGGGACAACGCGAAGAAGTATATCGAGAGAGGGCACATGGGCGGCAAGGGTTCGGACGTCCACAAGGCGGCCGTCGTGGGCGACACCGTGGGCGATCCGTTCAAGGACACGTCCGGTCCGGCGATGAACATCCTGATCAAGCTCATGTCCGTCGTCTCGCTGGTCATCGCGCCGCTGTTGGTGTGAAGAAAAATAGGTGAATGGGTGAATCGGTGAATCGGTGAATGGGTGAATCGGTGAATCGGAAAACCGGAAAACCGGAAAACGTGAAAGCAAGCTCCTCCCCTTTGTAAGGGCCCCGACTTTGTCGGGACAGGAAGGATGGGTGGGGTAGAGGCCCTTGGTCCGGCGGTCGCTTCTACCTCCCCTTACCCCTCCTTACAAAGGAGGGGGGCCATGTTCGGCGGAGAGGTGATCGTATGGGGGCGGGTTTCAAACCCGCCCCTAGCTTTTATTGGAGGATCATGGGACTCAAGATCGGCATTGTCGGGCTTCCGAACGTCGGGAAATCGACGATCTTCAACGCTCTCACGGCGGCGGGCGCCGCGGCGGCCAACTATCCTTTCTGCACGATCGATCCGAACGTCGGCGTCGTCGCCCTGCCGGATCCACGACTTGACCGCCTGGCCGCGATGTACCGGCCGAAGAAGGTAACGCCCGCGACGGTTGAGTTCGTCGACATCGCCGGCCTGGTGAAAGGGGCGAGCCAGGGGGAAGGGCTCGGCAACCAGTTCCTCGGCCATATCCGCGAGGTCCAGGCGATCGCCCACGTCGTCCGGTGCTTCGAGGATCCCGACGTCGTTCACGTTGCGGGTCCGGTGGACCCGGCGCGGGATATCGAGATCATCGAGACGGAGCTGATGCTCGCCGACCTGGAAGGTCTCGAACGGCGGCTCCAGAAGGTGGAGCGGTCGGTCAAGGCCGGGGACAAGAAGGCCGTAACCGAACGCGATCTGGTCCGGAGACTGATCGCGGCGCTTTCGGCGGGAAAATCGCTCCGCTCGGTCGACGTTTCGGAAGAAGAGAGACCGATCGTGAAGGACCTGTTCCTCCTTTCGGCCAAGCCCGTCCTGTACGTCGCCAACGTGGGCGAATCGGACTCGACCCGGGCGGTCCCGGCGGTCGAGGCCGTGCGGGAGATCGCGGCGCGGGAAGAAGCGGCCGTCGTCGTCCTGTCCGGCAAGATCGAGGCGGAGCTCGCGACTCTCGCGGAGGACGAGCGGGGGGAGTTCCTGGCCTCGATGGGTCTTGCGGAGCCGGGTCTGAACCGGCTGGCGCGCGAGGCGTTCCGGCTCCTGGGGCTTGTCAGCTTCTTTACGGTCGGCGAGGACGAGTGCCGGGCCTGGCCGTTGCGGGCGGGAACGCACGCTCAGGAAGCGGCCGGCGAGATCCATTCCGATATTGCGCGAGGGTTCATCCGGGCGGAAGTCATGTCGTACGAGGACCTGGTCGCCCGCGGGTCAGAGACAGCCGTCCGGGAGGCGGGATTGTTGAGGGTCGAAGGAAAGGGATACGAGGTCAAGGACGGTGACGTAGCCCACTTCCGGTTCAACGTGTGAAGAACGGTGAATCGGTGAATGGGTGAATCGGTGAATCAGCGGACAGTCCCCCCGAACTCCGAACCTCTTTGCCCCTCCCTTTGGCCCTTGCGTCCCGAGGGGCGCATGTGGTATTCATCTAACGGTTTTTTCGAAGGGAGCACGTTCCCGCATTCACCCCTTGCTCCGCCCGCGCGGCGGGGCCGAGCCCAGAAGGAGGTGCCCGTGGCACTGTACGAGTCCGTCTTCATCATTCATCCATCCACCAGCGACGACGACGTGAACGCGATCATCGAACGCGTCCGGGAGATTATCGCGAAGACCGGCGGGAACGTGGTTCACGTGGAGACCTGGGGCCGGAAGAAGCTCGCCTACGAGGTCAAGAAACAGCGGAAGGGAAACTACGTGCTGTTGAACTACGAAGGAGGCAGCGGCGTGGTCCAGGAGCTGGAGCGGAACTTCCGGCTGATGGATTCGGTCCTCAAGTTCATGACGATCAAGGTCGATCCGCGCATAGGCCTCCCGCGTCCGCAACCCCCTTCGGCCGAAGGCGGGGCGGCCCCGCCAGGCGGGGCGGAGGAAGTCGCGCCGAGCCCGGAAGCGGCCCCGCCAGGCGGGGCGGAGGAAGTCGCGCCGAGCCCGGAAGCGGCCCCGCCAGGCGGGG
>MHEK01000054.1:11750-16254 GCA_001803795.1 Nitrospirae bacterium RBG_16_64_22
AAGGGAGAGAAACGTGGCCAGCTATAACAAGGTCATCCTCATGGGGAACCTTACCCGGGATCCCGAGGTTCGGTTCACCCCGCAAGGGACGCCGGTCGCGAGTTTCGGAGTCGCCGTGAACAGAAAGTACAAGCAGGGGGACGAGCTCAAGGAGGAGGTCGGCTTCTTCGACATCGTCGTCTTCGGCAAGCAGGGCGAGAACTGCGGGCAGTATCTTGCCAAGGGACGGAGCGTTCTGGTAGAGGGACGGCTCCAGCAGAGACGGTGGGAGACCGACGACGGCCAGAAACGGAGCAAGGTGGAGGTCGTCGCCCAGAGCGTTCAGTTCCTCTCGCCCCCCGGGCAGAGCGGCCGGGGAGGGGCGGAATCGGCGCCGGAATCCGCCTCCGACCCGCCGGAGCGGGCCGAAGGCGGCGCCGACGAGGAAGTGCCTTTTTAAGCGGTTATTCGTCAATAGTCATTGGTCAATAGTCGTCGGTTGTTCGTCTCAGCGATTGACGAATAACGATTGACCGTTGACTATTGACCGTACTGAAAAGAACCGTCAATCGTTATTGGTCAAACGTCATTGGTCAGCGCTCACATGTCTCAGCGATTGACGAATAACGATTGACTATTGACCGTACTGGGGAGGAGAGATGGCTGAGGTACGAAAGCGTTACGGCCGGCGCAAGGTCTGCCGGTTCTGCGAAGACAAGATCGCGACGGTCGATTACAAGGACGTCAAGACGCTCAAAGGGTACACCACCGAGCGGGGGAAAATCATTCCCCGCCGGATCTCCGGCAACTGCGCGCCCCACCAGCGCTTGGTGACCACGGCGATCAAAAGGGCCCGGAACATCGCGATCATCCCGTTTGCGGCGGAGCGGTAGCAAGGTTTTTCGCAAAAGTCCGCCGCTCCCCGCCGACGGCGGGCAAGGACGAGTCCGCGACATCCGCCGGGGAGAACCTTCGGCGGAACGGCGTGGAAGGGCACACCGGGTGTTTTCCAACAGGCTCCTAACGGCGGTCGGATGGTTCTTCCGTCATCCCTGACACTCGACATGGCGCTTTTCATTTTCGGCGCCGTTGTCGGGAGCTTTCTGAACGTCTGCATATATCGGCTTCCGGCTGGGCGGTCGATCGTCTCTCCGGGGTCAACCTGCCCGCACTGCGACACGCCGATCCGCTGGTTCGACAACGTTCCGATCGCGAGTTTTCTCATTCTGCGGGGCCGGTGCCGGTCCTGCGGCGGGCGGATCTCGCCCCGGTACCCCCTGGTCGAACTGCTGGCGGGCCTCGTTCCCGTTCTCGTAGCGCACCGGTTCGGCCTGACGCCCGCATCCGCAGCCTACGTCGTTTTCATCTGGGCCCTCATCGCGATCACCTTCATCGATCTCGATCACCAGATCATTCCCGACAGGATCTCGATACCGGGAACGATTCTCGGATTGATCCTGGGAGCGACGATCCTTCCCGTCGGCTGGACGGGCTCGCTCCTGGGGGCCGTCCTGGGGGGCGGCCTCTTCTATCTGATCGCCGTGGCGAGCCGCGGCGGCATGGGCGGGGGCGACATCAAGCTCATCGCGATGATCGGGGCGTTCCTCGGCTGGCAGGCGGTCTTCCTCACCATCCTGATTTCCGCTCTTGCGGGGTCCGCCGTGGGAATCTACATGATGGCCGTTCGGGGAAAGGGGCGGAAGCACCCGATTCCATACGGACCGTTTCTCGTCCTGGGGGCCGTCGTGTATCTGTTCTACGGTTCTGAGATCATCGGCTGGTACCTGGGCGTCCGCGGATAGGCCATGGACATCCCTCTTCTGATCGGCGCGATCCTGATCGGTGTTCTCGCGGTCGTCCTTCTTTTCGCGGCCCTCTTCAAGGCCGGCCGGAAGGCGATCGCCAAGAGCGATTCCACCCGGACGCCGGGCGACCGGGTCGAGTTCGTGGTCTCGACTTTCCACGAGCTTGTCGAAAAGCTCAAGGCCAAGGAACGCGAGATCGAGACGCTCCGGTCCCAGGCGGAAGCCCGGGCGGACCGGGCGGCGGCGCTCACCGAGGACATCCTGCGGAGCGTTCCAAGCGGCGTCCTGACGATCGATCCGGAGGGGCGGATCACGAGCATTAATCCGGCGGGGAAGACGATTCTTGAGGTCGGAGATGGAGAAGTGTTGGGCCTCCGCGCGGGGGAGGTGTTTCAGGGGGATCCCCTCGCGGAGATCCTGTCCGGATGGAGTCAGGGGGGCGGCGTCGAACGCGGGGAGACGGTTTTTGGACGCGCTGAGGGCGAGCGCAAGTCGTTGGGATACACGCTTTCGGCCCTCCGGGACGCGGACCGGAAGGCGATCGGCGCGTTGTTTACGTTTGCCGATCTGACGGACGTGAAGCGCCTCGAGGAATCGGTGGCGCTCAAGACGCGCCTTGCCCAGCTCGGGGAAATGTCCGCGGGGATCGCCCACGAGCTCAGGAATCCGATGGCCGTCCTCTCCGGCTACGTGTCCATCTTGAGGAAGAAAGCGGGTCTCGGCGAGGCTGCGGCCCCAGTCGTCGACAAGATGGAAGCGGAGATCAAGGTGATGGACAGGATCATCTCGGATCTCCTGGCCTTCACGCGCGCGGAGCCGCTATGCCCGGCGGGCGTGGCCGTCTCATCCATCATCGAGGAATCGCTCGCCGTTGCGTCCTCACGGTGCGAGATGTCGCAAGTCGCCGTCTCGCGGGATATTCCGGCCGAACTGCCCCTCGTCTGGGGCGATCCCGACCGCCTCCGGCAGGTGTTCGCGAATCTCCTTTGCAACGCCGTGGAGGCGATACAGGGGAAGGGCCACGTCGAGATCGAGGCCCGGGCCGTGTCGCCTCGGGAGATTTCGATCAGCGTATCGGACTCGGGACCGGGGGTCCCTCCCGAGATCCGCGACAAGGTGTTCCTTCCATTCTTCACGGCCAAGGACAGCGGCACGGGAATGGGTCTCGCAATGGTCCACAAGATCGTCGTCTCGCACGGGGGACACGTCGAGATCGGGGACCGTCCGGGCGGCGGGGCGGTTTTCACGGTCCGGCTTCCGTCGCGCGAGCCGAAAGGGGCGGGGTCGAGTGGATCGGCGCGCCAAGCGGGGGCCAAAGCGTGAAACCGACGATCCTCGTGGTCGAAGACAAGGAGAGCATGGCCGAGATGCTGGTCCAGGCTCTCGGCGCGGAGGGGTACGCCGTCGAGACGGCCGCGGACGGGGCCCAGGGAATCAAGCGCCTCCGAGAGATGCGCGTCGACCTCGTCCTCACTGATCTCAAGCTCCCCAAGAAGGACGGACTCGCCGTGCTCGCCGAGGCGAAGTTGCGCGATCCCCTCCTTCCCGTGGTCGTGATGACGGCGTTCGGAACGATCGAGACGGCCGTCAAGGCCGTGAAGGAAGGGGCGTTCGATTTTCTGACCAAGCCGTTCGAGATGGACCATCTTCTCCTCGTCGTTCGCCGGGCGGTCGAGAGCCGCCAGCTCCTGACCGAGAATCTTCTTCTAAGGGAGGAGTTTGCGGAGAAGATCGGCATGCCCCGGATCATCGGCAAGGGTCCGGCGATCGAGGAGGTCACGCGCGTCATCCAGCGCGTGGCGCCCGCCCAAACGACCGTCCTCCTGCAAGGGGAGAGCGGCACGGGGAAAGAGCTGTTCGCCCGCGCCGTCCACCACCTGAGCCCCCGGAAGGATAACCCGTTCGTGGCGATCAACTGCGCCGCTATTCCGCGCGAGCTTCTAGAGACGGAACTCTTCGGCCACGAGCGCGGATCGTTCACGGGCGCCGTCGAGCGAAGGATCGGGAAGTTCGAGCTGGCCCACCGGGGGACGATCTTCCTGGACGAGGTGGGGGACCTGGATCCCGCTCTGCAAGCCAAGCTTCTCCGCGTCTTGCAGGACCAGGCGTTCGAGCGCGTCGGAGGCAACGTCCCGATCCAAGTGGATGTCCGGGTCGTCGCGGCCACCAACAGGGACCTGAAGAAGCTCGTCGACGCGAAGGCGTTCCGCGAGGACCTCTATTACCGCCTTTCGGCGTTCCCCGTGACGATCCCCCCTCTGCGCGAGCGGCTTGAGGATATCCCGGCCCTGGCCGAGTTCTTCCTGACTCGGGCGTGCGCCGAGATGAAGAAGCCGGTCAAGAGGCTGTCGAAAGGCGCGATCGAGGCCCTTCAGTCGTGGACGTGGCCCGGCAACGTCCGCGAGCTGGAGAACGCGCTCGATCGGGCCGTGATCCTGAGCGAAGCGGAGGAACTCGCTCCGGAACACCTCGGCCTGCCGGCAGGAGGTGCGAGCGCGCAGGGTCCGGGAGATCTGCCGGCCGACGCCGGACTCCACGAGGTGGGCGCCGCCGCGGCCGCGGAGGCCGAGGCAAGGCTCATCCGGAAGGTGCTCGGCGAGACGGGCGGGAACAAGAGCAAGGCCGCCATCCGCCTAAAGGTGAGCTACAAGACTCTCCTCACGAAGATCAAGGACTACGGGATCGAGTAGGGCCGGGGAAGAACAGGAGCGTTGGGGGCG
>MHEK01000054.1:16265-19893 GCA_001803795.1 Nitrospirae bacterium RBG_16_64_22
CGGGGTTCGGCGAGAAAGCCGCCTACGGCACGCAGGTGAAGCCCGCCCGCCCGATGTTCTTCCGATGCCCGGACTTCCATTGACAGCGCACGGGTCCGCCGATATATTGGGCGCGTTACGCGCGGGACATCCGCGATTGCCGTTCGATCAGGATGCTGAAAAAGTCCTTCCTTGGCCTTTTTCAGCACCCTGCTATGGGCCGACCCCGATGGCGTATCTCGAAAACACGGTTCAGGCGTTGAGGGACTATTTATTGACAAGGCCCGACGTGCTCATGGCCTTTGTCTTCGGATCGTTCGCCCGGGGAATGGAAACCGCCGAATCCGATTTTGACGTAGCCGTCTACATCGCCCCGGAAGGCCCGGACATCGAATGGGAAGAAACCCGGGACTACGAATCCGAGAATGAAATCTGGAGATCGGTCGAGAAAATCGTCGGCCGCGACACCGACCTCATCGTCTTGAACCGCGCGCCCTCGACGCTTGCCTGCTCGATCGTTCAGGAAGGCATCCCCGTCATCGTCAAGGATCCTGCGCTCTACCTGCGGTTCTCTCTCCTGGTCAGCACGGCGGCGGAGGATTTTCGGGAATGGTCTCGGGACTTCCGGGCCATCAAGCAGCGTTCGATGTCCCTGACCGACGTCGACCGGGATCGGCTGATGAGAATCGTCGATTTTCTTGAGACGGAGCTGGCGGATCACTCCAAGTTCGCCGGCATCGACGAACGGACATATCGAACCGACGCGGACGCGAGGAGGAACGTCGAGAGGTGGGCGGAGAACCTCGTCAACGCCTCCATCGACATCGCGAAGATCATCCTGGCTTCGCAAAAGGCAAGAATGCCGCAGACCTATCGAGAGACGATCGAGGCGCTTGCGCTGCTCCCGGGTTTCAATCCGCAAACGGCCGAAACGCTCGCCCGGTTCGCCAAGCTGCGAAACATCCTGGCCCACGAATACGTCGATATCCGCTTCAAGCGGATCCGCCAGTTCGTGAGCGATGCGGGACCCCTCTACGGGGAGCTGCTCGATCTCGCAAGACGCTTTCTCGGATAGTATCCGAACCCATTGATTACGGAACATCCTCCGCGGATGTGTAGGTTGGGTTAGGCGCGGTTTTTTGCGCCGTAACCCAACAAAACCATCTTGGCGAATATTCGGTTTGTTGGGTTACGCGATAAAGCCGCTAACCCAACCTACATGACTGCTCGATCTCGCAAGACGCTTTCTCGGATAGGGCGCCTCCGCGGCCGCCGCCGAGGCCGAGGCAAGGCTCATCCGGAAGGTGCTCGCCGAAACCGGCGGCAACAAGAGCAAGGCCGCCATCCGGCTCAAGGTGAGCTACAAGACGCTTCTCACGAAGATCAAGGATTACGGGATCGAGTAGGGCCGGGGGGAACGGGAGCGTTCGGGGCGGGCTCAGGCCGGGGGCCTGGCGATGGACTCGACGCTTCGGATCCTTGTCATATTCGTCTTGTCGAAGTCCGCGTCGAAACTCACGATGGCGCCAATGCCCATTTCGTCCGACGCGGCGACGATCAAGGCGTCGTGGAAGTTGAGTTCCCCGCGGCTTTTCCGAACGAGGGATAGTACCTTCGCGTAGAGCTGTTTCACAATTGGGTAAATCCACGTAATTCTCTCCGGCGGAACGAGGGTCTCGATCTTGTTCAGCGCGCCAGAGAACTCGTGGGCGCGTCCCCGTTCGGCATACCTCCTGGCCAGAACGCTGATTACCTCATCCATGACGCAATCAAGGTAGACGACCGCCGCCTCGGTTTCGACCAGTTTGTCCTGGATCGTTGCGGCTTTTGCATGCCATACGTCCTTGGCGTCCAACAGGGCAACGACGTAATTGGTATCGAGGATGACCTCAGTCATAAGCGCCTTCAGAGTCCTTCACCGCGTCACCGCCGACCGCCAGAAGGCCTCTGATGCGGGACGCCTCGCGCGCCGGAACGGGATTGGCGACTATTCTCCTCGTCACCCGCGGCTTCAGGACAATCCGGTCCCCTTGCACGCTCACCTCGAGTATGTCTCCCTCCGATACCCCCATTTTCTCCCGGATCTTCAACGGGAGGGTGATCTGAGCCTTCTTCTTGACCTGTACGAGCACGGTGCCTCCTTGTTGGATTTTCGGAAAGTCATACTACTCTGCCATAAGCGGCCTGTCAACCAAGGTCAAGGACCAAGGTCAAGGAACGCGGGTGGGGAAGCGTCTGGAAAAGGCGTCTGGCCAGTCGCGTCGTGTAGACCCCGGAGAGACCCGCCGCCTCATCGCCCCATCCTCTGCCTTCCGTTTCCCCTGAGGAAACAAGGGGTTCTTGTTCCGCAAGAAGTCGGCCTGCCCCGGCACAATCTTCGCTTACGGCTTTTCCCAAGGCATCACCCCAGGAATGACGAGACTCTCAGCAGAAGGAGGTCAATGCCATGGACGGCACAGTCAACCGACAGCCAGCCTGCAACCGATCCGACGCAGGCTTCTCGCTAATCGAGCTTGTTACATCACTCTCAGTCCTTTCCATCCTGATCGGGGCGTTCGGCGCCACGTGGCTCACAGGCGCCGACGAACGAAGTCTCCATGCGGCCGCTCGGGAGGTCACGTCCGTCATGCGCCTGGCGAGAATGAAGGCGACAGCGACCGGCGCCGAGCACCGCGTGGCCTTCGATATCGGGACAGATACGTACCGGATCGAAAAAGGCGACAAGATGTTCGGATCCGACGTGTGGTTCCCCGCCACGGAATGGATTCCTCTCGATCAGCGGATTGACATGTACAAAGTGACGGCGTTCAAGGATGACCGCGTGACGTTCAACGTAAACGGAACAGTCGAGGGCGTGAACGGCGCCGTCTACCTCAAGAACGTCAAAGACCGAAAGGTCCGCGCCCGTGTCATGAGCGCAACCGGGAACATCAAGATCCAGGAAGAGAAGGAGTGGTAGGCAGGGGCTGGCGATCGCCTGTGGTCTCAATGTATTCCGATTGTGTAACCGGTTACATAATCCGCGATGCGCCAAGTTTGCCAGCCGAGAGGTCGTGTTGCTTAAGTGATTGAAAAGTAAATCCTTTTGCGGAACTCAATCCGGCCGATTGCCTGGCGCGCAGGTTGCGTCCATGTATCGGCATGAGATCCCGCACCGGCCAGAAAGGATTTACACTGATAGAACTGCTCGTCGTCATCGCCGTGATCGCCATCCTGGTCGTGGCGCTTGGCGCGTACTGGCTCAGCAACCGGCCGCACTACCGACTTATGTCTGCCGCTCGCGACCTGGCTTCCGACATGCGGAAGGCCAAAAGCCTAGCGACCAACCGATCCTTTCAGACGCGGATCAACTTTGCACCTGTGGCTGTGGACGAACCGCCTGGGTGCGCTGGACCGACATACGTTGTCCAGATGGGCAACCAACAGACCGGCCCAGCAAATCTAAATGTCTGGACGACTGTTGGGAACCCAGCTCTGGAGCTTCCCTCAATCTGCCGCAGGTTCGGGGCTGTGGAGGAATACAACGGGGTGGCTCTCGCCGTCGCGTACAACCCAGCTCCGACCCAGCCTGCCCCGGTGTTCCAGACCAACGGAACAGTGACGGACAACGGTTCATCAAACATTCTGACGGCGGTTACGATCACGCTCA
>MHEK01000054.1:19909-20108 GCA_001803795.1 Nitrospirae bacterium RBG_16_64_22
CAACTGCCCGCCGTGTGAAACGAGCACGGTGACTCTCACTGGCGGCGGGGCCGTTACGGTGACGCCATGAGGAAGAGGGTTGTCGTGGGGAATCGGCGCGGTTTCACGCTGATCGAGGTGTTGATTGCAATGGTGGTCTTTGCAATCGGCATGCTGGCGCTCGCCGCCATGTTCGTTACGCAGGCGCGGAGCAATGTCG
>MHEK01000055.1 GCA_001803795.1 Nitrospirae bacterium RBG_16_64_22
ACCTTCCGGCCGACGAAGAGATCTTGAGACACGCCTGTCCACTTCCAAGAGGTTGTTGCACTAAAGTGCATATATATGCTATCGATATATGTCACACAGGGGCAACGCGGGGAAGTCTCTATGAAGCGCACAACAATATTTGCCGATGAGGACGTTCTCTCGACCCTGAAGCAGATCGCCCGTGAAAGGGAGATCAGCCTCGCGGAGGCAATCCGGGAAGCCCTGGAGACCTATGTTGTTCGCCAACAGAAGCCGGGCCGCGTGCCATCGTTTCTGGGCGCCGGAAGGAGCGGTCGCAGCGACGTCGCGGAGCGGCATGAGAGTCTCCTTTGGGCGCGCCGACCCCGTCAAAAGGGCGGAAACTAGTGCCATGGGCAATTGTTGACACCGGAATCCTGTATGCCATGGCGGACGAGGATGACCGCTGGCATGCCCCTGTCCGGGAGTACCTGGAAGAGCAGGCCGACGACCTGATCGTTCCGGTGACGGTTCTTCCCGAGGCGTGCTACCTCATCAATACGTATGTCGGACAGGCCGCTGAACGCCGGTTCGTTCTTTCCCTTGTTCAGGGCGAGATGAGAATCGAAGGCCTGGCGGATTCCGATCTCCCGCGCACATCGAACCTTCTGGAGAGATATTCCGACGCCAACATCGGCTTTGTTGATGCCAGCGTTGTGGCTGTGGCGGAGAGGCTCAAGATCCGCCGTCTGCTGACGACCGACCGCCGGCATTTCGCGGCCATTCGTCCCCGCCATTGCCCGCGGTTCGAATTGCTGCCATGACGCGATTCGGTCCCAAGCGGCCGCCTCAGTTCGTCTTGAGAATCCGTCCGAAGAAAACCCGCATCTCCTCCCACGACTTCTTGTCGGCCTCGGCGTTGAACGCGACGGGCATGTTGAACTTTTCGCCGATGACGTCGGCGTCGGGATTGGTGAAGGCGTGCTTGGCGCCGTGGTACGAGACGAACTTCAGATCGGCCCGGGCCGCGGCCATCTCCTTCTTGAACTTCTCGATCTGCTCCGGCGTCACGAGCGGATCGGCCGCGCCGTTCAGAACGAGCACCTTGGCCTTGACGGCGCCGGGCCTTGCGGGACTGGCCGTCCCAAGACTCCCGTGGAAGCTCACGACGCCGGCCAGGTCCACACCGGAGCGAGCCATCTCCAGGACGATCCCCCCGCCGAAGCAGTAGCCGATCGCGGCGATCTTCTTGGAGTCAACGCTTTGGTGCTTCGCCAGAAGCTCCAGCGCGGCCGTGAAACGCGCCTTGGCAACGGGCATGTTCTTCCGGACCTCGGCAGAGAGCTTCCCCGCGTCGTCTGGATGCGCGACCTGCTTTCCCTCCCCGTACATGTCCAGGGCCAGGGCGGTGTAGCCAAGCTCGGCCAGCATCCGTGCCCGCTTTCGGGTGTACTCGTTCAGACCCCACCACTCGTGGACAACCAGGATGCCGGGGCGTTTCCCCGCAATCGCCGGATCGAAGGCCAGGTACCCCTTCATCCGCTTGTCGCTGGACCTGTATTCAACTTCCTGCCCTTTCACCTCGGCCAGAGCCGCTGCCGGAAGAACCAGAAGAAGGATTACAGCCAGAGCCAGGCGTTTCATGGGCGTCCCTCCTGTCCGTGAGGCTTCTCCCCGGCGGCCGCCGGGTCCCGTCCGCAGGAAGGGTATGAGACCGCCGCCGCAAAGTCAAGAAGGCCGCCTCCAGGCTCTGAGTCGAAACCGCTCTGTCGCGTGACATCTGCCGGGTGTTTGCACCAAATCCCTCTGCTTGCCAGGACTTTCCCCAGGATTTAGGGGGTTCTTGGGGTAAGTGATTGAGGGGTTGTTTGTTTTTCGGTTCTTGAAGTGGAACGCCGATTTTTTGGGGAAACTCTTCAAGGGATGAGGAAGGGCCTTGCGTCGGACGGCTCATCGTGGAGACCGCAAGGGATTCGTCGGTGCCCATGGGTCATGGTTCGGGTGTTTCCGTGTTCCAGCGCCATTTTCCCGCACGTGCGGCCTGCTTCCCTCCCCTTCAAGGGGAGGGGTGGGGTGGGGATGGGGTTCGACAGAACGGTGAAGAAACCCACCCCCATCCTGTCCTTCCCCCTGAGGGGGAAGGGAAAAATTGGGGAAAGTCCTGTCTGCTTGCGGCTTGACCGCAATGTCCGTTTCAAGCATATTTTATGGGGTATGCACGGCGCCGCGACACCCGCGGCGTACCATGGCTCAAACCCACACGCAGGAAGAGAACGATGAACCGAAGAGCATTCCTTCAGAAATCCGCGATTGCTGGAGTCGCTCTCGCAACAGGATCGATCGCTGGAACCGCCCATGCTGAGCGACAGTCCAAGATGCAGGCGGCCATCCGGAACCTGAAGACCGCTGAGAAAAACCTGGAAACCGCTACGCACGACAAGGGCGGCCACAGAGCCGAGGCGCTCAAGCACGTCCATATGGCGATCGACGAGGTGAAGAAAGGGATCGCATTCGACAACAAGAGATAGCGCATCCCCGCTTTCCACGAGAGCTGGTGCAAAGGGAGAAGCCCCCTTCCCCGCGCGCCACCTTCCCGCCGTCCCTGTCGCATCGAGGGCTGACGCGCTGAGATTCATGCGGCGACAAGCATGAATGCTCAGACATTCTTGTCCGACATTCCACTTCCTTTTCTCCCTGTCGACTGTAAGGTTTAGTACCATCAAGATGCCTCGCCAATCCTAGCTATAACGCGCACTTCCCCCTCTTCGACAACGGGTTGCACGCTTTCCGCAATGAGGTCCATTTTGAGTTGCACGGTCCTTGCTACTTTCCAAATGCAAAGATTTCCCGCACCGTCTCGCAAGGACAAGCATTCGAAAGAGGCGACACCGTGAACGGCCTGTCTCCCCACCCCCCGCCGTCCGATCAAAAGGGAATGGAGTTGATCGCTCTCTATGAGGTGAGCAAGATCCTCTCCTCCTCATTGGACCTGGAAGAGGATCTCCTGGCCGTCCTTCGGATTCTAGACAACTTCCTGGGGATGAAGAAGGGAACCGTCACGCTGGTCGATCCCGAGACCCAGGACCTGGTCATCGAGGCGGCCCTGGGCTTGAAGGAGGAAGATCGTCGCCGAATTCGGTATCGAGTGGGCGAGGGGATCACCGGCAAGGTCCTGAAGACCGGCCTCCCCATGTTGATTCCGGACGTGGGATCCGAACCGCTCTTCCTCGACAAGACGCACCGCCGGCCCGACAGGATGGAACACAGCATCGCCTTCCTCGCCGTGCCGATCCGACGCGGGCGGGAAACGCTGGGGGTCATGAGCATCGACCGGTCTCCGCGGGAGGGCGCGCTCTCCCAGGAGGAAGACCTGCGGTTCCTGACCCTCGTGGCCAACCTGATCGGCCAGATGGTCGCCCTGCACCGGCGCGTGGCCCGGGAGCGCGAGACCTTATTGGAGGAACAGTCGCGTCTCAAGGAACAGCTTCAACAGACTTACAAGCTGGAGAACATCGTCGGCCAGAGCAAGGTCATGTTGTCCATCTTCGAGACCGTCCACCGGGTGGCCCCAAGCCGGGCGACGGTCCTCCTTCGGGGGGAGTCCGGAACGGGGAAGGAGATGATCGCTCGGGCCATTCATTACAATTCTCCGCGGGCGGATTCCGCCTTTATCGCTCTCAATTGCGCGGCTTTGCCGGAGGCCCTCCTGGAATCCGAGCTGTTCGGCTACGAGAAGGGCGCCTTCACGGGCGCCACGGGGGAGAAGAAGGGGCGCTTCGAGCTGGCGCACAAGGGAACGCTCTTCCTGGATGAGATCGGCGACATGCCGCTCCCCTTTCAGACCAAGCTTCTGCGGGTACTGCAGGAAAAGCGCTTCGAGCGCCTCGGCGGAACAAAGACGCACGACGTGGACGTTCGGTTGATCGCCGCCACGAACCGCAACCTGGAGGACGCCATCGCCAAAGGGGAGTTCAGGGCCGATCTCTACTTCCGCGTCAACGTCGTGACGATCTACCTGCCGCCGTTGCGCGAGCGCCGGGATGATATTCCGCCTCTCGCCCAGCACATTCTCCGGAAACTCAACCGGGAATACGGACGCTCCTGCCGGCTCACGCCCGGCGCCCTGGAGGTGTTGATGCGGTGTCTCTGGCCCGGGAACATCCGGGAGATGGAGAACTGCCTGGAGCGGGTCTACGTCATGGTCAAGGACGACGTCCTCGCGGGTCAGGACTTCCATTGCGAAGCCTGCGCCACCCACTTTCACGCGGCGTTGCTCTTTTCTCCGCGCTCCGCGGGGTCCGGTCCGGTCGGCGCCCCGCCCGGGCGCATCGGACAAACCGCTCCCGCAACTCTCCGTCCGGAAGAAGGAAAGGAGCGGACGCGGATCACGGATGCCCTGGAGCGATGCGGGTGGGTCCAGGCCAGAGCGGCTCGCCTGCTGGGGTTGACCGTCAGGCAACTCGGTTATCGCATCCGCAAGTACGGAATCGAGGTGCGGAAATTGTAAGCGCGCGGGGGCACGCCACAAACTTGGTGGGTATTCCGACGCAGATTCTGGCCTCCACGGCCTACAACGATCACCCCGTCCCTCTCCACATCCACGGCACGCGGGAAACCAGCCGGCCTCTTTGGCGGCTCATCGAGCAATCGTCCTCGCCGGCGCAGGCCGCCGAACGCTTCCAGGACTACATGGCCGTGGTCTTCGGCTTGAGTCCCGAGCAAGCGGCGGGCACGGCCCCCAGCGGCCGGCGCCGTTTTCGGTCGAGCTACCTTCGGCTTCTCAAGGGGTGGGGATTCGACGCCAACGGTCCCGAAGGCGCCGTCCTCAAAGGCTGGGTTGAGAGCCGCTTCGGTCTCTACCCGACGTTTCATGCGGCGCCCCTCCGGAGCTTCTCATCCCGACCCTGGATCAAGTACGTGGAAGAGAAGATGGGGAGCCGTTTCCACAACAACAGCATCTACCTTCAACTCGACCTTCTCTACGAGTTCTGCCAGTGGGCCCTGTCCGCGAACCGCCGGGACCGCCATCTGACACTCTACCGCGGCGTCAACAGCTTCGACGAGCACGAGATCGTCGAGCGTTTCGGGCGGCGGGACGCGGTGGTCCGCCAGAACAATCTCGTCTCCTTCACGTCCCGTCGGGAGATCGCCGACGAGTTCGGCGACTACATCCTGGATGTGCGCGTGCCCGTCACAAAGATTTTTTTCTTCAACGATCTCCTCCCGGAGCACCCGCTCCACGGAGAATCGGAGCACCTGGTCATCGGGGGGGACTACCGGGTGAAGGTGAGCTACGTGTGAGCGGCGTGAGGGACCGCGCCCTGGGGGCCTATCTGGGCCTTGCGGTGGGAGACGCCCTCGGGGCGCCGGTCGAGTTCATGACGCCGATGGAGATCCGCGAGCGTCACGGCCTCTTGCGCGAGATGGTCGGCGGAGGATGGCTTCGTCTCCGGCCCGGACAGGTCACGGATGACACGGAGATGTCCCTGGCCCTGGGACGCGCCCTCCTGTCGCCCGGCGGATTCGACCTTCGCGCCGTCGCCGAGGCGTTCGCCGCCTGGCTCAGATCCCGGCCGGCGGACGTGGGGAACACCTGCCGTCAGGGGATACAACGCTTCCTGGCGGAGAGAACCCTCCAGGCCCCGGCCCGCGAATGGCACGCGGGAAACGGGGCCGCCATGCGGATTCTGCCCGTCGTCCTGGCGACGCTCCACGACCAGGAAGCCTGCCGGACGTTCTCCCTGGCTCAGGCGCATATCACTCACAACCATCCCCTTTCCGACGCCGCGGTGGAGACGCTGGCCGAGATGGCCCGACGGCTCGTCCTCGGCGAGCCAAGAGCGGTGGTCCGCCTCCTGGCCGACGAGCTTGTTCGCCGGATGCCCGAGTTTCGCTTCGATCCCTATCCGGGACGCGCCACGGGATACATCGTTGACACGCTCCAGACAGTGGCCCATTTCTTTTTCGGTTCGGAGGACTTTGAGACGTGCCTCGTCGGCGTGGTCAACCGGGGCGGGGACGCCGACACGACCGGCGCTCTGGCGGGAATGCTGGCCGGCGCGGCGTACGGGTGCGCGGCGATTCCCGAGCGATGGAGAAAGGCCCTGGACCGAAACGTCGCCCGAGAGATCGAAGCCCAGGTCGACGGTCTTCTCGGCCTCTCGCTTAATCCCCTCCGGTCTTACGCGCCTCAACGGTGACGGGCAGGCGCGTGTCTGGGGCCATCTCCGGGAGTTCCAGCCTCCACCCGTTGGCCAATTTAACGGCGCCGCCCCAGAGGCCCTCCCGCTCGACCTCCACGATCGGCTCCTCCAAGTCCTTTTTGGCCACGTAGGCCACGAGACGCCCCGCGGCGTCCTTTCGGATCATCACTTTCATGTCCTCTCCCGCCCGGATATCCGCGCGCGCGATTCCGGCTCCACGATCGTTTTCCAACGCATGTCCTGACCTCCGGAGCCTAGTATTGCAAATCGTAAATAACGAAACATTTTGTTTGGGGCTTACCCGCGGTCATGTAGGTTGGGTTAGCGGCTTTATCGCGTAACCCAACAAACCGAATATTCGCCAAGATGGTTTTGTTGGGTTACGGCGCAAAAAACCGCGCCTAACCCAACCTACACATCCGCGGAGGATGTTCCGTAATCAATGGGTTCGGATACTAGAGCCGCCTCAGCCCCGCGCCCAGGACGGTCACGAGGATCCCGAGGAGGAGGGTGAGTCGGGCGGGCTCCGAAAACTGGGACAACAGCCAGGCGGACGGCTTTCTCCTCACCCCCCGCAGAGAGATTCCCGGCTGGGGGAGAAGACGCCGGATTCGGCAAAGAGCGAGCATCATCCCCACCAGGAGGAGTTTCACCGCGAGGATCGCTCCCGGCCGCGTTCCCCACACGACTCGGACGTCCCAGAAGAGAACTAGAAGGCCCGCCCCGCTCAGGAGGATTCCGCCGATCGCCCAGGCGCGCACGCGATGAAATCGCGCCCGCACCTCCCGCTGGATCACGGATCGTCCCTCGTCGAGCACCCTCCCGGAGATCGAAGGACCGAAGATCCGTGACATGAAAAACATCCCGCCCAGCCAGGCGGCCGCGGCCAGGAGGTGAACGGCGAGAAGCCCGGTCCAGAGCATCTACGCCTCCCGGCCGAGAGACACGCACGCCCCGGCTGTGCCCGAGGATTGGAGGAGATGTTCAGCTTCCTTCGAGCGTTGAACGCGGTCTTTGTAGTATTCGAGACACGCCTTTTCGATGTACTCGTAGGCGAAGCGGTCCACCGGCTCGATCCCCGCGGCATCGAGGGCCTTCCGGGGGCACGACCCGATCCGGAAGACCAGCACGGCGACGCAGTCGCGGATCGCCCGGATGACCGCATCGAGCAACTCCTCCTCCCCGTATCCTCCCTGACAGTACCCATCGACCCGGCGATGCCCGACGAACATGGCGCCCGTGGCGCAGACCTCGTAGATCTGGAACTCCCGGGCGTGGCCGAAGTGCTCGTTAACAATGCCGCCCCCCTTTGTGGCCACGGCGACGAGGATCTTCGCGTCTGGAGACGCGCCGGCAGTCTCTCTTCGCGCGGCCGACCGGGCCTCGCGCGCAGCCTCCCGGCCCGCCTCGACCAGTTCCCGGTAGACCTTCCTTTTCTCCGGCTCGCAGGAGACATCCATCGCCTCGACCTTGGCCATGGTGAACTCCTGGCCCCGATCGTCCCCCAAGAACCCCACTGCGTCGGCCCGGCACTGGCGGCAGTGGCGCATCACGCTCATCTGACCCCCCAGACGATCCTGCAA
>MHEK01000056.1:0-13786 GCA_001803795.1 Nitrospirae bacterium RBG_16_64_22
CTCTTTCGTCGAGCGTCGTCGAGTGGATAGAGAAGGCGGGCAACGTCGCTCCCACCGTCGAAGGCCGGATCACACCGGACGATTAGAAGCTTGCCGAAAACGTCCCTTCTCCCAGAGGGAGAGACCGAAAAAGCGTTTCGACACCGATCCAACGTCCCCGCGTCACTCGCGATGACTTCCGCCGGGACGGGGCCTTACGATACGATCTGGCCAATCGAGTTTTTCCAGCTCGCTCGAAGTCAGCTTCTCATGATTTTGAAATGCAGCCTCCAACCTGTTGTTGAGCCAGTTATATCCCTCATCGGAGAGTTTTACCGCTGCCTGCTGCATATACGCTTTTCGCGGATCGGTATTGCCGCTCCCCTTGGCAGCGTGCTGTTTCGTGGAGGCAAAAGCATCTGACTTGAATTCATCCATCAACTGAGAGAGAGGAACGCCATTACTCAAAGTCCCTGCAATGAACTCGGCATGATGCACCCGGATGTAATGCGGCCATTTCTCCTTCCACGGCCGCAACTTCATATCGGCAGGAGTGGCGTCATCGCGTCCTTCCTGATGCTGCATCGCCACGGCTCGGCCATAAATAATGGTATCGTTGGGTTCCACCAGTCTTCCCATGAACATGACCGCGCCGTCTTTGACCTGTCGCGGACGTTTGTCTTTAGGATATGCGCAGGCCCAATGACAGCCGGACCGCTTCACCTCCTCAAAGATCTTCATCGTTCGTTCTGCCCGATTGTCACCCTCACCGAAGAATTTGACAAACGACTGCGGAGCGTCTGCCACTGATACCGGAAGAATGATGGGTGACACTGTTATCCCAGCATCCACGCCCTCGTCGGGCAATCTCGCTGTCTCGGATGGCCTTGAGCCGCCCGCCAATATGCCGCTCAGTTGCGCTTCCCACCTCTCCAGGCGGGCTATCGTCAGGTCAGAGCCGGCTCGTTGCCAGAGCTCGTCGAAATACTTACGGCAGCAGGCAATGATGCCGGGTTCCTCGGCGGCGAAGCCGAATTCTTGATTCCGTAACAACGCGGCTTCGGTCAGGTTCGCCGAAGTCACAACGACGCGCCGCCCGCCGAACAGGTAGACCTTTGCGTGGAGATTGCGTACACCGCGAACGTGCGCCCCATGCTTCAACAGCAGCCGGAGCGCACCCGTATCGCTCACGCCACTGTAGAAGTCGCCGAGGTTGAAACGCGTGATGACTTGGATGAACCGCGGCCTGCCAGCCCGCAGCAGCCGCTTGGCTACCTGCTCCTTGATGAAAGGGCAGACAATCCTAAGCTCGGAATGATCGGCAGCCAAAGCCTCGTCGAACACTCGGTCCCAGCCGGAATCGACTAACTTGAAGCGCATGGTCATGAGTCTTCCCCCCCAACGGGGGATTGCCATCTCCCCATGTTCCGTGAGCGGGACTGGGATGGCGAGGGTTGCCGGTCCACCGCGTGCGTCACTTATACGGCCCGAGGAACCGCTCGCCATTGAAATGGATGATGTGGCTGGGCGTCTCGGCGATCCAGACCTCCGTCTCCCACGCGAGGTCCGCGAGGTATTTCATCATGGCCCGTCGGGTGAGGAAGGCCGTCACGAACACCAGACCGACGCGAGCCGTTCTGAAGAGTTCCTTCAACTCGTTGTGCCGCTTGAGACCGATGGGGCCATGGCTCGTGACGGCCTCGATCAGGACGAGCCAGTTCTTCGCCTTGAGGTGGATCACCACGTCGGGCATTTTCCCATGCTCGTCAATCTCTACGCCAAGCCGCTCCAAGTAACCGGTCTCAATGTGCCGCTGTTTATCGCCCGTGTCGCCGACGTAGACCACAACCCCGCCCGGAGTGAAGCGGGCGCAAAACTCCTCGACGATTTTCTTCACGAGCTCGTTCTGGCCTCCCGGCGTAAGCCGCAACTTCCTGCCGTCGGGAAGCCTCACGGGGATCAGCGCCATGTCGCGCTCCCTCGGCTTGAGCCGGCAGAGCGCTTCGGAAGTCTTAAGGAAAACCGTCACGCTCTCGCTCCACTCGGGCGAACCATACGCCCGGGCGAGCTTGAGCAGCGTTGGGGCCGCTTGGTAACGGTTGTCCGGGCTGTTCACGGGGCGATGCGGGTCGTCAGGGTTCGCAGCGACCAGCCCCATCTGGACGAACTGGTGAACGGTGAACCGGCGAACCGTCTCCCGCGTATTCGGGGCGTATCTCTTTCCGAATCGGTCTCGGAAAACGTTCATCATCTCGGTGATGCCGAGCATAGGCGCTTCGGCTTCGCTCCACCGCTTCCGCGGCGTCATTCCGAGCAACGCGAGGAGAGTGAGAGCAGACCTCTCGTTTTGCTGCGCCTTCGGCACGTCCAGCCCCTTCAGGATGTCCAGTGCCTCAGCGACGCGCTTCGCCGTGGGGGTCCGTCTGCCGCGTAACCGATCAACCACGGAACACGACCTCTTCGGTGAGACGATCCAACCCCTCCTGGGCAGGGAAGCTCCTCCCGATCCGCCGGCCGAGCGCACTGAGCCTGTTCCAAGACGGATAGCGGAAGGACCGGAGGTCCGTGGCGTTGACCTGAGTGTGTCCGCTGAACTGGCGAAAGTAGGAATCCACGAGCGTTGAGTTCAGGAATGCGGCTAGCCCCTTCGCCACGGTCGCCGGCAACCCGGCACCCCGGTGGTGATAGTAGTTTAGGTGGTTCTCGAACGCGACCCGGTCGGCCGGGACGTCCGCGGGGTCGTACACGGCCGCCACAATCCGACGCGGCTCCTCCTTGGCCGAGAATCTCTTCACCAACACGTAATGCCCGGCGGGGACCAGCAGGTCATCGGCTCCGGGGGCGAGTACAAGCGCGTTCGGCTTCCGGGTGTGGCCGTTCGGCCACTTTACGAAGCCCCTCTGAAAGTGACAAGGATAGATGAGAGGGACCGTATTCCGTCCTGGGTGGTCGCGGAGGAGATCCTTTGCCCGGAAAGCTACTACCCGTCCAGTGGAGACGGTCAGGCCGAGATCCGCCAACCTCGCATCGAGACCCACCACCCGATGCCGAACCATATCTCCATCGCCGTCCGGGACGATGTGGATGAAGGCATAAGGATCGTTGGGCCGAACGAGGTCGTCGTGCTCGATTGTTCGAATGTGCGCGGTCGACTCGTCGGGACCGAGGCTTGATGAGACGACGACGTCCGAGCCCGGATCGGTCGTCTTCTCCGCACGGAATACGACGTTCTCCTGCAGAACCTCGGCGTCGGAGAAGGCGCGGTCCCGCGCGTCGAATACGTGGACCCGGCGAAAGCGCATGCATTCCAGGAAGAAGCGGCGAAAAGGCTCGAAGTATGGGCCGTTGCAGAAGCTTCTTGGCGTAATCGCGACCATCTCACCGCCGGAGGCCAGGAGCCGCGCCGTCACGGCTAGGAAGCCGGCGTACAGGTTGCTCGTCTCAACCCCGATCGCGCGGAGGATCTCGCGTTCGCGGGATTCCGTCCGGATCTTCCTATAGGGCGGGTTCAGGATGGCGCAGTCGAATCGTTCGTCTTCCCCGGCGGCGAAGAGATCGCGGGCCACGGTTCTCGCCCCGACTTCGAGGAAGTCCTCGGCGACGATGCGTCCCTCGAACCGGATCCCCGCGTCCTCGCTCGCCGCGCGGCACAAGTCGAGCGTCGCCCGGAGGTGGCCGATGAAGGTGGGATCAATTTCGTACGCGGTTAGGGCGATCGCGTCCGGGCGTCGCGGCCCCCGGCACATGGCAGCTACAAGAGCGGCCGAGAGGGACCCGACCCCGGCACCTGGGTCGAGAACGCGGATGACCCGTTTTCGGCACTCGATCATCCCGGCCATGAATGCGGCCACGGACGCAGGAGTGAGGTACTGTCCCATGAGGACGCGGCGGCGAGGGTCCAACCGCTGCGCCGCATCGCGTCGGATCGCATCCACAGCCGCCAGTAGAGAATCTGCGCCGCTCGCGTGGCGACGCCGGACGGGCTTCATCCCTGCGGCGCCCACCACAACCCCCTCGGTCTTCATCCCTCCCTCACACTTGAGAAGCCCGACCGCTGACTTTGCGGATAGATTCGGGGGCGTCCGGCTGACCTCGTGCGCATCACCCACGCGCGTCTGCGGCATGCGCGCGTTAGGGGCTCGTTGCGTCTTCGATCGGCCGCTCAAGCTCCGCCTCGTTCTCCTCCACGTACCGCATGATTGCTTCCAGCTCAGGAACCGACAAGAGGCCCAGACCAAAATGACTCGCCAGGTAGCAAAAAGCGAATGACAAGCGAGGATCGTTCAGGGTCGCCTCGTGTTCTTCTCGATTCGCAACGTAACTCGCGAGCGAGGCTTCTGTCACCCGGCGGATTTTCGCCTCGGTCATGGGCAACCCGCGGAACTTGAGCGCTACCGAAGGCGCCAGGTGAAAAAGATCACCTTCATCGAAGGGTGTGCCCAGCAGGTCGCCGAACGGGATTGCCTCTCGAGCGTCCGCGTAGGCTTCGGAAATCTCCCGGAGCCACTGCTCGCCACTGTCCGGGATTGCGTTCTTCGCTCTGACCATCAGACGTCACTTCCCTTCCTTCCCCTTCTCCAGGAACGGCTTGAAGAGGTCGATGGGGATCGGGAAGACGATCGTCGAATTCTTGTCGGCTGCGACTTCGGTGAGCGTCTGGAGGAACCGGAGCTGGATGGCCGTGGGCGTCGTCGCGATGATCGAGGCCGCGTCGGTCAGCTTCTGCGCCGCCTGGAACTCCCCCTCGGCGTGGATGATCTTCGCCCGCCGCTCCCGCTCCGCCTCGGCTTGCTTGGCCAGCGCCCTCTGCATCTCTACGGGAAGATCGACGTTCTTCACCTCCACGACGGAGACCTTGATCCCCCACGGCTCGGTCTGAAGGTCGATGATCTTCTGGAGGTCGGCGTTGATCTCGTCCCGCTTCGAAAGAAGGTCGTCGAGCGAACTCTGTCCCAGGATGCTCCGGAGCGTCGTCTGGGCGATCTGGGACGTCGCGTAGTAATAATCAGCGACCTCGAGGATCGCCTTCCGCGGCTCCACGACTCGGAAGTAGACGACCGCGTTCACCTTGACCGTCACGTTGTCCTTCGTCACAATGTCCTGCGGCGGAACGTCCATCGTCACCGTCCGGAGATCGACCTTCACCATCTTCTGGATGATGGGGAAGAGGAGGATGAGCCCCGGCCCCTTGATGCCGTGCGCGAGGCTCACTTTCCCGAGCGTAAAGATGACGCCCCGCTCGTATTCCTTGAGGACCTTGATGACCGCCCGCCCAACGGCGGCGATGATGAAGATGACGGCGATGAGCGCTGGCAGCGTGTTGATGATATAGTTCATAGGTCCTCCCTTAGGTTTTCCGGACGCGGACGGTGAGGCCGTCCATGTCGGTGACGATCACGCGTTCGCCCGCGGCAACCGGCTCTTCCGAGACGGCGCTCCAAAGCTCGCCGTGGACCATGATCAAGCCGCGCGGATCCAGTGTGGTCTTAACGACGCCCTCCAAGCCGACCAATCCGCCCTTGTCCATCCCCGCCCGCTCCCGGAGCGATCGAATCGCCAGCCCGACCCCGACCAGGAAGAATAGCACGGTGATGGCCACCGTCGGAATGATCACCCCGAGAGAGATGCGCATGTAGGGAACGTCTCCGGGCGCATCGATGAGCATGACGGACCCCAGGATCATGGAAATGACCCCTCCGATCGTCAGGATCCCGTAGCTCACGACCTTGATCTCGGCCAGGAAGAGGATGATGGCGAGGATGATCAGCATGAGCCCCGCGTAGTTGACCGGCAGGGTCTGAAACGCATAAAAGGCCAGGATCAGACAGATGCCGCCGAAGACGCCCGGGAAGATCGCGCCGGGCGATGAGAGCTCGAAGAAGAGGCCGTAGAACCCGAGGATCATCAGGATGTAGGCGACGTTGGGATTCGTGAGGATGGAGAGGAACTTGAGCCGCACGCCCATCGGCTCCCGCTTGACCGAAGCGCCTTCGACCTTGAGCGTCTTTCGCGTCGTCGCCGTCACGACCTCGCGGCCGTCGACCGCTTTGAGGAGCGCCGTCAGGTCCTCCGCGACGAGATCGACGATCTTCTTCTTGACGGCTTCCTTCTCCGTCACCGACACGGACTTGCGGACGGCCTCCTCGGCCCAGTCGGCGTTCCTTCCCCTCTTCTCCGCAATCGACCGGATGTACGCCGCGGCGTCGTTCGTCACCTTCGCGGCCATCTCCTCGTCCATCTTCCCCTGCCCCAGGCTCACGGGGTGGGCCGCCCCCATGTTCGTCCCCGGCGCCATGGCCGCCACGTGCGCCGCAAGCGTGATGAACACGCCCGCCGACGCGGCCCGCGCCCCGGACGGGGAAACGTAAACGATCACGGGCACGTCGGAGCCGAGGATCTTGACGATGATCTCCCGCATGGCCGTGTCCAGCCCGCCAGGCGTGTCCAGCTCGATCACGAGGGCCACCGCCTTCCGGTCCACGGCCATGTCGATCCCCTTGCCGATGTACTCCGCCGTCACGGGCGTGATGGCGTCGCTCACCGTGATGACGATCACGCTCTCGTTGTTCCCCATGGATGAGAAAGTGGGCGAAGGGAATGAAAACAGGAGGGAAAAGCCGCCAAGGCCGATAAGCCCAAGCCAGACGAAAACACGGGCTTTTTCAAGGAATCCGAGCGGGCGCCGACAGGGATGTGACATGCCAGGATTATAGGAGGAGCACCGCCGCAGGTCAATCGGCCTCTGAATGGCCTCTGAATGGACGCTTTCAACCTTTCCGCCGGGCGGGGGGGGTCTTTCCGGTTTCACCGCCGAACGACGACATTCGACCTCTCGCGCAAGCGCGCGAGATACTCCTTCATCGCGGCGTTGAACTTCTCCTCGCGCAACAGGTCGAGGACCTTGTCGACCACGTCGCCGAAGGACGCCCCGCCCATGCGGGCCTGGTTCTCCTCGAAGTACCGCCCCGCCTCCGCGAGCGTCACGGCAACCGGAACGCGGCGGTGGAGGTACTTGAGAAGCCTCACCTGCCTTCCCACTTCCTCCTGGACGTCCGATTCGGACAGGCCCGCCTCCTCGACTGCCGCTTTCCATGCCGCGGCCGACGGGTAACGGCCCGCGGCCTGCCGCAAGACCTCTTCCACCCGCTCGGAATCGCTCTCGTCCATCCGCAGTCGGACGGCCTCGGTCAGCACCAGCCTCTGGTTGACGACCGCCTCCAGGACGTCCTTCCTCGACACCCGCGCCCGGGCGGCCGGATCTTCCCCGACGAGGATCCGCGCCACACTCTCCGCGCGCGTCAAATCGTAGAGCGTGATCACCTGGCCGTCGACCGTCGCCGCAACGCCGTCGAGGAGAACGCCGGCCCCCGCCGGCCTAGCGGCAAGAAGTACGGCAATTGCCAGGATCGTCGCGAGTCGGCGCTTGAAGGGGCTCCCCCCGGTCAGATTGCGGAAACCGCTACTCGACATGTCAGGCATTGAAACCCATCCCCACCCCGGCCCTCCCCTTGAAGGGGAGGGGGTTGCGCGATTCACCGATTCACCGATTCCCCGATTCACCTATTCCCCGATTCACCTATTCACCGATTCCCCGATTCACCTATTCACCCATTCACCCATTCACCCATTCACCTATTCACCCATTCACCCATTCACCGGCCCTTCCTAGAACGCATGCCCCAGAGAGAAATGCCATTCTCCCGCTGACTCGCCCGGTTCCCGGTCGATCTTCCGAGCGTAGTCGAGACGGAGCGGCCCGACGGGCGTCTTGTACCGGACGCCGACACCGGCGCTCTGCCGGAGCTTGAGGTCGCTCGCGGCGGGCGGAACGAGCCAGACGTTCCCCGCGTCCGCGAAGGCAACGACCTGGAACTCCCTTCCCAGCGACCACCTCAGCTCGACATTCCCCTGGACGATCACGTTCCCCCCGGACGGCGTCCCATCCGCTCCCTTGGGACCGAGTGTGTCCTGCGAGAACCCCCGAACGGACGACCGGCCGCCCAGAAAAAACCGGTCGAAGACCGGCAGGTTCCTGTCCTCGCCGGTGGCTTTCCCCCGCCCCCACTTCCCTCCGACCGCGAGAACGACGCGGCCCGTGAGGGGAACGTACGCGCTCGCCTGCATCGAGAGTTTGTAGAAGGAGATCTCCGACCCGATCGCCTTCGCCGCTCCCTTGACGGACACGCCCGCAAAAAGACCGCGCCTCGGCTCGAAGGGATCGTCCCGGAGATCGAGGAAGAGGGCCGGCGTCAGGCTCGACACTCCCAGCCGGCCCTCGTCTTCCCGGGAGAGGACGGCCCCGGGGCTGATCTCGAGGATCGTCGTGTTCTCGTACTGGTAGGTCAGCGACGCCTTCCAGATGGAGGCGTAAGTCCCTTCCGGCCCGGCCGCGACTCCGCTCCGGCGGATTTTGTAGATCGTCTCGTGCGTGTCGATGTTCCGCTTCTCCGTCTCCTCCCACACTCCCTGCGCCCGGAGATCGTATTCCGTTTCGAGCACGCGCGGCTCCCTCCCGGTCAGCAGGAATCTTTTCTCCAGCGTGGAAGCCTCCAGGCGTCCCGACACGCGCCTGTTCCACCCTCCGACGTTCCGGTGGGAGACCTCGATCATCCCGCGCCACCGCTCGTAGTCGCCGTACCCGGCGCCGAACTCGACCGTCCCGGCGTCCGCCTCCTTGAGAGAGAGGACCACGTCCCGGACGGGAGACTCGTCGAGCGGATCGACCGGATGGAACCGGGCCTCGGAGAAGATCCCCAGCCGCCGGAGGCGGTTCTCGGCCAGGAGAAATCCCTCGAAGTCGTACGGGTCCCCTTCCTTCAGCCCAATCTCCCGCTCCGCCACCGGACGCCGGGTCCGATCCAGGCCCAGGACGATGATCCGGCCCAGAGCGCGCGTCTCGTGCTCATCCACGTCGAACGTGATCCCGACAGAACGCCCTTCATCGAAGAATGTCGAGAGGAGATCGACCGTGGCTTGCAGATGGCCCTTTCGGGCCACCTGCTCCAAGATGCGGATCCGGTCTTCTTCCGCTTTTTCCTCCTCGTAGGGACTTTCGGGCCGCGTCTGGATGCGGGGAAGGAGTTCCTCCCGCGAGTTCCAGACGAGCCCCGCGAGATCGACCGAGCGCACGAACGTCCGCTCGCCTTCCCGGACCTGAAACTCGACCGACACGGAGGAACGGTCCGGCGAAAGGTCGATGGACGCGGCGCCGACATCGGCCGACAGGAATCCCCGCGAGCGATAGAAAGCCCGAATCGTCTCCACGTCCTCTTCGAGACGGCCCGGATCGAAGAAACCACGCGCGTACCACCGATCCTGCTGAACCGAGAGAAGAGGGAGAACCTCCTCCGGCCCGATCTGCCGCGCGCCCGAAACGCGCACATCCACGACGCGCGGCCGGGGACCGGGGTCGACCTGGAAAACGATCTGGCGGGCGGCGCCCTCGACCGAATCGGTCTTGGCGTCGACTCGCGAGAAAGGATACCCGGCCTCCCGGTAGTACCTTTCCAGGACGCGCGCCGCGTCCCCCGGCGCCTCCGGGCCCGTCCAGTCCGTCAGGACCCTCCGGACTTCTTCCCGCCAGCGCGGATCCTCGAGGAGAATCCCGCCCTCGAACCGGACGTCGTACCAAGGCCCGGTCTCCACGGTGAACCTCGCTGATGGGTCTGGTTTGTCCGCCTCCACAGCAAGTGAAACCGACGCCTCGAACCATCCGCGCTCCCGAAGGGATGCCAGGAGTTTCTCTGCTCCATGGCGAACGTCGGCCGCGCGAACGGGCGTCCCCTTTCCAAAAGGAGGAGACGTCCCGCCGGGGAGATCGACTTTCGTTCCGCTCCGGTCCACGACCTCGACGTCAGCCCAGCGCTTCGGCTCCCCCGGAACGATCCGGACTTGAAGATCCACGTTGCCGGATGATTCGTCAACCGAACGAACCTCTACGACGGGAGAAGCAAACCCCTCGCCCCGAAGGAAGGAGACGATCCGGCGTTCGACGCGGGGAACGCTCCGGGAATCGAACGGTCCGTTCGTTCGGAAAGGGACCCGCCTTTCGATCTCATCCCGCATGGAAAGCGGGATGTCCCACGCGATCTTCCTGAGGAACGGATGCTCGGTCATGCGGAAGACCAGCCGGGTGCCCCCCGCTTCTTCTTTCCCTTCGACCTGGACATCGCCGAAGCGCCCCGTGGCCATCAGGCGCTTGATCGCCCTGCTGAGGCGCGCTCCGTCGAGAGGTTCCCCGGCGTTGAACCCGGCCAGGTCCTGCGCCTCCGCGGCCTGGAACCGGACGAGACCCTCGAACGCCACACTTGTAATCGGCCGCCCCGCGAGCGCGGACGTCTCCCCCGCCTGCGCAAACGCGGCGCAGGAGATCATGAGGAAGACACTGAGTACGCCAGCGACCTTCGTCCTATTCACCGATTCACCTATTCACCGATTCACCGATTCACCTATTCACCGATTCACCGATTTACCGATTCACCGAATCTTCGTTCATTTGAACCTGAACCGGAACCTGACATCCCCTCCGACCTGGCCCGTTTCGTCGCGGTCCCCCACGAGGTAGATCTGGTCCGTCAGGCGGTACTCGATCTGGATGATCTGCTCCTCGCTCGTCCCGATTGACGCGGAGTACGTGACGTACAGCCTGTCGCCCAACAGCCGCTTCCCAACCGTCACGCGCGGGGCGCCCGCCAGGCTCGACGTCGTCGCGTACGGATCGATCTGAAAACGGTCGATCCCCGCGATTCGGCGGACGCGCTCCTCGACCACGTCCTGCAGGCGCCCCGTCAGGAACGAAACGGCCTCCCCCGCGGCCACTCCCGTCTCGCGCCCCGCGAGGGCCTTCGGGACCTGCCCCACGGTCAGGAGGGACAGGATGTCGAACTCGGACAGCGGGGGACTCGAATTGAGCGCGAGCGAGAACCGGTCGAGGGTTCCCATGAGCGACATCTCGACGACGTACGACTGTATCCTCGCTTCCGCCCGGACGTCCATGACCGGCTGGATGCGTCTCGGATCGACGAACTCGACGGCCGCGTTCACGATCCGGAACTCCCGGGAGCGGAAGAGGATGGTCCCTTCCCGGGCCTCGACGCGTCCCACGAGGCCGGGGCGGCCCGCCGTTCCGCCCAGCCCCAGGTCCACCGTGACCGGCGCGCGCAAGACGTTGTTGTCGATCCAGAGGTTCTCTCTTCCCACGACGCGGACGGCCAGGTCGGCCTTTCCGAGCCATCCCGCATCCGTCCTTGGGCGCTCCGCCCGCCGCCGCAGATCGGCCAGTTTCGTCTTCCAGTCGAACCGCTCCCGGTACCGCCCGGAGACCAGCCGGACCTGTCCGGAAAGAAGTGGGCGCGCCGCCGCCCCTCCCAGAACGAGATCGGCGTTCGACTTGACGGCCGCCTCGCCCCACGGGCGGACCGTAACCCCTCGGGCCCGCGCCACGACGGCGAACGACGCGGGCTTGAGGCCGGCCAACGAGATGCTGCCGTCGATCGTAACGGACCCTCCGCCCACCTCCCCCTTCAGCCCTTCGAGCAGAACGCGGCCGGGGGCGAAATGGATCTCGCCTCCGAGAGACGATACGCGCTGAGGGATTGACTTGAGGCGGAGCGATCCGCCCGCTCCCCGAACCGAGCCTCGAACGGCCGGCGACGACGCCTCGCCGGAGAACCTCGCGGAAAACGACGCCGTGCCGGACGCGTCCTCGACCTCGGACGTCAAGACCTTGAGAAAACGAAGGTCGGCGTGTCCCTCCAGGCCGAGGTCGACCGCCCCCCACACCTCCCACCGTCCTCGGACGTTGAACGACGTGGAAGGACCGGCGAACGCCGCCTGATCTGCCGTGACGGTCCTTTCCCGGATGGAGAAGACGACGTTCCCCAGGTTGGAAACCCGGAAATCTCCGCTCGATGCTTCCACGGCGTGCAAGCGGACTTCGCCCCGAAGAAGACGCGGATCGTCGAGGTCTCCCTGGATCTGCCCCGCTCCCGAAAGCCTCACGACGCCCTTCTCCTGCCACCCGGGCCCGAGATACGCGAGCGGCTGGACGTTCTCCAATGCCGCCCGCGCCCGAAAGTTGCGGGGAGCCAGCAGGGATAGCGATGCCTCCGCGTGAATGGAGGGCTCGGCCAGATCGGCCCTCAGGACAATAGAACGCCCCTCGGTCGAGAGGCGCGTCCGGAGCGGCCCGACGGCACTGCCCCCCAGGCGAAGGCCCGAAGAAATAATCTCGGCGTCGATTCCCGGGTCCGCGAACGTCCCCTTCCCTCGGACCCACCCCCCGAGCGCGCCCTCCATCCGCGCGCCGGCCGGCTCGACACCCTGCAAGAAAGAGATCTTCGACACAGGAAGAGACGCCAGCTTGAGATCGGCTTCGTATGAACCGTCGAACCCGATTCGGCCGCTTCCCTCAACCCCGCCGCCGTTCAGCCGCACGGCCGCCCGGTCGAAGCGGATATCCCGGTTCGTCAGGGAAAAGACGGCCTGGGCCGCGCTGAACGTCTGACCGTAAGCTTCTCCCGGTCCGGATTTCAGCACCCCCCGCCCGGCAAGGGCCGATGGCGTTCCGGTCAGGCGGAACGATCCGTCCGCCGCGAGTTCGATCGGGAGGTCTCGGTGGAACATAGCCGTGACGCTCCTGGGGTCCCCTTGGGCCACGGTCAACAGGAGGTCGAAACGGACCGGCTTCGGATTCCCCAGGATCGACCCCTTGAGATCGAACCGCCCGTCACCCCCTCCAGGCCGACGGGAGGGCATCAGGGCCGTCACGTCGTCGAGCGTGAGCCGTCCTTCCTCCCACCTCGCTCGCCCTTCCACGGACGACACCGGGACGGAGGCATATCGGCCCGGCCCGGCCTTGACCGTCATCGACAGCGAAGGGCTGTCGACGCGGCCGCCAAGCCTCATTTCCGCTCGAGCGGGCCCCGACGCCGGTCGAGGGGCAAATCCGGCGAACCAGGGACCGACGTCGTCAACGGCCGCGGACCCGAGAAGGTCGATCTCGCCCGACCGCGCTAACTGTCCCTTCAGATCGATCCGGCCGCCCTCCGTCTCCGCTTCGGCGGAAACGCTCCCCGCGCCCTCCCGTGGGAGGCGCACGGCCACGCGCGCCTTCCTGACGGCAGGCGTCCGCGGAAACAGGGTCGATCCCTTTTCGCCGAGGAATTCCACGTCCGCCGATCCCTCCCGCGGCCACGGTTCGCCTCCGTCACCCTTGAGGTCGACTCGGCCGCTCACCGTTCCGGGAACGACTGGAGCGCCGCTTCGCAGACTGCGGACCAGGGCGCCGATCCGTTCCGTCCGAAGAGCCTCGAAATCGGCCTCGGCCGCGTATCTGACCCGGCCGTCCGGCCACGCGATCTCGGCCGTTCCTCTCGCCCGCCCCCCGAAAAGGCTCGCCTCTCCCCGCCCGACCGAAAGACCATTCCGGCTTGCCGAAATCTCGCCCGAGAACCGCTCAACCCGGACCGGCCCGATCCTCCCCTCCGTAACCGTGAGCCTGCCCCGCCCGAGCGGCGCCGCGACGGTTCCAGTGATCTTTCCCTCCAGCTCGAAAAGACCCCCTCCATCCTCCGTCCGGCCGGCCAGGATGAGCGCTTTCTCGATCGGTCCCCGGGCCCGGCCCGCGATGTCAACCGCCCCTTCGGGCGAAAGAGAGACCTTCCCGCCGGCCGAGACGTCCATCCCGTCCACGACGGCCGATGCCTTCTTGATGACTACGTCCCGGCCGGCAACTCGCAGGACCGCCTCGCCCTTGCCCGAAATCGTTCTCCCATCGGAGAAGTCGACGCGAACGGACGGAGATTCG
>MHEK01000056.1:13810-14054 GCA_001803795.1 Nitrospirae bacterium RBG_16_64_22
GCCTCATCGGCATTGCCCCCTTGGCCCAGGCCGATCGATGAGGCCAGCCCGTCGATCCGGACGCGGGCTCCGGTCAACTCGTCGAGAAGATCCGCCTGGGCCGCGCGAATCGAAACCTTCGCAACGCGCATCGGGATCGGGGGAGGGACGCGAAGGTACGAAAGGAACCGGTCCTGGACCGCCTGCCAGGAAAGAACGCCTTCCCTGCTCCGGCTTCCGCGAAGGACGGGCTTCTCGAGGTCGA
>MHEK01000056.1:14189-14359 GCA_001803795.1 Nitrospirae bacterium RBG_16_64_22
CGAGGGAGGCCGGCGCGCCGAACGCCTTCTCGATTTCGGCGGAGACGAGGGGCTGAACGTCGATCGAGAGACGCCAGGAAAGAATCAGCGCCCCGGCGAGAAGAAGCCCAAGGGAGGCGAAGCAGATGGTGCGGAGATGGAAACGCATCAGGCGCGGAGGAAAAGCGAAA
>MHEK01000056.1:14380-14597 GCA_001803795.1 Nitrospirae bacterium RBG_16_64_22
CCGTCCTCGTCACCCCTTCGGTCCGGGCTCGGAGACCGCCGAAAGCAGGGCCTCCTCGATCTTCTTTATCCGGTCGACGCTCGTGACCTTGTGCCTCAGCAGGTCTGTCACGTAGAACACGTCGATCACTTGCGTCAGCTCCGTGGAGATCTTGGCGTTGGCCACCGAGAGACCGAGCTCGTACAGGGCCTTGGTGATCCGGTACAGGATGCCGATC
>MHEK01000056.1:14829-28439 GCA_001803795.1 Nitrospirae bacterium RBG_16_64_22
CGTCCGCCATCGTCACGATCCTCGCCCCGACGATGTTCATGTTGTGGGCGGCGAGCGTCCCGCACGTCTTCGAGAAGATCCCAAAGGCGTCGTACATGCAGACGGTCAGCTCCGTCACGCCCATCTCGGGCATGTGGCGGTGACTGATGATCAGCTTTTCTTCGGGAAGCCGGCGGCGAAGTTCCAAGTGCTCCAGCGCGCGCTCGGGCGGCGTCATGATGAGATAGGTGTCCGGCGCCATCGAGAGGAACGATTCCACGACATCCTCGGGGTGGACCCCGCGCGCCAGCGTCCGGATCGCCTCGCCCGCCTCGGAGAGCTGTTCGGCCCGCTCCGGGACCGCGACCCGCCGCCTCTCCAGCACTTCGCGCGTCCGGTCGGCCAATTCCCGGAGAAGCGCCCCCTTCCAGTCGGACCAGACGTCCGGTCCGACGGCCGAGATATCGGCGTACGTCAGGACGTAGAGCATCCGGAGGTTCTCGATGTCCCCCACGCGGCCGGCGAAGTCGGCGACGACCCGCGGATCGGACAACTCGCGGCGCTGGGCGATCTGCGACATCGTCTGGTGCTCCGCGACCAGGAAGTTCAGCCGCTGGGCCTCTTCCGCCGTGAGACCGAGCCGGGCCGCCACGCCCGGAAGCATATCGAGCGCGAGGTGCATCCGCTCCGCGCCGAACGCCTTTCCGGAGTCGTGCAGAAGAGCGGCCAGGAAGAGAAGACCGGGAGACTGGATCTGGGAGAGCGCCTGCGCGAGAGGCAGGCGCGACGATTGGATGGCCCCCCGCAGCTGCTCAAGATTGCGGACGGCGATGAGCGTGTGCGTATCGACCGTGTACGTGTGGTAGGGGTTGTGCTGGACGAGGCACCGGAGCCCGGCGAACTCCGGCAGGATCCGGTCCAGGACGCCGGTGTCGTGCATAAGGTTCAGCGTGTCCGCCACGCCCCGCGGGGCGGAGAGGATCGCCCGGAACCGCTCCGCCGCCTCTCCCCCGCTCCAGGCCTCGCCCGGAATGCGCGGAAGGACAGCCGCGACGCCGTCGAGCGTCACGTCGGAAACGGGAAGCCCGTGCCGCTGGGACTCCTCGAAGAGGCGGAGAAGGAGGGCCGGACGGCTCACGAACGATTCCCTGGCCTGTTCCGAGGCGAAAATGTTCCGGGACGTGACGTAGATCCCGTCCCCCGCGTGACGACGGCGCAGGAGCGTCAGCGGCCCGAACGACCGCGCGCCTTTCCGGATCGCGCGGGTAATGACGTTCCGCGAGAGCGTCGCCAGCCTCTTGGCTTGGCGGTAGTATTCGCGCATGAACCGCTCGAGCGCCGTGAAGCCCTCGTGGTCCGCGTACCCCCAGGAGCGGGCGATCGCCTCCTGGACCTCGAAGGAGAGGACGTCGTTGCGCCGGCCGTACCGGTAGTGAAGCTCGTTCCGCAGGCGCCAGATGAAGTCGAGGGACTGGCTAAGTCCGTCCGCCTCCTCCTGGGAGAGAACGCCCAGGGGGATGAGACCATCGAACGTGGCGATCCGATACTTAACCTTGGCGATCCAGAGGGCCGTCTGGTAGTCGCGCAGGCCCCCTTCGCCCTCCTTCAAGTGAGGCTCGCGGAGAAAAACCGATTCCCCGAAGCGCGCCCTTCGCTTGTGCGCGTCGTTCAGCTTCTCCCGAATGAAGGCCTCGGCCTTCCGGGCCACGAGCTCGGCGGCCACAGCGGCCCGGAACCGGTCGGCCACGCCCTCGTCTCCTGCAACCGGACGCGACTCAAGGAACGATGTCTTCGTCACCGTGTCCACGCGGGCCCCCTGGATGGCTTCTCCGATCGATCGGACGGAGTGTCCGAGGGTCAGACCCATGTCCCAGAGGAAGTAGAGCGCCCACTCGGAGAGATCGCGGATCGACTGGGAGAGGATCCCGTCGTAGACGAAGAGGATGTCGACGTCGGAGCAGGGATTCAGCTCGCCGCGGCCGTACCCGCCAGTGGCGATGAGCGCGACGGGGAGATCACGGGCGCGCAGGTTCAGGGCGGCGAGAGCGAAGACCTGCCGGAGAACCGCATCCATCAGGCCCGTGTGTCCGCAGACCACATCTCGGCCCGACGCGCCGTGCTCATGCCGGATCTTGAGGCCCGCCCATGACTCCTGGTAGAAGCTCTTGAGAGTCGCGAGGGCCAATCCACGGTCGACTTGGGCGGCGACGGCCGTCCCCGAACCGGCCGTCCCCGCGGAGGAGGTCTCGGCCAGCCGGCCCTGGAGGGCGGCGAAATACGATTCGGCCTGTTCGCGCACCGGGCTGAGGTGAGGCATGGCCCATTGTATTTGGCCGGCGGAACGCGAGTCAAGGAACGGGAGCGTCTTTCAACTGGCCTGGAACCGGGACTTTTCGGTAGTATCGTTCGTTCTAACCTTGAAAAAGCAGTTGAACCGCGGAGCACGCAGAGAACGCAAAGGAGTTCCAGGGATTGGAAGACACATCGACCTCGCCAGGCAGGTGAGCGTCAAAACCGCCCGAAAAGATGTTCCTCCCCCGATCGGATCGGGGTCCTCTGCGGTGAATGAATTTTTTTGGGTTTAAACCCATTGTCCAGGCGACAGGAGACGCAATGACCGACACCGACAGGAAACTCTCCGACCTCGTCGCCGTCATGAAGAGGCTTCGCGGCCCCGGCGGATGCCCGTGGGACCGGGAGCAGACGGCCGAGAGCATCAAGCCCTTTCTTCTCGAAGAGACCTACGAAGTCCTGGAAGCGATGGATGAAGGAAAGCCCCATCTCGTCCGCGAGGAGCTGGGCGACCTCCTTTTCCAGATTGTCTTCCTGTCGGAGCTCGCATCCGAGGAGGGACGATTTGCGATCGACGACGTCATCGCCGGGATCGCGGACAAGATGGTCAAGCGCCACCCCCACGTATTCGGCGACGCGGAGGCGAAAACGAGCGCGGACGTGCTCAGCCAGTGGGAACGGAGGAAGCGCGACGAGAAAGGCGGCCCCGCCAAGCGCTCGGCCCTGGACGGCGTTCCCCGCGAGCTTCCCGCGCTCCTCAGGGCCCAGCGCCTCCAGGACAAAGCGTCGCGCGTCGGATTCGACTGGGACCACCCCGAGCAGGTCATGGAGAAGGTCGACGAGGAACTCCGGGAGTTCCGCGAGGTCCTGGCTTCCAAGGACCCGGAACGGATGGAAGAGGAACTGGGCGACCTTTTCTTCTCCCTAGTGAACATCTCCCGGTTCATCGGCGTAAACCCCGAGGACGCCCTCCGCAAGACGATCAGCAAGTTCATCCGCCGCTTCCGGCACATTGAGGAGAAGGCCCACGAAGCCGGGCGCGACTTGGGCGAGATGACCCTGGCCGAAATGGACGCCTTGTGGGAAGAAGCGAAGAGAGAGGCGGCAGGCGGGAATTAGGAAGGAGGAAGGGCCGCTTTCACGCCGTCCCAGTCGTATGGAAGCTTTCGCGCCTCCCAGGGTCCGATCCGGGCAATCTCCGCCCGCAGGCTTTCCGCCCGGTCGCCGCTGGCCGGGTGGGAGGACAGAAGGGCGATTGTCGCGCCTTCGCGACGCCCCAAGCCGTCGAAGAACCGGACCATCCCCTCCGGATCGATCCCCGCCTTCTTGAGGAGAAGGAGTCCCTCCCGGTCCGCCTCGGCCTCCTGCGCCCGGCTGAACTTGAGCAAGCCGAGCTCTACAGCAAGTTCGCCCGCGAGCGTCTCCGTTGCCGCGCTCCCGACCAGGAGGGAAAGGACGGCCCGCCATCCGAGCGAGCGGACGAGCCCCCGCAGGCTGTGTCTCATGACGACGTGCTGGGCCTCATGGGCGAGGACCCCTGCCGCCTCCTCGGCCGATCCCGCCGCGCGGAGGAGTCCCGTGAAGACGACGACGTGCCCCCCGGGAACGGCGAACGCGTTGACGGCGGGGTCATTCGCCACGTGCCACTTGAACGCATGGGGTGTCCCCGCGGTCAGCCTGTTGCCGATCTCGGCGACGATCCTTGGAGCTTCCCCCGCCTCGACCAGTTTGAGATCGTTCCGCGTCTGATCGAAGATCAGATCGCCCAGGGTCCGTTCCATCTGCGGGGATATCCCGTCCGCCGCCCACCGGCTGATCCGGTCGGATTCGACCCAGAAGACAGCCGCCAGAACGACGGGAGAGAACAGCAGAAGGGCAACGACACTCCAACCCGCCCAGGCGCGCTTCCGGACCCTTCCGACAGACTCCCGCCAATGAACGACCGCCGGCTCCAAGGCGGCCGGAACTCGGGAAAGGAAAGATTCCTTCGCTCTCGGATCGCCGATGGCGGCTGACCACTTCGCGGATCCGTCGTTCCAGTTCAGAAGGATCTGGTCGTGCCCGAAGCCTCCCGCCGAGACGCGGATATCCGCATACGGCACGAACCGTTCCCTCGCCTCCCCCGGCCACAGGGTCATCCCATCTTGCAGAAACGACGCGCGGACCGTTTCTCCCGCGGAACTCAGGCCGGGGCCGTGGCAGACAAGGTCGATCGGGCCGCGTCCTTCCTGCCGCCCGCTCGCCGCGTCAATCATCCCCGCCCAAGAGCGTCCCCAGGAGCCCTCCTTCGTCCTTCCCGCCTCCCCTCCGCGGCATGGCCGCGTAGATCCGGTTCGCGAGGCGCGAGAACGGAAGCGACTGGAGCCAGATCCGGCCGGGTCCGCGGAGCGTCGCGAAGAAGAGCCCTTCGCCGCCGAAGAGGGCTGACTTGACCTTCCCCACGTACTCGATGTCGTACGAGACGGACGGCTGGAGGGCGACGATGCACCCCGTATCCACGCGGATCATCTCGCCGGGAACCAGATCCCGTTTCGTGAGCGTCCCGCCCGCGTGGACGAAGGCGTACCCGTCACCATCGAGCTTCTGCATGATGAACCCCTCGCCGCCGAAGAGACCGACGCCCAGCTTCTTCTGGAAGGCGATCCCGACGGAGACGCCCTTGGCGGCACAGAGGAAGGCGTCCTTCTGGCAGATGACCTGGCCCCCCAGCTCCTGCAGGTCCAGGGGGATGATTTTCCCCGGGTAGGGGGAGGCGAACGCCACCTTCTTCTTACCCTGGCCCTGGTTCACGAAGATGGTCATGAAGAGCGACTCCCCCGTGAGCAGGCGCTTCCCCGCGCCCATGAGAGCCGACATGAGCCCCGATTTCTGCTGGGATCCGTCGCCGAAGACCGTCTCCATGGCGATCCCGTCCTCCATGTACATCATCCCGCCGGCCTCGGCCACGGCCGCCTCCCCCGGGTCGAGTTCGATCTCCACAAACTGCATCTCCGAACCGAAGATCTTGTAGTCGATGACGTGCATCTCTGGCATTCCGGCTTCCCTCCTCAAGGCTGTTGGATTGATCGAGGACGAACGTTCCTCTTATGCTATTCAAAGAAGGGGAACCGTTCAAGCAGAAGAAGACAGGGACGAAAGATTGAAAATTGGAAATCTGAAATTGGAAATCTGGAGGACCGAAATTGTACCTCTTCTCAAATGCGGGCGGTCTGGCGGGAAGACGCAGAAGGACGGTCGCCCGAAACGCCCAGCCAGACGCCTGCCTGGGCCGCCCCGCAATCCGGGCAACGGCCGTCGCGGAGACGGTTCTTGAGGATGCTGAATCCGAAACGCTCGATGAGGACGGATTTGCAGGATGGGCAGTAGGTGTTCTCTCCCCCTTCTCCCGGAACGTTTCCCTCGTAGACGTACTTGAGACCGGCCTCGAAGCCGATCTCCCGCGCCCGGCGGAGGGTTGAAACCGGCGTCCGCGGCTCGTCGATCAGCTTGTACGTCGGATAGAACTGCGAGACGTGCCAAGGGATCTCCGGATCGACGCTCACGATGAACTCGGCGATCTTCCGAAGCTCTTCCTCAGAGTCGTTGTGATGGGGGATGATCAGGGTCGTCACCTCGATCCATATCCCAAGCTCACGGTGGAATCGGATCGAGTCAAGCACGGGCTGAAGGGCCGCCCCGCAGACCTTCTTGTAGAACTCTTCGGTGAACGCCTTGAGGTCGATGTTGGCGGCGTGCAGAAAGGGCCGGATCTCCCTCAGTGCCTCGGGGGTGATGAACCCGTTGGTCACGAAGATGTTGGCGATCCCCTTCTCCGCGGCCCGCTTCGCCGTCTCGAACGCCAGCTCGTAGAAGATCGTCGGCTCCGTGTACGTGTAGGAGATCGAACGACAGCCCGTTCGGACGGCCGCCTCGACGATCTCGTCGGGTGTGATGATCTCACCGACGGCGCGGGATTCCATCTCCTCCCGGAACGACGCCGGCGGCCTCCCCCCCCGGTCCCGCCGCTTGGACGCCTGCGAGATCTCGTAGTTCTGGCAATGGAGGCACCGGAAATTACAGCCGACCGTCGCGATGGAGTAGGAGCGGGAACCGGGCAGGAAGTGAAAAAGCGGCTTCTTCTCGATCGGGTCGACGTTCGCCGACACGATCCGGTCATCGACGACCGTGTAAAGGACGCCCCCCTCGTTGAAGCGGACGAAACAGACGCCCGGCTTCCCGTCGCGGATCACGCACCGGTGGGCGCAAAGATTGCAAACAACCTTCCTCTCCGGGAGCGGCTCCCAGAACATCCCTTTGCGCATGCAGTCCTCACGGATGTCCTATCCGTTTTTCAATTTCCAATTTTCAATTTTCAATTTCCAATTTACCCCGCTCCCCGCACCGCGGCCTCCTCGCGTTGTCGGTGGATGAACACGGGGCACGCCGTGTACGTCTCGCCGCGGCAGAGCGTCGTCCGCTCCTCGATAGTTGTGACCCTCAGCTTGTCTGGACCGTACCCCAGACAGTACTCCTCCCGGATCGTTCCTTCCCCGTAGACGGGGTGGTGGTAGGGACAGGTCATCGGGACTCCCGCCCTTCCTTCTCGCGTTCCCATCCGACCCTGGCGAACTTGACGTCGTGCGACCAAGTGTACCCCAGGGTCCCGCCGTACGCCTTCTTGACTTCCCGGCCGATCCGCTGGGCCAGCTTCTCGGTCGTCGTCGTCACCTCAATGCCGCCGGCACGGCTCTTGATCTCGATGATTCTCTCAAGAGGATTGTATCCGCGGGCCCGGGCCTCTTCGTTTCGGACGAGGTTCAGGATCTCGTCCCGATGCCCGTCCAGGAAATGCCCGCGGAGCGTCACGACACCGCCCGGGTACTTGTCGCGGGCCTTCTGGCACGCCGGACACGTCACGACGGCCGGAATCGACGCGCGGGCCTTGAGCGAAACGCTCGCTCCCTTGCCCGGCAGAGCCCAACGCTTGCTCTTATAGACCGCGCCGCATCCCGCGCACACGGCCCCATCGGGATTGGGGGTCTTTCGGAGATACGGGTCCTTGGGAAGAAGCTCTCTCTTCTTGACGGCGGCCGGGCTGTACGGCTTGGATTTTCTCATCGCAGGGCCTCCTTGCCCGGCCGAGGCCGGGTCCCGGTCCAGGTTGACGCCTCTTCCTCTTCCGCGCGGAGCTGGTAGACGCGGCAGAGGACGTAATCTTCACAATAGCAGTACAGATCCCTTTCCCGGATCGTGGGGACTCGGGCGGCCCCTTCCCTGGAGGCGAAACAGTACTCCTCGGCGGAGGGTTCCGGCCTTCCGCGGACGAGGGATCTCAGGTAAGGACACTGCACCATGTTGTCCCTCCCTCCGGTTTAACCATATTTAACAACGACGGCGGGATTTGTCGAGTCTTTAGGCGGGTCCAGTGACCCGCCCTACAAAATCCATCCGGTCACGCGGTCCCGCAAGGCGGGACACACCGTGCCCGCCCATCCTTGTCGGCTGGGTGTCAATCAATGCGGTCTAGCCCACGGAGGCGGGTTCGGCTCGAGGACCCTGGGCCCCCTCCCTGGTCCCCTGGGTCATGCCGATTTCCTCGTCGGTCAGGTAGCAGGCGGGATCGGACGCCCACGGATCACCCGTCGCAATCTCGGCCCGGACCCGAAGCGCCCCGCCGCAAAGATCGAGGAACCGGCACCCCACGCAACGCCCCTTGATCCGCTTCCGGCGGTCCTTGAGGCCCGCCATGAGGGGGTCGGCCGTGTCCATCCATATCTCCGAGAACTTCCGCTCGCGCACGTTCCCGAAGGTGTAGTGCATCCAGAACTGGTCGGGGTGAACGTTGCCAAGGAAGTCGATGCACCCGAAACCGACGCCGGACGAATAGAGTCCGCCGCCGTTCCACTTGAGCATCTCGTACACTTCCTCCGCCCGAGGGTCCCCGGCCGCCTTCATCTTGAGATACATGTACGGACCGTCACAGTGATTGTCCACGGTCAGGATCTCGGCCGAGACGTTCCGCCTGTGGAAGTCCATCGTCCGCTCGAGGATGACGTCCATGGCCTGGCGCGACTCGGCCGGACTCAGGTCGACGACGCCGTGCCCCCGCCCCGATGGAACGAGATGGTAGAAGCACGCCCGGTTGACCTTCTCCGCCTCGATGAAGTCGAAGATCCTGTGCAGGTCGTTGAAGGTCTGGCGGGTCAGCGTGAGCCTCAGCCCGACCTTCTGACCCACGGCCACGCAGTTCCGGAACCCTCTCATGGCCCGGGCGAAGGCCCCTTCCACGCCCCGGAAGCGGTCGTTCACGTCCTCCATGCCGTCCAGCGAGATCCCCACGTACGAAACGCGGATCGCGCGCATCCGGCGGGCGACTTCCTCCGTGATGAGCGTTCCGTTCGTCGAGAAAACGACGTGGACGCCCTTCTTCTCCCGCGCGTAGGCGGCCAGCTCGAAGATGTCCTTCCGGACAAGCGGCTCCCCCCCCGAGAAGAGCAGGGCGGGGATCCGAAAATCGCCCAGATCGTTGATAAGGGCCTTGGCCTCTTCGGTGGTCAATTCCCCTTCGTACTTCTTTTCCTCGGAGTTGGAATAGCAGTGGACGCACCGGAGGTTGCACGTGCGGGTGGTGTTCCAGACCGTCACGGGCCGCCTCTCCATGGCGCTCTTCGCCACGGCGTGGGCCTGGTGTTCGGGAACCTTGAGGTTCTTGAGGGCTTTCCCGTAACGGTGCGGCGTGGACGGCGTTTCACGCCCGCAGTACAGGACGGTGATATCGATCATCGGGTTCCTCCCGGACCGGTAATGGAGCAAGCCGGATCAGCCGTCTCATGAACAGGCTTCCGACTCCTTTCAACGGCTAGATTAAGCGAGCGAGGCGGGGAAAAGCAACTCCATTGACGGAGTTGCGCGGTGGATCGGCCGATCGCTGACCCGGAGCGATGACCGAAACCGCAAGAACGGAAATCTCCGCGATCGGTCCCGGCTGGGGCGCGGCCTACTTGGCTGATTTGAGCGTCTGCAAGTAGGCAATGATCTTCTGGGCCTCGTCCGGCGTGACCCACTCAGGGGCCTTCTCCTGCATCTCCTTGACGATGTGCATCCAGTCCTTGGCCCCGGGCTTATCGGCCTCAAGGAAGACGCGCTCGAGATCATGGCACGCGGTGCATCGCTCCCGGAAAAGGACTTCAGGCCCTCCCTCCACCGCTTGGCGCTTCCGGCGCTCGTGCGGATCTGTCTTCATAAACTCCAGGATCTTGCGGGCCTGCTCGGGAGTGATCCAGTCGGGCGCCCTGAGGCGCATCCGCTTGACGACGTGATCCATCGCTTCCGCGGTGAGCTTGACCACGTAGACCCGGTCCAGAGAATGGCAAAGGGAGCACTTCTCCTCGAAGAGTTTCTTCTCGGCGGCCAGCCGGGCCTCGACCGCCTCGTGGCGGGCATGCTCGACCAGGTACTTGAGGACGGACTCCTTCTCCCGCGCGTTGAGTTGCGCGTTGGCGGCCATCTGCTCGATGACCTTCGGCCACTGCTTCTCAGTCTTCTCCTCCGGCTTCGGCGGAGCATGGCACATGGAGCAGCGTTCCTTGTAGAGCTTCTCGCCCTGATCCTGGGCGAAGCCTGGCGTCGGACCCGTCAGGATGAACAAGAGGACGAAAGAGGGGAGGAGAAGGGCGGTGGTCGGTCGGAACATCATGGTCTCATCACTCCGTCATCGTGCGGGCCCCAAGAAACCGGGGCCCGCGAGCCAAGCCTCCCAAGCGCCCTTGGGCGCGCTAGAACAGGATCGTAAACATGAGCGACGCGCGATTGTCCTTGCTCTTTCCGCTCGGCACCTTCGTCTGTGACCAGTACTCGATGTTCGCCTTCGAGTTGCTCGTCACGTAGTACCCGACGTTGGCCGTAACGGCGTTGTACTTGTCCGCCCCGTTCTTCTCCTCGTAGCTCTCCCACCTGAGGAGCGGGACGACAACGGGCCGGACGCCGTCCTTCACGATATAGACGCCCTCGACGTACGCGCCATTGTTCTTTTCGCTCGAACCCTTGCTGTACGTAGTGGTCGTCGCTGAGGTGGATGATTTGAGCGGATCGTCCTTGGCCGACAACCAGACGCCGTAGACGAGCGCGTTACCGAACGCCGCCTGGAAATCGAGCCCGATCCGGCTGAACTTGTGCTCCTCCTTGATCGTCGCGGCGTCGTTGATGAGCGCCGAGTCCGCCTTGCCGGAGACGCCGAAACCGCCCACGTGGATACCCGGCATGAACTCGACCGCGACCCGCCCCAGAAGGGTCTTCGGATCCGACCCGGTCAAGTCGTCCGCCGCGCCGCCGTATCCCACGTTGTAGAAGACCATCCCGGCCGCGCGGCCGGAGAGCGCAATGATCTGGCGGGGATGACGAAGGGCATGGTTCCCGTCCGCACCGCCGTACTTCTTGTCCAAAGCGGCCTTGTGAGACCGCGTCATCCGGCGTCCCCAGTCGGCGAGCGACTCGTAGGGATCGGCCCAGTTCGACGGCACGAACCCGAGGAGGATGTTCGCCTCCGGCGCAAGGTGGTAGGAGACCTCACCGAGCTCACCGACAGGCGTGAAGTCGCCCTCATACGCTCCTTCCAGCTCGAGGAACCCGGAGAGCCGCTCCCCGGCGCGTCCGCCGATTATGATCTCGTACTCGTGGAGAGGACGGACAACCTTGTCCTTGCCCTTCTGCTTGTCGTAGAGATACGACTTGGTCAGGATGGTGATGGGGAAATACTTATCGAAGAGGATCCCCGGCGCCACGACCTGGTTCTTGTCCTTCTCCATCGACTCGGAGAACTTGTACCCGCTCTCCTTGAACTTACGGCCGCTGGCGTTCAGAAGGGGCCAGGCGGAGTGGCAGGAAGCGCAGTCGACGTTGTGTTTTCTGGCGAAGGCGGGGATCGCGTCCGCCCGATCCGGAGCCAGGAATACGGCCAGCCCCGTGAACAAGAATGTTCCGCTCAAAACCGCAACAAGCAGTTTCCTCATGTCAACCTCCTGGGTATGACGGTGGAAATCCTGTCGGTCCGTAGAACCCGTAGAACGATGAACGGGCACTGGTGGGCATCCCCCCTTTCGGCGATGATCAGGCGGGTCGGATTGGTTTCGTCCGGGGGAAACGGTTCAGTCGCAAGAGAGAGACCCCGGGGGATGGACTGCAAAACCGGAAGAAGGCTCATACCAACCCCATGAGAACTTTGGGTTAGCTCTTCCGTGATGGGAACGCAGATCCCTTTGTCGGGGGAAAACGTAAACATTATACCAACATCATCGGCCAGTTTTCAACCCATCTTCCGGCAGTCCAGCCGGCAGGATGCCGGGCTGCGTTTGCGGAAATTCTCTGCTCTGTGCCTCTGCCCCTCTGTGCCTCTCTTGCCTCCCGTCCCTACAGCCTCTCCCGGATAGTCGTCCCCGGCGGCAGATCGAGCCTCCGAAGCCCATCTTGCACGGCATCGAGGACCTCGAATGCCCTCACGTCCAGCCGCACGACCGGGCCCTTGTCATCCGAAACGAGGACCCGCCACGGCACCTCCCTGCCCCGGACCATCCGGTACTCTTCGTAGACGACCCGAAATTCCTTGCCTCCATTCCCGGCCCTCTTCTCCAGGACGCGCCCCGAAGCCAGGTCGAGCGTAACCTCCTCGGCTGAACCTCCGTTCCCCGATTCCATCCGCCTCAGGGTGACTCTCCCCCCCGCCGCATCGCGCGCGACCCATCCATCCTTGACGCGGATCGGCTTGGCAAACCACTGTCCCTGGACCAGATCGGCCAGAATTCTTATCGGAACCGCGCGGCCGGCCTCATCAAGCACGGGACCGGTTTCGACCTCTCTTCGGTCCGGCCGATAAAGCGAGTACCGCCCGCCCGCCACCAGCAGATCTCCCATGAGAGGGCCGAAGGGGGACTGGACCTGCATTCTCGAAAAACCAGCCGGATCGGCCGTAAGAAGGGCCGCGCTCCGGATCCCGCCGAACAGGACGATCGCCCCGGGAACGATCGTCAGGCGGACCGAGATCCCTTTCCAACCGGGATCGGGACGCTGGCGGGCCTCGATCTCAGCGAGCGAAGGGAGGAGGGCGGCCGTCGGAACGGAACGCGGCGCGCAGGCGGCCAGGAGAACGAGTACGGACGCCGCCAAGAACCCGCGGTTGGGCCTAGCCAAGCGCGGCATCCACGGCCTCTCGGACGTCCGAAACGCCGACAAGCTCGAGGCCGCGGACTTCGGAGATCTTCTCCCTGTTCCCACGAGGAACGATGCACCGCGTGAAGCCGAGCTTCGCCGCCTCCGCCAGCCGTGCCTCCACCTGAGCGACGGCCCGGACCTCTCCAGCGAGTCCCACCTCGCCGAACACAACCGTCCGGGCATCGACGGCCCTCTCGCGCATCGACGACGCCACGGCGGCCACGACCGCCAGATCGGCCGCTGGCTCATCAAGCTGGATCCCTCCGACGACGTTCACGAAAACGTCCTGACCGATGAGAGGGAGCCCGGCCCTCTTTTCCAGCACGGCCAGCAAGAGCGAAACTCTCGCCGGATCGACGCCGATGCTCGACCGGCGCGGCGTTCCGTACGGCGTCGGCGTCACGAGCGCCTGGAGCTCCACGAGGATAGGGCGGTTCCCCTCCATGCTCGCGATCACGACGGAACCGGAGGACCCGTCCGGCCGCTCCGAAAGAAAAAGCGCCGACGGGTTGGCGACGGGAGAAAGCCCCTCCCCCTTCATCTCGAAGACGCCGATCTCGTTCGTCGATCCGAAACGGTTCTTGACGGCGCGGACGATCCGGAACGCCTGCCCGCGGTCCCCCTCGAAGTAGAGGACCGTGTCGACGATGTGCTCGAGAACGCGCGGACCGGCGATCGACCCGTCCTTGGTCACGTGGCCGATCAGGAACACGGGAAGGTGGCGCGGCTTCGCGAACATGAGGATTCTTCCCGCCGCCTCGCGGACCTGCGAGATGCTTCCGGGAGCCGACGAGATGTCGTCGAGGAAGGTCGTCTGGATCGAATCGATGACCATGGCCTGGGGGGCGCACGCTTCGGCCGTCCGGAGGATCTCGGCCAGGTTCGTCTCGGCGAGAAGGAGGAGGCGGGAAGGGGAGACCCCCAGCCGCGCGGCCCGGAGCGCGATCTGCTGGGGAGATTCCTCTCCCGTCACGTAGAGGACGGGGCGCGCGTCGTCGGTCCGCTCATCGCCCGCCAGCGACGCCGCGGCCTGAAGGATGAGCGTGGACTTGCCGATCCCGGGGTCGCCTCCAATCAGGATGAGCGATCCCGGAACGATCCCCCCGCCCAGAACGCGGTCCAGCTCGCCGATCCCCGTGGATATCCGGCCGGAGGCC
>MHEK01000056.1:28486-28967 GCA_001803795.1 Nitrospirae bacterium RBG_16_64_22
CGGAGGCGCGGACGGCGAACGCTCCACCCGCTCTTCCGCCATCGAGTTCCACGCCCCGCAGTCAGGACAGCGCCCGAGCCACTTGGGCGACTGGGAACCGCAATTCTGGCAGGCGAAGATAGTGCGGGTCTTGGCCACGACGGCGAGCGGAACCCCTCAGCCCGGGGGCCGGGCTCCCGGTACGGCCGCCGTCTCGCATGCCTCGGCCACCGCCGCGGCGATCCGCCGGTAGAGCTCGGCCTGCGCGGACCCCGGCTTCGCCTTGATGGCGGGAATCCCCTTGTCGCCGCCGACGACGACCTCCGGATCGAGCGGGATCTTTCCGAGGAGGGGGATCGACAGTCTCTCGCTGGCGCGTTCGCCTCCGCCCTCGGAGAAGATCTTCGTCGTCTGGTGGCAGTGCGGGCATTCGAAGTAGCTCATGTTCTCCACGATGCCGATGACCGGGACATTCACCTTCTGAAGCATCGCGATCCCGCGC
>MHEK01000056.1:29003-29305 GCA_001803795.1 Nitrospirae bacterium RBG_16_64_22
ACCATGACCGCCCCCGTGATCGGCACGAGTTGGGCGAGGGAGAGCTGAACGTCCCCCGTCCCCGGCGGCAGGTCCACGACCAGGTAGTCGAGTTGACCCCAAGTCACGCCCGTCAGGAACTGCTGGATCATCTGCTGGAGGATCGGTCCCCGCCAGATGAGAGGCGTCCCCTCTGGGATGAGGAACCCGATCGACATCACCTTCACGTTGTGCGCCACGAGCGGGATGATCTTGTTCTCCGCATTCGTGATGGGGGTCTGCTGTACGCCCATCATGAGCGGCATGCTGGGGCCGTAGATGTC
>MHEK01000057.1 GCA_001803795.1 Nitrospirae bacterium RBG_16_64_22
CGCGCTTCATCTGTTCGAGGTCCTCGACCTGCAACAGGCCCAGATCGTGGGCGCTGACTGCGTCGATTCCCTGCCGCCTCAGAATTTCGGCGATCTTGGGGCTTAGGTCTTCGTCGAGGTGAAATCTCACCGGCCCCTCTTCAGGAGAGGGATGGGAACCTCTTCCGGACAAACTCGGGGGTCAGCTCCTCGTTTTGCCGGACCAGCCGCTCGATTTCCTGCGGGAACGCACGGTAGTAGCCGATGGCCGCTCGGAGCTGAGGTTCGGCAAGCCAGTCATAGGCTCGCAACAGGCGCTTCCAGTCCTCCTTGACGCTCCTGTACGTGGCAATGATCTCCCAGACCTCAATGGCGGTCCCGGCGACGCGCGCCCTGCGGCCGGTCGTTCCCTCCGCGAAGACGATCCCAGGACACCGATGCATGCGCAGGGCCTCTTCGAAGAGTTCGTTTGCCACAGCCGAGAACTCTCTTCCGGACTCACGGGCGATCCGTTCGATCTCCGTCGCGGTTCTCGAAGGGATGCGCAGGCTTTTCTGGACGGTCGCGCTCATGACGGACTCCTGGTCCTTTCTTGAATGACATTATATTACAGTGGGATGCAATGAAAGTCAACTCGGGAGCATGACCGCGGCGGAGGTATCAGCGGTTTCTTTCTCCGTCGACGCCGCCCAGGAGCGCGGCGTACTCCGCGACGGCGAGGAGGATGAGAGAGAGGGATAACATCCGGAACGGAAGAAGGAGGATGTCGTGAACCGCGCAGTGCGCCCTTTACTACGCCGCCTTTTTCATCGAGCGGAGGTCCATCAGCAGTTCAGGACGTTTTCCCAGGAGCCTGATCAGGCGAATCATGGCTTCCGACGGGATGACGGTGCCGGATTCATACTTGGCGAAAGCCTTTTTCCCGCCGCCGACGATCTCGGCCATTTCTTCCTGGGTCAGGCCGAGTTCCTTCCGAACCTGTTTGATCATAACGGCGATTTCCTTGTTGATCCGTTGCCGCCAGGCATTGAGCTTGTCTTCGGTGGCTTGAACGTCTGCATGGTTTAGAACCGCCTCGCCGCACGCCCGGCACCAGTCACCCGGCTGGCGAACCGCCAGTGTTTCGCCTTTGTAGCGGTACTTCATTCGCCTCGTTTCCCGGACGAGCGGGGCGGCGGCTCCGCACGCGGGGCAGAACTTGAACCTCCCCATCCTTACACCTCCTTGAAGGAAATCACGACCCCCATTTGTTCCACAATCTGAACTTTCAAGTAGACGGTCCAGCCTCGAACGGCCGGCTTGTAAACGTCATGCCAGACTTTGGAGGATCGGTAGCTGGTCATCGACTTGAAGAAGTCGACCGCCCGGAGATCCTGAACGACCCGTACAACGTCATCCGTTGTCATACCCATGAGAAGGGCGCCCGCTCGGGCAGAGGCGGTGAGGAAACGCGTGTCCGGGTTGGAAACCAGCCAGGACTTTCCCCAGGATTTAGTGATTGAGGGGCTGTTTGTTTTTCGGTTCTTGAAGTGGAACGCCGATTTTTTGGGGAAACTCTTCAAGGGATGAGGAAGGGCCTTGCGTCGGACGGCTCATCGTGGAGACCGCAAGGGATTCGTCGGTGCCCATGAGTCATGGTTCGGGTGTTTCCGTGTTCCAGCGCCATTTTCCCGCGCGTGCGGCCTGCTTCCCTCCCCTTCAAGGGGAGGGGTGGGGATGGGGTTCGACAGAACGGTGAAGAAACCCACCCCCATCCTGTCCTTCCCCCTGAGGGGGAAGGGAAAAATTGGGGAAAGTCCTGGAAACCAGCCGCTTGACCTCAGCAAGATCGTAGTGCGGGCGGCGCTTCTCCATCGGGATCTAACGTACCATTGTGGTACATCCGTGTCAAGGAGAGATGGCTCGCCAGTTTGAACATGTTCGCGCTGAGCCTCGGCGCCATCAGGGGATGGTTGTGGCCTTGAGGAAGGAAGGCAAGGGGAAGGCGCATCCCCCCCAGGAATGAACAGCGGAGATCGGAGAATCCTCGCATCTCAAGGCGGAAATCTTCAGCCGAAAGGCTCCCGGATGAGCCGTCAGCAGGGAAAGATGGATGGTATTGCCTTGCGAATACCCCCTACAGCCCCGCGCCCGCCCACTGGCGGGCCTTGACCTCGTCGGGGAGGTAGTCGGGAAGGAGGAACGGCCCCCGCGGCGCGTCGTCCAGCAGACCGGCCTTGTCGAGCTCCTTCTCGAACTTCCGCACGTGGTCGAGCGTGAGTTCCTTCGGCGCCCCCCCGTTCACCCCGCGTATGTAGGCCGAGGCCGTGAGGGCCGCGCGGCGGCCGAAGACGAGGATATCGAGGAGCGAGTTCCCCATCAGGCGGTTGCGGCCGTGGACACCACCCGTCACCTCTCCCGCCGAATAGAGACCGGGCACGACCGTCCCGCCGTTTTCGTCGATCTCGAGACCGCCGTTCTGGTAATGGAGCGTCGGGTAGATGAGCATCGGCTCCTCGCTGATGTCGATCCCGTACCGCTTGAACTGGATGAACTTCGCGGGCAGTTCCCGCCGGACCGTCCCCTCCCCGTGCAAGAGATCGATCATCGGCGAATCGAGCCAGACGCCCAGGCGCCCGGTCGGCGTCAGGACCCCCTTCCCCATGTCCGTGCACTCCCGGAGGATGCAGGCCGAGGCGACGTCCCGCGGCTCGAGCTGGAAGCAGAACTGCTCCCCGTCGATGTTCAGCATGTGCGCGCCGAGTCCCCGGACCTTCTCGGTGATGAGCAGGCCGATGTTCTGCTCCGGATAGACGGCGCCCGTCGGATGATACTGCACGGCGTCGATGTAGCGCATCTTCACGCCCGCCCGGTAGACCATGGCAAGGCCGTCGCCCGTCGCGCCGTAGTGGTTCGTGCAGGGGAACCCCTGGACGTGCAGGCGGCCGAGGCCGCCGGTGGCCATGACGACGGCCTTGGCCCGCGCAACGTGATAGGTGTGGGTCTCCAGGTTGTAGAGGACGGCGCCACCGCAACGGCCGTTCTTGTCCAGGAGAAGTTCGACGGCAGGCGAGAACTCCAGGACGCGGATCATGCCGGCCCGGTTCCTCGCCTCGTCCCGGAGAACGCGCATGATCTCGGCGCCGGTCATGTCGCCGGCCGAGTGAAGGCGCTTCCGCGACGTGCCGCCGCCGTGCCGGACCTTCATCCGCCCGTCCGTCAGCTTGTCGAAGAGCATGCCCAGGCGCTCGAGCCAGCCGATGACCAGCGGCGCGTCGTTCGCCAGGGCCGCGACCAGCGCGGGATCGTTCTGGAAATGGCCGCCGCCCATCGTATCAAGGTAGTGATAGACGGGAGAGTCCCACTCCTGGCTGGCGCCCTGGATCCCGCCCTCGGCCATGACCGTGTTCGAGTCGCCGTGGCGGAGCTTCGTCGCGATGATGGAGGAAAGACCCTGCTCCGCCGCGATGAGGGCCGCGGACGTCCCGGCCCCGCCCCCGCCGATGATGAGCAGGTCCGCTTCGAAATCGACCTGCGAGAGATTCACGTTCTGCGGGAGCCGACTCCTGGATTCGAGCAGTTCGACGATCTCGACGGGGTTGGATTCGCCCTTGTTCGGCCCGACCTTGAGCGTCCGTTTCCCCTCGGACTTGTAGTCCGGGTGGTAGCCCTGGAGCCGCTCCTTCCGGCCGTCCATCGAGAGGGCGGAGAAGTGCTCGCCGCGCCGCGCCTTCTCCACGCGGGCCGGCCGCGTCGCCTCCACGCGGCGGACCAGGTCTTTAAGTTCAGGGGTGTAGCTCATGGGAACCTCCGATCAAGAACCGGTGAATCGGTCAATGGGTGAATAGGTGAATAGGTCGAGAAACAGCGGTCAAGACCTCGGCGATTAACCGACTCACCGATTCACCCATTCACCGTCTTACAAATACTTGGTCTCCTTCGGCATCCAGGTGCCGGGGGCGGCCAGGTCGGGCTCGCGCTCCCGCGCCACGTAGAGCTCGCGGACCTGGTCGGGCGTCATCCTGGCGAGGTCCGCCAGCATCGGAACGTACTTCCCGCCCTCGATGTCGGCCACGCGCTTCTTGAGGTGCTCCGCCTGAGCGGTCAGGTAGCGCCCCGCCACGCGCCGCACGAACTGGGCCGCCGTGTACTGCGAGATCTGCGCCGGACAGCGGATCGCGCAAAGGCCGCACTGGATGCAGTCGAACGATTCCCGGGCCGCGGCCATGAGATCTCCCCGCTTCATCAGCGCGATGTAATACATCACGTCGATGTCCATCGGGCAGGTCCGCGAGCAGGTGGCGCACCCAACGCACTTGAAGACCTCCGGATAGAGAACCCGAAGAGCCTCGACCCCGTCCCCGCCCAGGCTGTCCAGGTCGAACACGGCTCGGTTCGCTGGGAAGAACGGCACCTGGGCCACGACCATACCGTCCTGGACGACCGTCTGGCAGGCCAAGCCCGTCCGCAGGCGGAAGTCACCGGGGAGGCGGTAGAACGTCCCGCAGGCCCCGCAGATGCCGCCGCGGCACCCGCAGCCCCGGATGTAGGTGTATCCCGCGTGCTCGACCGCCTTCATAATCGTGAGCGTCTCGGGAACTTCGTACTTCTTCCCCAGGATCTGGATGGAGATCATCCGCGTCCCTTCCGGGAGGATCGTCTTGTCCCCGCCCCCGCGCCGCTTCGGTCCCGTTGCGGCCGTCTTCACGGCCGGCGCGCTCTTCGCCGCCGGCTTCCTCGAACCAGGCGCCGCCTTCGTCTGTCCCTTGCTCATCACAACCTCCCAATGGCCCTCATTTTCGGGGCCTGAGTTCCTCCCCCTCCTTTGTAAGGACCCCGAGGGTCGGGGCAGGAGGGCTGGGGGAGGTAGAAGCATCCGCCCAACCAGAAAACTTCTACCCCACCCGCCCTCCCCTTACAAAGGGGAGGGGTTTTCCCGATTCACCGATTCACCGTTTTACAAATCCGGGTACATCTTCTTGACTTCCGCCGCCGTATAGACCGGCCCTTCCTTGCAGATGTAGATGTCGCCCACGTTGCACCGGCCGCACTTGCCCAGGCCGCACTTCATCTTGTTTTCGAGCGTCGTGTAGACCTGCTCGTCGGAGAACCCGAGCTCGCCCAGGGCCTGAAGCGAGAACTTGATCATGATCGGCGGACCGCAGACGAGCGCCACGGCGTTGTCCGGGGACGGCGCCGCTTCCTTGAGGACCGTCGGCACGAAGCCGATCTTGCCCTTCCACCCCGGCTCTTCCCCGCCCGGATCGACCGTCTGGACGAGGTTCACATCCGGCCGCTCATCCCAGTGATCGAGCTCGCGCTTGTAGACGAGGTCCTGCACGGAGCGCGCGCCATAGACCACCGTGATGTCCCCGAACTTCTCCCGTTGATCCAGGCACTCCCAGATCACCGTCCGGAGGGGAGGGAGGGCGATCCCGCCCGCGACGAAAACCAGGTTCTTCCCGTGGAACGATTCCATCGGAAACGAGTTGCCGTACGCCCCGCGGAATCCCATCGTGTCGCCGATGTTGAGGTCGGCGAGCGTGCCCGTGACGCGCCCGACCCGCCGGAACGTCGTCTCAACGTATCCCTTCCGGGTGGAGGGGTTCGCGATACAGAACGTGCTCTCCCCCGCGCCGAAGGCCGAATAGAGGGCGAACTGTCCGGCCCTGAACGAAAACGACTCGCGCATCTTCTCGTCCTGAAAGACGAGGCGGTACGTCCGGACGTCCGGCGTCTCCTCGACGATGTCCTCGATCGTCACCAGATGGGGCAGGTAGATGTTGTGTCCGTCAGTCATGGGTCGATGCTCTCTCGCCAATCAGCATATATGGTCGATGGTCAGGCGGATCGGTCGAGGGTCAACAGTCAAAGGTCGAAAGTTAAACCTTGGACCTTCGACCTTCAACTCCCGACGCTCTTCGCCGTCACCTTCTGCATCATCTCCGTGATGTCCAGGCCGACGTAACAGACGCGGATGCACCGGCCGCAGCCGACGCACCCGCGGGAGTCGAACTTCGTCGGGTAGTAGTGGAACTTGCACATGAACCGGTTCCGCCACCGCTGGGACTGCTTCTCGCGCGGGTTGTGCCCGCCCGCGTGGGCCGTGAAGTGGTCGAACTGGCAGGCGTCCCAGTTCTTCCGCCGCTCCCCCTCGAACGCCCGCCCCTCGTCCACGATGTCGAAGCAGTGGCAGGTCGGGCAGACGTAGGTGCACGCCCCGCACCCGACGCACTTTCCCGCGTGGGCCGCCCAGAGGGCGTCCTTGTAGTTCTCCGTGTCGGAGAGCCAGCCGAGGATTTTCTCCACGTCCGCCGATTCGACCGCGGGCGGCGGCGCGACGGGCGCAAGCTCCTCGTCCCCTTCCGTGAAGATCCCGTCCGCGCCTGCGACGAGCGCTTTCCCTCTCTCCGTGAGCGCCTCCGCGCGAAACCCACCGGACACGGTCGGACGGAGAAGGATATCGCTCCCCTGAGGGGAATCGGGCGCAAGGCCCACGGACGTGCAGAAGCAGGCCCCGTCCCCCTTCGTGCAGGCGATCGTTACGACGGCCGCTTTGTCCTCCCGCCCCGTGAAGAAGCGGTCGTCCTCCCCCTTCCAGGTGAAAACGGAGCGGAGGGATGCGACGGAGGCCGCGTCGCACGGACGCGCGCCCAGGACGACCGTCTCGGGAAATTCCGCCCCCGCCGACGCGAGGTTCACGCTTCCCTTCGAGATCGTGAACCGGGCGACCACCTCCGTCTGCGGAAAGAGAAACTCCTTGAACGAGTTGCGGGGGATCTGGTGCTCGAGCGCCAACTCATCCGCCGACCGCAGAGCGGCGTAGACGGGCTGGTTCGCGCGCTCCGTCGGCGCGGCGACCTGGACCCCCTCGCCCAGGAGTTTTTCGGCCAGTTTCTTGAGTCCTTCCTTCGATATCAGCATGGTCCCTACCGGATGAAGTTTTCCTTGTCGTCCGGCTTGAAGACGATCATGGGAGGAAGGTTTTCGGGATCCATCCCGGCCGCGTACCCGTACGCTTCCTTCGCCACCAGGCCGAGCTTGCGGTTGATGAGGTTGAGCGGGATGTTCACCGGACACGCCCGGTCGCACTCCCCGCAGAAGGTGCACCGCCCCGCCAGGTGGATCGCCCGGATCAGGTTCCAGGAGAGGTTCCCCTCCGGATGGGCCGACGTGTCGATCCACTGCGGCTGGTTCTTCTCCGTGATGCACCGCTCGCAGTAGCAGAGCGGACAGACCTGCCGGCAGGCGTAGCACTTGATGCACCGGTCGAACTGCTCCATCCAGAAGTTCCAACGGACCTGGGAGGTCTGGGCGTCCAGCTCGGCGATCTTCGAGTCGATGGGGCTCATCCCCTCCGCAGGAAGCGGATGAACTTCCCCGACGACCGTCTCGTCGCAGTTCCTGGGCTCACGGACCTCGCACCCGACGCACTTGGGCGAGAGCGTCTCGGGCGTGAGATTCCCCTGCCACGTCTCCGGACGGTAAACGACGCCGTTGCAAGGGACGCCGATCACCGTCACGTCCTCTCGCCTCACCTGCGACTCCTGCTGAAGGACGACGAGGTTCCGGGCGTCGCACCCCTTGACGAAGACTGCGGGGCGCCCGAGCGCCTTCACGTCCTTCGCGTGGCGCGTGAGGTAGTTCGTCAGGTTGTTCACGCAAAGGGGGTTGAAGATGAGGCTGTCCGTCTCGGCCGGATCGGTGACGAAGACCGGCACGGCCCGGCGCTGGCGTTTGGCCCACGCGTACCCGATGACGACCTTCGCCTTCCCCGTTTCCAGAATCTCTTTCGCCTTCGCCCGGACGGCGAGATCGAGCGGCGTCGGCTCCGGCAGGGGGACGCCTTCGGGAATCCCGGGCGCCCAGGCCTCGCTCCAGGGCATCTCCGGCTCCCAGGCGCGGCGCGTATCCGTGAGCATCTTGTACTGGGTGTACGGCCCCAGGCCCGTGACCGTCTCGACGGCCTCGTCCACGAGCTTCGCCCACTTGTTCGCTTCGGAGGCCGAGACCCATGAGAAGAAGACGCGCCGCTCGTCGATCCCGACGAAATCGAGGAGCGACTTGAAGAAGACCCAGCGCCTCCTGGCGTGGTAGTTCCCCGCGACGTAATGGCAGTCGCCGGGATGACAGCCGGAGACGATCACGCCGTCGGCGCCGTTCTCGAACGCCTTGATGAGAAAGAGGGGATCGATCCGGCCCGTGCAGGTGAGCCGCACGACGCGGACGTTCGGCCGGTACTGCATCCGCGACGTCCCCGCGAGGTCCGCCCCCGCGTACGTGCACCAGTTGCAGACGAACGCCACGATCTTCACGGCCGTCTTCTTCTGCACCGCCGCCTGCACGCCCTCCTGCGCGGCGGGCTCTGTCGCTTGCGCCTTTGTCTCCATCTCGCTATTCACCGATTCACCCATTCACCGATTCACCGGCCTTCATACCGCCGCGAGCGCCGCGTAGACCTGCGCGTCCGAGTAACCCTTGAGGTCGATCGTCTTGCTGTGGCAGGCGGCGACGCAGACGCCGCACCCCATGCAGACGCCCTCGTTCACCCTCGCCACGTACTTCAGCACCTCGCCCTGCCGGTTCTTGATCGCCTCGCGCTCGATCGCCTTGTACGGGCAGGCCACCAGGCAGTCCCAGCAGGCATTGCACGTCGTCCGGTTCACCTCGGCCACGATCGGCTCGCGCGCCATCTCGTCGTTCGAGAAGAGGCCCAGGACCTTCGCGGCCACGGCCGATCCCTGGGCGACGGCAGTGGGAACGTCCATCGGGCCGATGCAGGCGCCGGAGAGGAAGATCCCTCCCGTCACCGTCTCGACGGGCTTCAGCTTCGGGTGGTATTCGTTGTAGAAGCCGTACTGGTCGTACCCGATCCCGAGGCGCTGGGCCAGGTCTTTCGAGCCGACGCGGGGGACGACGGCCGTGGCCAGGACGACCATGTCGGCCTCGATCTCCACCTGCGCGCCCACGAGCGTGTCCGCCCCCTGAACCACGAGACGACCGTCGCGCGGATAGACCCGCGAGACCCGGCCGCGGAGGTAGATCGCCCCCTCCTGCTCCACCGCCCGGCGGTGAAACTCCTCGTACCGCTTCCCGCCGCAGCGGATGTCCATGTAGAAAATGTACGCCTGCCCGTGGTGGGCCTTGTGCTTGTAGAGCATGGCGTGCTTCGCGCTGTACATACAGCAGATGGCCGAGCAGTACGAGACGCCGCGCCGCTCGTCGCGCGAGCCGGTGCACTCGATGAAGACGACCGTCTCGGGAACCTTGCCGTCGGAGGGGCGCTTGATCTCTCCGCCCGTCGGGCCGGACGCGGAGGCGAGCCGCTCGAAGTGGAGTCCCGTGATCACGTCCTTCGACTTCCCCCCGGAGAACTCGGGGAAGTTCTCGGCCGGCATGACGTCGTACCCCGTCGCCACAACGATGGCTCCGACGTTCACCGTCTCGAACGCGTCCTGCTGGTCGAAGTCGATGCACTGGGGACCGCAGACCTTCGCGCAGAGGCCGCACTTGCTCATATCCTTCACGTACTTGGGGCAGGCGTTGCGGTCGATCACGGGGACGCCGGGGACGGCCTGCGGGAAGGGAATGTACATCGCCTTCCGCTTGGTCATCCCCATCTCGAACTCGCTCACGGCCTTGATGGGGCACTTCTCGATGCACTCGCCGCACTCAGTGCAGTTCTCCTCGACCACGCTCTTGGCCTTCTTGCGGATCGTGACCGTGAAGTTCCCGATGTACCCGTCCACCTTCTCCACCTCGGCGTAGGTCACGAGCCGGATGTTCGGGTGCTGGTACGCCTCCACCATCTTGGGCGTGAGGATGCACTGAGAGCAGTCCATCGTGGGGAACGTCTCGGAGAGTTGGGCCATGTGGCCGCCGATCGAGGGCTCGCGCTCCACGAGGACCACTTCCCGCCCGCCGTCGGCGATGTCAAGCGCCGCCTGGATCCCGGCGACGCCGCCGCCGATCACGAGAGCCCGCTTCGTCACGGGGATCTTGATCTTGGAGAGGGGCCGGTCGCGCTTGACGCGCTCGACCATCATCCGGGCGATGTCGGACGCCTTCTCCGTCCCCAGGTCCTTCGTCGGGTCGTGGTGGACCCAGGAGCAGTGCTCCCGAATGTTCGCGATCTCGACCCGGAACGGATTGAGGCCCGCGGTCTCCGCCGCCTTCCGGAAAGTCTTCTCGTGCATGTGGGGCGAGCAGGCGGAGACGATCAAGCCGTCGAGGTTGTGCTCCTTGATCATCTTCCGGATCTGCTCCTGGCCGGGATTGGAGCAGTAGAACCGCGCGTCCTCGGCGTGGACGACGCCCGGAACATCCTTGAGCTTCTCCGCCACCTCGGCGGTCCGCACCTCGGCCGCGATGTTGTTCCCGCACTGGCAGACGAAGACGCCGATCCGCGCCATTACGCATCCCCTCCCGAGCTGCCCGCCGGAACCGCCGCGGGCCAGAGCCCCTTGGCCTTGAGAACCGACCCCGCCCCCATGACGCCGTCGGCGATTCCCATCGCCTCGGGACCTTCGCCCAGGGCCAGGCCCAGGATCTGCGTGAAGTAGATCACGGGGAGAACGGTTTCCTTCCCCTCGTCGCGCAGGATCGCTTCCTGGCTCTTGACGAGGTTGTGGAAGCAGAGCGGACAGCTCGTCGTGAGGAGATCGGCGCCGCACGCCTGGGCCGAGGAAAGGATGGAGCCGGAGAGCCGCTTGACCAGGTCCGTCTCGCTCATCGCCAGATGCGACCCGCAGCATTCACCCCGGTTCGGCCAGTCGACGGGCGTGGCGCCGAGCGCCGCCAGGAAGTCCTCGAAGATCTTCGGGGACTCGGGATGATCGATCGCCGCATCGGCGGGCCGGAGGAGCATACAGCCGTAGTAGGCGGCCACCTTGAGACCCTTGAGCGGCCGGACAACCTTCGCCTTGACCCCGGCGAAACCGACCTGATCGCGGAGGACTTCAAGGAGGTGGAGGACTTTTACGTCCCCCAGGCCGTCCGTCTCGAGAAAAGAAGCCAGAACGTCGCGGCGGCCGACGTCCGATTTGAGCGTGTTGTTCGTCCGGCGGAGCGTGTTGTAGCAGAAGGAGCAGAGTGTCGAGACCGTCCCGCCCGCCTTCATGGCCTGGATCAGGACGTTGCCGGGACCGGCCAGGCCGATGACGTTCTCCGGCGTGAGGGGGAACGACGTCCCGCAACAGTTCCACTTGGAGAGTTCCTCGAGCTCGACGCCCAGGTCCCGGATCGACTGCCGGGCCGACCGGTCGAAGTCCTGGGCAACGGTCGAGAGCGTGCATCCGGGATAGTAGGGGATCTTCACGGCACGAGCTTCCTGAATCCGGCGACGAGCGCCATCTGCGGAGACCGGCGGATGAACTCGTCCGGAAGGGCCTTCACCGACACAGGCTCATACCCGCGCCGGAGGGAGAGCCTCCGAAGCGATTCCATGATCCGCGAAAGATCGACGCACTTGGGACAGCGGGAGAAGCACTGGAGACACGACACGCAACGCCAGATGGCGTTGGACCGGAGGACCGCCTCCTCCTGCCCGAGCTGGACCATCCGGATAACCTGAGAGGGGGATATGTCCATGGCGAACGACACGGGGCATCCGCCCGTGCAGTTCCCGCACTGGTAGCATTTGGAGAGGTCTTCTCCGGAGAGGCTCTCGACGAGGCGCGGGAACGCCTTCGAGGGGTTGGACGGCCCCAGCGTGATCTTCACGTGTCAGGAATCCTCCAGAAGGGGGTCCCAAGGGGGGAAAGCGTGTATACAGTATACAGAGGGCCGGGGAGAGTCAAGGATTTCTTCGGTTGCATTGGAAATTGTAAATTGTAAACTTCAAATTGTAAATTCCAAATCTTGAATCCTGCCCCAGCCCTCCGTCTCCTCGATCCAGATCCAAGATTGCAGGTTTCCAATTTCCAATTTCAAATTTCCAATTTACAATCCTGCCCCAGCCCTCCGTCTTCTCGATCCAGATCCAGGATTGCAAATTTTCAATTTCCAATTTCCAATTCTTGAGGGGTTGGCAGGGCCCTCCCAACTCCGCACTTCCCCCGCCCAGTCAATCCCCTTGCCCGCGGCCGGTTTCCTGTATACAATTCGTCGCATGAAGAAAGTCGGCTTCCTCCGTCCCTCCCCTCTCACCAAGATGTCCCGCAACGAGCCCCGGACGCTCCGCGAGCGGATCGCCGAGTCCCTCCGGGAGTCGATCATCCGCGGCCTCCTGGGACCCGGCGAGCGAATCGCCGAACCGGAGCTCGCCCAGGCATTCGGAATCAGCCGGACGCCGATCCGGGAGGCCCTCCGCCAGCTCGAGTCCGAGGGATTCCTGACGGTCAGGCCTCACCGGGGGGCCATCGTGTCGCCGATCACGCCCACGGACGTCCGCGAGTTCTACGCCGTGAAGGGCCTGCTCGAGGGGGACGCCGCCCGGCTCGCCGCCCCCCATCTCCGCCCGCGCGATGTCGCCCGGCTCGCCGATCTGAACAGCCTCATGGGCGAGGCGGCCCGCCGGAACGACGTCAAGGAATTCTTCGATCTGGACAACCAATTCCACGAGATCTTCCACCGGGCCTGCGGCAACGAGAAGCTGCGGAGCCTGATCCACTCGCTCGTTCAGCACTACGTCCACGTCCGGATCGCCGCGATGAGCGTCCCGGGGCGGATGCAGTCTTCGGTCAAACAGCACCAGGAGATCGTCAAGGCCGCGAAAGCGAAGGACGCGGAGCGCGTCGGTCAGGTGATGAGGGGGAACGCCGAACAGGGGGCCGAATCGCTCGTCCGCCAGCTTCGAGAAGGGAACGCCGGAAAGGGGAGCGAAGAACGACGGACGGGGAACGCCCGGCCCGTTACGCTCCAGGCGGGTCCGCGGGGCCCCCGAAGAGGCGCGCCAGAATATCCGACAGATCCGCAAGACCAAACGGCTTGACGAGCTTCGGCACGTCGTGCCGGGCCGTAAAGGATCGGATCTCTGGATGAGTAAAATCGCCGGAGGCAAGAATCGTCTTCCTCAGGAGTTCCGGACGGTTCTGGGCAATCCATTCGTGAACAGGCAGCCCTGTCTCCCTCGGCACGACAAGGTCCAGGATCACGCCGTCGACGGCTTCGGTTGAGAGAGCCTGGATGGCTTCTTCGGCCCGCCCAAGGACGACCGAATCGTACCCGAGCATCTCCAGAAGCTGGCGGTAGAGCTCCTGGAGCATCTCGTCGTCCTCCACAACGAGGACCTTTCTCCGGACGGACCGCGACGCCACCTTACACTCTCCCCGGCTGGGGCCGGCCGAGCCACCGGCCCACGACTCTTACGAGATCCTCCTTGTCGATCGGCTTGGAAAGGAAATCGTCGCAGCCGGACGCCAGGGCGCTCTCGCGGTCGCCGATCATCGTATGGGCCGTCACCGCGACGACCGGTATCTCCCGAGTCGCCGCGTCGTCCTTGATCTCCCGGGCGACGGCCCACCCGTCCTTCTTGGGCAACGAGAGATCGAGGAGAACGAGATCCGGCCGCTCCCGCCGGGCGATCTCCACGGCTTCGATGCCGTCCACCCCTTCCAGAATCCGGAACGTCCCCGGGACGAAATAGGTCAGCATCTGAACCAGAAGGTTGCGGTTCATCTCCTCGTCGTCCACGACCAGGATCGTGCTCTCTTTCAAGGGTTACCTCCCCGCCTAAGAAACAGCCCGGAAATGGCAGGAGGGGCGAAGGCCGGCGTAGATCCTTGGAACAAAGTCCGCGTACTTTATCTTCCCCACCCGTTATCTTCAAGCCCCAACTGGCACAGATCGGGCGGTTGGATGGCTAGGTGGTTGGGAGTCTTTCCCATTCACCGATTCACCCATTCACCGATTCACCGGCCCTTAAACCCCCAGGATCTCCCGGATAAGACCCAACAGTTCGTCCCGCGCGATCACGCCCTTCTGGAGAATCCCCCGGACCCCCGCAAGCCGCTCTCTTTCCCCTTTCGTCAGCTCCGCCGCTGAAAGAACGATCACGGGAACGTCGCGCGTCGCGGAATTCTCCCGGAGCGCCCGGTAAACGGCGAACCCGTCAACGCCCGGCATGGCAAGGTCGAGCGTGATGAGCGAGGGACGCTCCCGGATCGCCGTCCGGATCGCCTCCGCGCCGTCGGCCGCCACCCGGAGCGGAAGGCCCGCCGAGCGAAGAGCGTGTTCCAGGATGTCCCTCTGGGCCGGATCGTCTTCGACGATCAGGACGGCGCCTCCGCGCCGCCCTCGCGGCGCCGGTTCCGGGCGGGCCGCCGGATGAGACTCCGCGGCCCCCGCTGGAGCGGCGGAGAACTCGGGAGACGCCGGCAGACGCACCGGAAGGCTCACGGAGAACGTCGAGCCGTGTCCCTTCGCGCTCTCGACCCAGACCTCTCCCCCCATGAGCCGCGCCAGTTCGCGCACGATGTGGAGGCCCAGGCCGGTCCCGCCATACCGGCGAGTGGTCGTTCCGTCCGCCTGCCGGAAGGCCTCAAAGATATGGGAGAGCGCCGACGAGGGAATCCCGATCCCGGTGTCCTGCACCTCCACGACCACGCGGTCCTCGGCCCCCCGCCGCCCCCGGACAGTGATCCCTCCGCGCGCCGTGAACTTGACGGCATTCCCCAGAATGTTGAGGAGGATCTGCTCCAGCCGCCCCTCGTCCGTCCAGAGCTCGGGGAGGTCCGCCACGCCTTCCGTCCGCCAGGAGAGTCCTTTCTTTTCCATTTGGGGCCCGATCACCGCGTAGACCCGGTCCAGCGCCTCATGTATCCGGCAGGCGCCGGGCTGGATCTCCAGGCGGCCCGCCTCGATCTTGGAGATGTCGAGGAGATCGTTGATGAGGTTGAGGAGCGATTTGGCCGCCAGGCGGATCCGCTCCAGGTTGGCGTACATCGGCGGATCGATCTTCCCCTTGAGAAGCTCGAGGAGGATGTCGGTGTAGCCGGTGATGGCGTTCATCGGCGTCCGGATCTCGTGCGAGATGTTCGCCAGGAACTCGCTCTTCAGGCGGTTCGCTTCCTCCACCGCGCGCGTCTTTTCTTCGAGATCCACCTTCTGGGCCATGAGCTCCTCGCTCTGGGCCTGGAGCTCCTCGCTCTGGCTCTGGAGTTCCTCCGTCTGGCTCTGGAGCTCCTCATTCTGAGCCGTAAGCGTTTCGTTCGCCCCCTGGAGATCGGCGGCCAGCTTCAAGAGGCGTTCGGCCGCCGCCAGGTTGTGAAGCCCGATCCCGATCTGGCCGGCCGCCGCCCAGAGGTAGTCGCGGTCGTCCTCGTCAAAGTGGTTAAGCGATCCGACCTCGAGCACCCCTTCGACCTTGTCCGCGTAGAGGAGGGGAAGAAGGGCAAGCGAGCGCGGAAGGCGCGATCCGATCCCCGACTCGACCCGGAAGTACTCCTCGGGCACATCCTCCACGAAGATCGGTTTCTTGTCGCGGACAACCTGATCCGGCAGTCCGCGCCTTCCCGCGCGGTCCCTCAACCATGCATCGTCCACACCGAAAGCCGCTCCCACGACAAGACGATCCGAGAAATCCTGGACCAGATGGATGACGCCGGCCTGCCCCCGGATCACTTCGAGGAGATGGCGGAGAAGACCGGGAAGGAGGACGCCGCTGTTCTGGCCCTGGTTCAGGAGCGTCAGGATGTCTTCGTACCCGACGAGGAACGATTTCTCCCTCAGGAGCGCTTCGTTCTTCTTCTCGAGGTCGGCGCGCGCCGTCTCCAGGGCGGCCGTCCGATCGATCACGCGGGTCTCGAGTTCCCCGGCGTGGCGGGCGAGGGCCTCGTACGCCTCCTTGATCTTGCCGTGCGCGAGGTCCACCTCGCGCGTCCGTTCCGAGAGCCGGGACGAGAGGTTGTTGAACGACGTCGCGAGACGGCCGACTTCGTCGTCCGACCGGACAGGAAGAGACGCGCCGTAGACGCCCGTCCTCTCCATCTCGGCCAGGCCTTGCGAGATCTCGCGGATGGGGCGGACGACCCGGCCGTGGACGAACGCCCACCCGCCGACCGAAAGGACAATGGCGATGACGAGGAAGGCCTGCTGAGCGTACAGCAGGTTCCGGACCTCCTCCTCGGTGTGCCGGGAGAGGAGGCCCACGCCGGCGTCGATCTCTCGAACGAGCGGCGGCAGGATCATGTCGGCCTGCCGGAGGAAGCGTCCCGCGTCCCGCGGCGCGTCGCCCTGGAGGATAAAGAAAGGACGGCCTTCGCCTCCTTCCACCGGGCCTCGATCCGGTCCATCTGCTCCTTCTGGTCCGCCGTGTCGACGAACTGGCTCCCCCGTTCCGATCCGCCGCTCCGGAGAAGCACCAGGGCTCGCTCGAACTCCTCGATGTCGGCCCGCAGTCTCTCCCGGGCGACGGCCGCGTCCGCCCCGGCCGAGATCTTCGCGGCTTCCAGCATCATGCGCGTGGACAACATCCGCTGGCGTCCCGCGAGGTTCACCTGCTCGGAAGCCCCCTGCATGTGGCTCAGGACGAAGTACGTCCCCCCGGCCAGAATGACGATGAACAGAACGAGAATGTTGAACATGAGGCCGAGCTTGAAATGAATCGTCTTCATAAGTCCTCTCTCCCTCCACGGACGATCAGCGCCCAAGGGCCTCCCGGAAGACCGGTGGCGGGGGCACGTCCGACAGCCGCCGGAAAATCTTCCACCGCCGGCTGACCGCCTCGAACATCGGCGCGACCGGGCGGGGGATATGCTCGGCCGTCCCCAGGACCAGGACGCCACCGGGCGCCAGGACCTTCGTGAACTTGCTCACGATCCTCTCTTGCAGGGAAAGATCGTAATAGATGAGAACGTTCCTGCAGAAGATGAGATCGTAGTCGGCAAAGACGCCGCCCGGCGGAGAGAGCGACCTTCGCGACGTCAGGTCGTACCGGGAGAAATGGACGTGGCGGCGGACCGCCTCCCGGACGGCGTAATCGTCGCCCGCCCTTTCGAAGTAAGCTTTGAGATGCCCGTGCGGGATTTCGCCCAGCACGCTCTCGGCATAGAGACCCGCCCTCGCCGCCCGGACGGCCTTGTCGTCGAGGTCGGTCCCGTGGATCATCACGCGGAGCCGCGCGCGGCGGCGGATCATCTCCTCCACGAGGATCGCCAGGGAGTAGACCTCCTCCCCGTTCGCGCATCCGGCGCACCAGGCCCGGAACGAGCGAGTCCCGCCCCGGCCACGGCCCGACAGGAGCGTCGGCAGGACGTCGCGGGCCAGCCGCTCGAACATCGGCGCGTCCCGGAAGAACCGGCTCACTTTGATCGTGAGGTCCTCGAGGAGGTGCGTGAGCTCCGCGGGAGTTTCCTTGAGCCGGGCGAGATATTCCCCGTACGACTTGGCACCCGTCAGGTAGAGACGGCGCGAGATCCGGCGCTCGAGAGTCGGCGCGCGGTAGTTGCGGAAGTCGAACCCGTGGGTCTCGTAGAGCCACGCCAGGATCTCGGACAGGCCGTAATCCCGGAACAGACGGACCCCCGCGTCAGTCCTCATCGGCGCGAAGCCCTCCGCCCACGAGATCGGGAACCGCGCCGGAATTGAGGGCGACGGCCACGCAGGAGCCGAGACAGGTTTCCAGGACCAGGTCCGGCGGGCTCCTCACGGCGCATTCACCGACCTCGATCAGCTGGATCCGTACTTCGGGGCTGACGCCAATCTGGCCATGGATGGGGCCGGTCCGCTCAACGCGTGTCTCCGCCGATGCGCCGGAGGGGATAACGGCGGGAATCTAGCACACGTCCCGAAATAAGAGAAGAAAAAGGTTTTTTTGGCCTAAAAACCGCAGTTCACTCACCGCAGAGGACCCCGATCCGATCGGGGGAGGAACATCTTTTCGGGCGATTTTGATGCTCACCGGCTTGGTGAGGTCGATGTGTCTTCAAATCCCATGCACTCCTTTGCGTTCTCTGCGTGCTCCGCGGTTCAACTGCTTTTTCTAGGTTTACCCGCTCTTTCGGTCGAGCGTCCGGTACTGGATCGCTTCGGCGATGTGCGAAGGAAGGATGCGGCTCTCGCCGTCCAGGTCCGCGATCGTGCGGGAGACCTTGAGGATCCGGTTGTAGGCCCGCGCCGACAGACCCAGGCGGACCATCGCGGACTCGATCATCGTCCGGGACTCGGCGTCGAGGGCGGCGTGCTTCTTCATCTGCCGCGGCCTCATCTGGGCGTTGCAGTAGATCCCCTCGCCCGAGAACCGTTCCTGCTGGATCCGCCGGGCCCGGTTCACCCGCTCCCGGACGGCCGCCGACGGCTCCACGCCCTCGCCTTCGACCGAGAGCTCCCGGACCTTCACGGCGGGCACGTCCACGTGCAGGTCGATCCGGTCCATCAGCGGGCCGGAGACGCGCGACCGGTATCGCTTGATCTGGAGAGGCGTGCAGACGCACTCCCGCGAGGGATCCGTGTAGTGGCCGCACGGGCAGGGGTTGAGCGCGGCGACGAGCATGAAGGCCGCGGGAAACGTGAGGGACGAGCTGGCGCGGGAGATCGTGACCTTCCCCTCCTCGATCGGCTGGCGGAGGACCTCGAGCGCGTTTCGCTTGAACTCCGGGAGCTCGTCCAGGAAAAGGACGCCGTGGTGGGCGAGGCTCACTTCGCCGGGACGCGGGTATGTCCCGCCGCCTATCAGCGCGATGTCCGAAATCGTATGGTGCGGGCTCCTTACGGGGCGCGTGGCGATGAGCGGGCTCTCCTTGGGGAGAAGCCCCGCGACGGAGTGGATCTTCGTCGTCTCGATCGCCTCGGGGAAGGTCATCTCCGGGAGGATCGTCGCGATCCGCCGGGCGAGCATCGTCTTGCCGGAACCGGGCGGGCCGATCATGAGGAGGTTGTGGCCGCCGGCCGCCGCCACCTCGAGCGCCCTCTTCGCGTGCTCCTGGCCTCGGACGTCGGCCAGGTCTTCGCCGTAGGCCGAGGAGTCAGCGAAGAGGCGGTCCGCGTCGACGCGGGCCGGCCGGATATCCTGTTTCCCGGCCAGGAACTCGACCACCTGGGGGAGTGTCGCGACGCCGATGGCCGCGACGCCCTCGACGATGGCCGCCTCCGCCGCGTTCTCCTCGGGCAAGATCAGCCCCCGGAAGCCGCGGGCCCGGGCCATCACGGCCATGGACAGGGCCCCGCGCACCCCCTTCACCCGCCCGTCGAGGGAAAGCTCGCCGACCAACAGCCAGCGGTCCGCCTCGCGCGCGGCGAACGCCCCCTCGGCCAGGAGGATCGCGACGGCGATCGGAAGATCGAAGGCCGACCCTTCCTTCTTCACGTCGGCCGGCGCGAGGTTCACCGTGATCCTCTTCATCGGGAACTCGAACCCGGCGTTCTTGACGGCCGACCTCACCCGGTCCCGGCTCTCCTTCACCGCGGCGTCGGGGAGACCCACCGTGGCGAACGTGGGAAGCCCCAGGGCGATGTCCGCCTCGACCTCCACGGGGATCGCGTCGATTCCGACAACGGACGCGCTCATGACCTTCGCGAGCATCCTGCACCCTCCCTGGCTGGCGGACAGGGGAACCGACTAACGGCCAGTCGGCTCTCGATTCACCGATTCACCGATTCACCCATTCACCGATTGACCGTGTCTTCCTCAAACCTCGTTACCCGCGCCCCGAGAAACGATGTCCCCGCCAAGTAGTCGGAGAGAAGGACCTTCTTCACCTCGCCGCCGCCCGGCTTCCGCCCGTTCGCCTTCACGCCTCCCGCATGGATCATGTACGCCTTCTCGCCTTTCCTCTTCACGATCCCGATGTGGCCGACGATCTCTCCCACGATCCGCTTCTGCGGGTCCTTGATCCAGAAAAGGATGTCGCCGCTCCTGAGCGACCCTGTCGCCGCGGCCCGCGCGAGCGGCTCGCGTCCCAGGTATTCCACATTGCCCCTGCCCCTCGTCCCCGAAACCCCGGCGACAGGCCCCAGCTCCTTCGTGATCTCGCGCCCCCACCTGCCGCTGTCGATCATGTCTTCGCCGTACTCGAACCGCTCGTCGTAGTTGATGACACGGCTGTCTTCAATCTTCCCGCGAGTGCGGAACCGGAGATCGAGCGCCCGCGAGACCGCCTCCTCCGGGGTGGACGAGAGCGCCAGCTCGGCCGAGCGGAACGTGTGGTACATGCAGTCGATCCGATCGTCAACGACGATCCGCGACTCGCGGACGTACGCTCCCAGCGGGTCAGTGTCGTACGGAAGACC
>MHEK01000058.1:0-5934 GCA_001803795.1 Nitrospirae bacterium RBG_16_64_22
TTTTCTTACAATCACCTCCTGGTCCGCAACGTCATCTTCGTCGTCCGCCGCGCGCGGGGACGCGTCGGCCGGGACGGGCTTCCTGAGAAGACGCCTGATCAATCCGCCGAAGAAGTGCTCCATCGGCCCTGAAGCGGCGTAGAGAAGAACGAGGCCGAAGATCACGATCTGCGGCTGGATCGCAGCCAGGACCAGGATCAGGATCGCCCAGACCAGGATCCGGAACGGCCGCCGCTCCCCCATCGCGTACGACTTGAAGCTCCGGTACCGGATGTTGCTCACCATCAGGAACGCGAGCGCATACGTCATTCCGAGCATCAGCACAGGGCGGATCTCGCGCCCGAGCCCGAGGAAGTGCATGTCGAGGATGACGCTCGTCGCCAGCACGGCCGCCGCCCCCGGAATAGGAAGACCGACGAAGTGCGTCGATTCGACCCGTCCGACCTGCACGTTGAACCGCGCAAGCCGCAGAGCCCCGCACACGACGAACAGGAACGAGGCGGCCCAGCCCAGCCGCCCGTACGCATCGAGGGCCCATGCGTACATCAGGACCCCCGGCGCGAGCCCGAACGAGACGAGATCGGCCAGCGAATCGTACTCGATCCCGAACCGGCTCTCGGCGCGGGCCAGGCGCGCCACCCGCCCGTCCAGGAAGTCGAACACCATCGCGATGAGGATCGCCGTCGCGGCCTGGACGTATTCCCCGTTGAAAGCCCCGACGATGGCGAAGAACCCGGCGAACAGGTTCGCCGACGTCAGAAGATTCGGAAGAAGATATATCCCCTTGCGCGGGTCTCGACGCCCGCGCGTGCCCAGAACGCTTGGCATCCGGTCGCTCCTCAGTTCCTGCTCTTGTCCACGATCCGGCCGTGCGCGAGCCACGGCATCATCGCCCGAAGCCGGCTCCCGACTCCCTCGATCTGGTGCTCCTCGCCGCGCCGCGTGAGCGCGTTGAACACCGGCCGGTTGACCTTGTTCTCGAGCATCCACTCGCGGGCGAACGCCCCGCTCTGGATCTCGCCCAGGATCTTCTTCATCTCGGCCTTGGTCTCTTCGGTGACGATCCGCGGTCCGCGGGTCAGGTCGCCGTACTGCGCCGTGTTGCTGATCGAATACCGCATGTTCGAAATGCCGCCCTCGTAGATCAGATCGACGATGAGCTTCAGCTCGTGCAGGCACTCGAAGTAGGCCATTTCGGGCGCGTATCCCGCCTCGACCAGCGTCTCGAAGGCCGCCGTGATGAGCGCCGTCGTGCCGCCGCAGAGGACCACCTGCTCGCCGAAGAGGTCGGTCTCCGTCTCCTCGCGGAAGGTCGTCTCGATGATCCCGGCCCGCCCGCCGCCTATCGCGGAGGCGTACGCCAGCCCCACCGACCGCGCGTCCCCAGACGGGTCCTGTTGGACGGCCAGAAGCATCGGCACGCCGTTCCCCTTCGTGTACTCGTGCCGCACGAGATGGCCGGGCGATTTCGGCGCCACCATGAACACGTTGACGTCGGACCGCGGGACGACCTGTCCGAAGTGGATGTTGAACCCGTGGGCAAAAGCCAGGTATCCGCCTTTCTTCAGGTTGGGACCGATCTCGGAGCCGTACAGGTCGGCGATCTTCTCGTCCGGAACGAGGACCATGACGATGTCCGCCTTGCGGACGACGTCGGCGACGCTCCCCACCGCGAGTCCGGCGTCCTGCGCCTTCTTGCGCGAGGCGCTCCCCTCCGCCAGGCCCACAAGGACCGACACGCCGCTGTCCTTGAGGTTGTTCGCGTGGGCGTGCCCCTGGCTCCCGTACCCGATGACCGAGACCGTCTTGCCCGACAGCTTCGTGAGGTCCGCGTCCTTGTCGTAGAACACCTTCATCTGCTCGTTCCCTCCGCGCGAATCCAGGTTGCCCGATTCACCGATTCACCCATTCACCGATTCCTGTTTTATTCATTCCCTTCCGATCGCGATCTTCCCCGTCCGGATGATCTCCTTGATCCCGAGCGGCCGCAACAGCTCGATGAACGCGCCGATCTTCTTGTCGTCGCCCGTCACCAGAACCGTGTAGGTCTTGGGACTCGAATCCACGACCCGCCCCCGGAATATCTCGCAGGTCCTCAGCACTTCCGCCCGCTGTTCGGCCGGGGGACTGACCTTCACGATGACCATTTCCCGCTCGACGAACTCCTTCTCCGTGAGGTCCGTCACCTTGATCACGTCGATCAGCTTGTTGAGCTGTTTCGTGATCTGCTCGATGATCTGGTCGTCTCCGGCCGTGACGATCGTCATCTGCGAGATCTGCGGGTCGAGCGTGGGCGCCACCGAGAGCGTCTCGATGTTGAAACCGCGCCCGGAGAAGAGGCCGGCGATCCGCGACAGCACGCCGAACTTGTTCTCGACGAGGACGGAGATGATGTGCCGCATCCGCCGTCAGCCTCTCGCCACCCGGAGCCGTCCCTCGGGCTTCTTCCGCTCCGCGCCGAACATCATCTGATGGTTGGCGCCGCCGGCGGGGACCATGGGGAAGACGTTCTCCTCCCGGTTGACGACGAACTCCATGATCACGGGACGCGGGGTCTCGAACGCCTTGCGGATCGTCGGCTCCACCTCTTCGGGCCGGGCCGCGCGCAGGCCGACCGCCCCGTACGCCTCGGCCAGCCGGACGAAGTCGGGCTGACCGGTCAGGTCCGAGCTGGAATAGTGGCGGTTGAAGAAAAGCTCCTGCCATTGACGGACCATCCCGAGGTACCCGTTGTTCAGGATCGCGATCTTGATTGGAAGCTTCTGGATGACCGCGGTGGCCATCTCCTGGACGTTCATCTCGAACGATCCGTCGCCGGCGACGTCCACCACGAGGCGGTCCGGGAACGCCATCTGCGCCCCGATCGCGGCCGGAAGCCCGTACCCCATCGTCCCCAGCCCTCCGGACGTGAGGAAGGTCCGCGGCCGCTCGAACTTGTAGAACTGGGCCGTCCACATCTGGCACTGCCCCACGTCGGTCGTGACGATCGCGTTCTCCCCCGCCATCTCGGAGATCTTCTCGATGACGTACTGCGGCTTGATGACCTCCTCGTCCCACTCGTAGGAGAGGGGGTGCTCGGTCCGCCACTCGTCGATCTGGCGGTGCCACGTCCGCGGGATCGCCTCCCACGTCTCCCCCGCCGCCTGCATCTCCCGGATCTCCCGGATCAGGTCGGTGAGGACGAACTTCACGTCGCCCACGATCGGGATGTCGACGTGGATGTTCTTCCGGATCGACGTCGGATCGATGTCGACGTGGATGATCTTGGCCTCCGGACAGAACTCGTCCACCTTGCCTGTCACCCGGTCGTCGAACCGGACGCCGATCGCGACAACGAGGTCCGACTTGTAGAGGGCCATGTTGGCCTGATAGGTCCCGTGCATGCCGAGCATGCCGAGAAAGAGCGGATGCCTCCCGGGAAAAGCCCCCAGCCCCATGAGCGTGAGCGCCACGGGAATCTGGACCATCTCGGCGAGATCCTTGAGCTCCGCCGCGGCGTTGGAGAGGATCACGCCGCCTCCCGCGTAGATGACGGGCCGCTTGGCCTTCTGGATCGCCTGGGCCGCCTGCCTGATCTGCCACTTGTTCCCGACGTACTTCGGATTGTACGACCGGATCTTGACCTCAGACGGATAGTCGAACTCCGCCTTGTCGGCGAGAACGTCCTTGGGCAGATCCACCAGCACCGGGCCGGGCCGCCCCGTCGTGGCGATGACGAACGCTTCCTTGATCGTCCGCGCCAGGTCGCGGATATCCTTCACGAGGAAGTTGTACTTCGTGCACGGCCGGGTGATCCCCACGATATCGGCTTCCTGGAAGGCGTCGTTCCCGATCATCTTCGTCGGAACCTGCCCCGTGAAGACGACGAGCGGGATCGAATCCATGTGCGCCGTGGCGATCCCCGTCACCGTGTTCGTCGCCCCCGGCCCGGACGTGACCAGGACCACCCCCGGCTTGCCCGTGGCGCGGGCGTACCCGTCGGCCATATGGGTCGCCCCCTGCTCGTGGCGGGACAGCACGACCTTCAGGTCCTTCTCGCCGTAGAGGACGTCGAAGACCTTCAGGACGACCCCCCCGGGGTAGCCGAAGATCGTGTCCACGCCCTCTTTCTTGAGGGCGTTCACGAATATTTCCGCGCCGGTGATTTTCAACGATCTCCTCGCTTGACCATTGACGCGCTAAGTCCGCGATAAGACTAGCACGTAAGGCAAACTTCGATCAATGGCAATTAGGGGTGCCGATTAGGGGTGAAGCCCCTCCCGGGGCTGATTCCGGCCCCGGGAGGATCGGGAAGGAAATCCGCGGGTTGCTCGCTATGCCGGAGAAGGGCTGACTCGACGGACCCCCGAGGGGGAGGGCGGACTCGGCATCGGGTCTCGTGCGATGGACGACATTTGATCCTTGAGGAAAAGCTTCTTCTTGCGGATCGTGTTCCGCTCGACTTCTTCCTCCGGGGTCAGGTGCCGTCTACCGTTGAGCTCTTCGAGCCGGATCCCGAGGACGCGATGTTCCCCTTTCAGGGTCTCAAGCCGCGCCTCGATCGTTCCCATTGCTGACACCGTTCCATCGCTGCTCGCTGCCATGGCAGACCTCCTTTGTCGTTATAGGTGTGGGGCGGATCTACCGGGGGTGAATGTCTGGGTCGGGTCACCTCCTGTTCTCGGCGGAACAACGCCAGGCGGAAGGATTATGCTTATTACGATTGCACAAATTACCCGATCGACGCAACGGTTTTCGTCATGTCAAGGGTCAGCAGAATCGCGTCCTCGGTCGGCCGGCGGTAGTAGGCCGGCCTCCGTCCCGCCCCCTGAAATCCGAACCGCCTGTAGAAGAGCTGGGCGCGGGTATTCGACGCCCGAACCTCGAGGTGGACCCTGGAGACTCCGGCCGCCCGGGCTTTGTCCAGAAATGCTGTCAACAGCCTCATGCCGATCCCCCACCGCCTCCGGTCGGCCTCGACGGCGAGGTCGAGAATCTCCGCCTCCCCGGCCGCGATCCGGCCGCACAAGAACCCGACCGGTCTTCCATCGGCATTCCGCGCCACGAGGGGAACCGAGACCCCGTGGGGGTCGGCAAGCTCCGCCTTGAACTGGGCCATCGTCCACGGGTTCGAGAAGGATGCCCGTTCGATGGCCAGGACGGCCGGGAGGTCCGACGCGCCCATTCGGTCGATGACGACGCCGCTGGCTTGCGCCCCCTCCTTTCCGGCTGACGCAACGGCTCCACGTTCCCCCAGGACCTCCTCGGCCCATGACGGCTTCAGATATCGGATCGAAACCTCATCGACAGCCATCGGCCTCATGTCGCCTTGGGCCATCCGATCGAAAGCCAGCCTGGCGACGCCCCCGGCCGACGGACGGAGAGGGGCCGCGAGTGCGCCCCGATCCCTGGCCCGTGCGCCCTCAGATTCGGGGATCAGACCGGCAATGATCTCTTCCGAGCTGACGTCCGGCCAGAGATCCGCCCATCGAATCCTCTTCTCTTCCTCAATGGTTTCCACTCGTCCCGCCTCGGCGCGAAACACGCCGCTGAAGACCTCCCCTCGTCCGGCGTCAATCACGGCCCTGATGATTCCCCCGCCCTTCGGAGAAACAGCCGCGGCGATCACGCAAAGGCTCGAGACAGCCGCGATCGGGATACCCAGAACAAGCGCGAGACCCTTGATCGTCGCGAGGCCGACGCGAAGGCCCGTGAACGATCCCGGACCGATCGCGAACGCCAGGACATCCAGGTCCTCCGGGCCGGCGCCCGCGCGTCCGAGAAGACCATCGATCGCCGGAAGAAGGGCCTCGGATATGTACTTGTCCCGGGGAAGCTCGATTTCCCCTATGACCTCGCCGTCCCGGGCAACGGCCGCGCTCCCGGGAATAGTCGCCGTCTCAAGCGCCAGGATCAGCATCGGCTCTCCATTTCCCCGATTCACCTATTCACCTA
>MHEK01000058.1:5950-28679 GCA_001803795.1 Nitrospirae bacterium RBG_16_64_22
TATTCACCTATTCACCTATTCACCTATTCACCGATCACCGATTCTCCGATTCACCGAAATACCAGTCCGCGTTTTGCAATCCGGGATTGCAGATTGCGATGCGGCTCGCGGCGAGGGCCGCTTGTCGGCGATTCGCTTGTCTCCTGCGACTCAGAGCGAATCCCGCGGAAATGCAGGATATTCCCGGCAGAGCGTTTCCAGCCCCGCATATTCGCACTCTGGCAAAATGCTTGCCTTACCCCAGTCCGGGGGTAGGTTCGGGCCGGGGCGGAATGAATCTCCGGAGGGGTTTCGCCTCGGCCTGAATGAAACACCATCAACTCAGGGGAGGGTCAACAATGCTGAAACGCTTCGTTCTCCGGGCGGGGGGAATCTCCGCCGCCGCATGTGTCGTTCTCGCGCTCGCCGCAGGCTCCGCCTCGGCGGCCCCCGACTACGGCAAGCAGAAGGTCGTCTACCATCTCAACAACGGCGACACAACGACGATCAACAAGAGCCTCGGAAACATGCTCAATCACCTCAAGGCCATCGGACCCGAGAACGCCGAGATCGTCGCCGTCGTCCACGGAGACGGAATCGCGATGTTCGACAAGAAGATGACGACGCCCGAGATCCAGGCCAAGATCAAGAACCTCAAGATGCAGGGTGTCAAGCTCACGATCTGCAACAACACCCTCACGGCAAAGAAGATCAACTTCGAGAAAGACCTGGAGGGAACGACCGACGTGCCGATTCATCCCGCAGGCCTTCCGGAGCTTGTCAAACTCCAGCAGAAAGGGTACATTTACGTCAAACCTTAAGTCGCGGGATTGGGGCGATGGGTTCGGAGGGGTGGGAAGGAAGGCTTTCCCCCACGCCACCTCGTTCCCTGATCCCCGATCCTCTCCCCACAGCATGGAGGATTCGGTCATGAAGAAGAGATTGCTCCTGGTTCCTTCGATCGCCGTCCTGGCCGTCACCCTCGCTTTTGCAATGCCCGCCTCCGCCGCCGACTACGGCAAGCAGAAGGTCGTCTACCATTTCAACAACGGGGACCCCAAGGTCATGTTCGCGGGCCTTGGAAACATCTTGAACCACATGAAGGCCGTCGGCCAGGAGAACCTGGACGTCGTGGCCGTGGCCCACGGAGACGGGCTGAACATGTTCCACAAGAACACGACGACGCCCGAGATCCAGTCGCGGATCAAGGCGCTCAAGATGCAGGGCGTGAAGTTCGGCCTCTGCAGGAACACGCTCGTATCCAAGAAGATCGACATGAAGGACCTGGTCGGGACGAGCGACAAGGAGTTCGTCCAGGCCGGCGTGGCGGAGATCGCCCACCTTCAGCAGAAGGGGTACGTCTACATCAAGCCGTAAAGAGCGGGACTAGGGGGTATGGGGAGGAAGGTTTCTTCCCATATCCCTTCGTTTTCATGCTCCACGCCCCTTACTCTTTACTCCCTACTCCTTGGCCCCTCCCACTGCTTCTTCGTATTCCTTCAGCTTCCTCCAGAGCGTGCTCTTGTCGATCCCCAGGATCGCCGCCGCCTTTCCCCTGTCTCCGTGACACGCGGCGAGGACCCGCTGGATGTGGGCCCGTTCCATCTCCTTGAGCGGCCTGAGTCCGCCGCCGTGGTTCCCGCCGACAGCCGGCTCCGTCAGACGGGCGGGCAGATCTGCCAGGGCGATGGAATCGCCGTCCATCAACGCGACGACCCCCTCGATCACGTTCTCAAGCTCCCGGACGTTCCCCAGCCAGACGTAGGCCGACAGAACGGCAAGGACCTCCGGCGGGATCTCGTTGACCTGTTTTCCCGTCGAGGCGCGCGCCCGCATCAGGAAGTGATCGGCCAAAAACGGGATGTCCGACCGCCGGTCGCGAAGCGGTGGAATGCCGATGACCACGACGTTCAGCCGGTGGTAGAGGTCCTCCCTGAACTCCCCCTTCGCCGCCAGAGCGCCCAGGTCCCTGTTCGTCGCGGCCAGGAACCGGACGTCGGCCCGGATCTCGCGAGTTCCGCCCACACGTCTGAAGGTCCGCTCCTGAAGGAGCCTTAAGAGCTTGATCTGGAGGGCCGCAGAGACGCAGGCCACCTCGTCCAGGAACAGAGTCCCCCCCTGGGCCGCCTCGACCAGTCCGGCCCGAGTCTCTCCGGCCCCCGTGAAGGCGCCCTTCTCGTGGCCGAACAGCTCGTTCTCGAGGAGGGTCTCCGCGAGCGCCCCGCAGTGCACTGGAACGAAAGGCCCGCGCCGGCCCGACAGCCGATGAATCTCTTTCGCCACGAGCTCCTTCCCGGTCCCCGTCTCGCCCGTAATCAGGACATGGCTCATGACCCGCGCGGCCTTGTCGATACGGTCGAATAGGCGCTTCATCTCCGCGTGTTCTCCCAGAAGACGGGGGGCGGGAGGAGCCTGGGCGAGTTCGGCCCGAAGGACCCGGTTCTCGTCCCTCAGCTCGACAGCCTCAAGGACCCGGCGGACGACGAAAGCCAGGTCGTCCGGGTCGACCGGCTTCTGGATGTAGTCGTAAGCGCCCTTCTTCATCGCCTCCACGGCCGACTCGATGCTCGAATGGCCGGTCACGACGATGACGGGAAGGTCCGGGACCCGGGAGCGGACCCGTTCCAGCAGAGAAAGACCGCTCTCCCCCGGCATTTTCAGGTCTGTGATGACGAGGTCCGGCGGGGCTTCCAGGGCCGCGACAGCCGCCTTTCCGGCTTCGGCGAACGACTCGACACGGTGTCCTTCCCTCGTCAGGATCCGATCGAAGATGGAGATCGTGACGGGATCGTCGTCGACGATGATGATTCGCCCCGAGATCATGGGACCGTCACGTCGCCGCGGACGTCGGGGCGGCCGGAGAGACGCCCCCGCCGACCGCCGCCGGCAGTGCAATGGTGCATCGGGTCTCCTCGCCCGGCCGGCTCTCGATCCGGATGGTTCCGCCGTGGGCCTGGACGATGCCGTAGCAGACGGAAAGACCAAGACCGGTCCCTGCCCCGACGGGCTTCGTCGTGAAGAACGGGTCGAAGACGCGGGGAAGGTGCTCCGGGGCGATGCCGCACCCCCGGTCCACGACTTCGATCGTCTGGACGCCCGGCCGTCCCGCCCCATCCACGCGGATCGTCACGGTCTGGGCCCGGCCGGAGGCCTGGACGGCATTGCGAAGAACGTTCTCGACGACTTGCCGGATTTGCCCCCGGTCGGCCGCGATTTCCTCGACGTCTTCCGCTGCCTTCACGTCGATCGAGACGCCGCGGGCCTCGCATTCCTCGCGGACAGCCCCGGCGGCTTCCCGCGCGACCTCAGCCAGCCGCGTCGGCTCGGGAATCGGCTCGTACTTCCGGGAGAACGTGAGGATCCCCCTCACGATCCGCCCGCACCGCTCTCCTTCCTGGGCGATCTGGGAGAGGTCCCGCTCCGCGGCGCCTTCCCGCCCGCTCAGATCCCGCCGGGCGAGTTTCGCGAGGGAGATGATGTTGTGGAGCGGGTTGTTGATCTCGTGCGCCACGCCCGCCGCGAATTCCCCGATCGACGCGAGCTTCTCCGCCTGGCGGGAGCGGCCCTCGGCCCGCTCCCGCTCGACCTGGCTCGCATGGAGGCGGGTTAGCATCCGGTTGTACGCCCGCCCCAACTCGCCGATCTCGTCCCCTGTTTCGACGGGAACGGGCGGATGAGGCCCCGGAGAGTCCACGCGGTTGACGGCGTCGACCAGGCGCTTGACGGGCCGGACGAGAGACCGGGACAGAGGCGGGACCGCCAGCGCCGAGGCGACGACGAACACGATCCAGACGGCGGCCAGGACGCGCCGCAAGTTGGCCACTGGCGCCAGCACCTTCGCCCGTTCCGCCACGAAGACGAGGTCCCAGCCCCTCGTTTCGGACAGGTAGGGTGAATAGTATCTGTGGACGAGGATGTCTCCCGTTCCGGGATGCTCGTAAATGTCGCTCTCGGCCGACGCGGCCTGCCGCACCCATCCCGCGACCGGGTCGCCCGCGAGTCGGCGGGTATCTCCGGTCTGGTTCCCAAAAACGGCCTTGGGGTCGGGATGAACGAGGAAGACGCCGTCCCGGCTGGGATCCTCCCCGTTTCGCTCGGCCAGCAGAGCGTAGCCTGTGGTGGAATCGATCCCGTCCCGGACGAGTTCCCCGACCTTTTCCCCCCAGAAGTTCACGATGAGGACGCCGAGGCGTCGGCCCCCGCCCCCAGGAGACGCTCCATCGCCCCGGCCATTCCCCGGCGGCCCGTCGAAGAGCGGCGTCGAATACCGGAACATCGCGGGGCAGAACTCCGCGGCCACGGGGTCCTCCTTCCCCAGCTCGAAGTTCGACAGCCACGCCGAAGCCTCGGGCTGGCTGATGGCCATCCGGAACGAATCCTTGGTCTCCACGTGGAAAACGCCCCAGACCGGTTTCCCCGTGTGGGCGATGCGGTGCGGAACGATCGCGCCCTCCTTGATCTTCAGAAGGACGAACCCGCCCGCGTCCACCAGACGGATTGCCTGGATCGGCTTCTTGTGTCCCTGATAGGAGAGAAGGAATGCCTCCGCCTCGGCCCGTGCGCGCTCGAACGCCGGAATATCGCCGCGCTCCAGCGCCGCCAGCACTTCTTTCACCGTCGGGACCTGGGCCAGCCCGACGGCCTCGCGCGACTGTTCCTCCAGGTAGAAAGAGATCTCGCGGACCGTCCTGTCGGCCCGGAGGGCCAGTTCCCTCTCGACGCGCTCCCGGAGGATCTTCCCAGCGAGCCGGTCGACGACCACGGTCATAAGAGTCACGGCGACGAGCGTCAGGGCCAGGACGGCCCAAAGGATCTTGGAGCCGAGACCGGGAGAGGGAATCCACGGGAACAAGCGGAGCAGAAGACGCCTCACGTTCGCCTCCCGACCGGAGCCGCGGAACCCGCGCCGGAAGCCGCTGTCTCCGGACCGCGGCCGGACATCTCCACGAACGAACAGACCCTGTTCCTGCCCGTCTCCTTGGCGTGATAGAGCGCCCGGTCCGCCTCGCCCATCAGCTCGTCCGCGCCAGCGCGGCCCTCGGCGCACGTCGTGAACCCGAGACTCACGGTAACCGGCACCTCCCGCCCATCCAGCATGTACTGCCCTTTCTCGATCGACATGCGGATCCGATCCATCGTCTTCCGGGCGCCCGGCGCGTCGGTCTCGACGAGCAGGAGGGCGAACTCCTCCCCCCCGTACCGGGCCACGGCGTCCACCGCGCGGACCTGCTCCAGGATCGCCTGGGCGACGATCTTCAATACAACGTCGCCGACCGGGTGCCCGAACGTGTCGTTGATCCGCTTGAAGTGGTCGATGTCGAGGAGCCCCAGGGAGAGAGGGCCGCCGGCCCGCGCCAGGCGCTCCATCTCTTCCTCGATCTTCTCGTCGAACCGCCTGCGGTTGAGGAGGCCCGTCAGCGGATCGGTCACGGCCTGCTGTTCGATCCGCTTGTGGAGCTCCGCGTTGTCGATCTGGTAGGCCACCTGCTTCGCGAGGAGGCCCCCGACCGACTGGTGGAACCCGTTCAGCCGGTCGGCCGTGAACGATCCGAAGAGAAGGAAACCGAGCACCCTCTCCTGGAGGACGAACGGGACGCCGAGGAACGACCGGAGAGCGGCGTCCGCCGTCCCGCCGAGCGAGGCGAAAGGACCCTGTCCGGCCTTCCCCTCGAGGCGCGAGAGAAGAACGGGGTGCTTGTTCTCCATCATCAAGCCGAAGACCCCCGCGCGCGCGTCCACGGCCTGTCCGACGACGCGTTCGGGGTCCGCCATCCCCGCCGCGGCCCGCACCATGCCCCGCTCGGAAGAAGCCGGATCGATCAGGACGACCCAGGCCGAGTCGTACGGAATCAGCCCGCCGACTTTCCCCAACAGCTCGTTCAAGACCTGGTCGACATCGAGCGACCTGCCGATCGCCTCGGCGATCTCGGAGAGGACGCGGGACGACCGGGCGATCTGGATGATCTGCTGCTGCTCCGTCGTCTTCCGCAGGATGTAGACGATCTGGACGGCGAACCGGGCCAGCAGATGCTCGTCCGCCTTGGAGAACGCGCCGCGCTCCGTGCTGTCCGCGGCGAGCACGCCCCGCATGTACCCCTGGTCGACGAGCGGCACGGCGAGGAACGACTCCACCGGTTCGGCCGAGCCGTAGTATCCGAGCGGCGCCACGTCCCCCTTGAGTTCAGCGACGTGGAGCGGCTTCATCTCGCGCGCGACCCATCCCATGTACCCCACGCCAACGGGGACCACGGCGGCCCGGTCGATCGCCTCACCGCACGATAGGACAGCCTTCATCTCGAGCGCGTCCTCCCCCTCGCGGCGCGTGAAAAGAACGACCGTGTTCGAAGGGATCGCCTCCTTGATCGTGTCCAGCAGGTCGGCCAGGACCCGGTCGAACTCCTGCGCCGACTGGACGAGGCTCGTCAGGCGGGCCTCGTCTTCCATGGCGAGCGCCGTCTCGGAACCCCTCGATCCGACGAGCGGATCGAACGTCTCCGCGTCGGACGTGAGCCGCTGGAAGCGCCCCATCCAGCTGTCCTTGCGGCGGACCTCGGCCTGGACGATCCATCCGAGTCCCACGGCCAGAACGATTTGGAACCCCGCGACCGCCCCCAGGTCCATGGCGATCTCCGGCCAGGGAACGCCTGGGTAGACGGGAACGACGCGCGAAGCCCCCTCGACCGCGGCGAGAACGGCGATGAGCGACATGTTGATCCAGATCGGAAGGGCCGCCGCCACCATCGCGACGAGGAGGAACGAGGCCGGGCGCAGGGGCGAATGGCCCGCGCCCGTCACGTGGATGAAATAGGTGAGGCCGGCGGCGACGGCCCCCAGGAACTCGATCTCGTGCCGGGGGGATATCCGGTTAGGCCGAACGAACCGCCACGTCGCGAGGACGAGGAAAAGCAAGAGGGCGGAAAGCCACAGGATCGTGTACGGGCTCGCCCATCCGGCACGGGCGAAGTGCCCCGTCCCGACCGCCGCCAGGAGGCCGGCCACGCCGAGGGAGACGGCGTTCCGGACCAGCCACGCCGTGATCCGGTCGAGGACGTCCTCCCCGCCCGGCGGGATCGGCCTCATCTCCCTCCGCTGGAACTTGTCGTTCATGACCCCCTCATGCGCCCATAAAGAGGCGCCCCCGGCGGTTCATCTCCTCGCGAAAGTAGACCTGGTACCGCACCGCCCACTCCGGGCTTCCTTCGGGAAGTTGCCGGGAGAGGGACGCCAGCTTCTTGCGCGCGGCCGCGTCGACCTCTTCTTCCACGTGAAGCTCGGCGTAAAGGATGCGCTTCACCTCCCGCAGGATCGATTCCCGGTCTGTCTTCGGCGTTACGCCGGGGGCCCCCAGGAGAGAGTCGAGGATCACGTGCGAGAGATGCGTCGCCTTGTCGTCGGATAACCGCATGACCTAGAGCACCAGGTTCCGCTCGCGCGCGAGCTTCTGCTTCGTCTTGGAGAAGAGCGTATGGTAGTCGAGGCGACCACGCTCGATCTCCGCTTCGTAGGCCTTGAGGATCTCCCGGACTTCGGCGTTCAACCGGTCCTCGACCGACAGGTCGTCGATCATCGCCTTCTCCACCGCGCCCGCGACCGCTCCCGGATCTCCCGGCGGTTCGATCATCCCCTTTTTCTGGAGAGAGCCGACCAGAAGCTGGGCCGCGTGCCTGACAAACCCTCTCGAAACCCGCATTCCTCCCCCGCGATCTATTTGGATGCTGAAAAAGTCCATCCATGGCTTTTTCAGCCGCGACTCGCGCGAAGTCAATCCGCGCAAGTCTTTCAAATCGCTCGACACCAAATCTTCGCGATTTGGCGGCGCATTCCTGCACCGCTCGGCAGGCCGCCGTTTTTCAGCAGCCTGCCAAAAGACCTCGCGGCTATTCTACCAAAAGGACCGCCCGACGGGAATCCAATACATCCATCGCCGGCGCTTGCTCTCCTTCAGCCGGTGTGTTACCGTCTCGGCCATGCGCGGTCCGGAACGCCTTCTCCGCTCGCTCGCCGTCGCCCTGACCCTTTCCGCGTGCGCCGCCGCCCCCGCCGGACCGATCTCCTTCAAGCCCGCCCCCGACCCGACGTACGGAATCACCGAGGGGGAAGCGGCCTTCAAGATCATCGAGAACGTGCGCGTGGAGATCCGCCACCTCTCCCCGGCCGGCCTCGGTCCCGTCCTCAAACGCCTGACCGGATCGCCCGCCGACCCGTTCGAGGGCCTGCTCGTCAAGAAGACGTTCGCCTTCTTCTCGGTCTCCATCGCGAACGGATCCAAGCGTTCCGTGACGTTCAACCCCGCGATGGCCGTTCTCGTCTCCGACCTGGATCTCAGGGCGACGCCCCGCGACTACCCGGACTTCTATTCCGTCCTGGCCGACCACCCGGAGAGCGAGAGGCGGCTCGCCCAGGTCAAGAAGGCGGTCTACGACGTTCCCGTCACCGTCTCCCCCGGCGGGCGGAAGGAAGGCTTGCTCGTCTTCATGGTCGAGATGACGGAAGACCGATCGCTCGCCCTTTCGCTCCCGGACGTCTACATCGGCCACGCCGCCCACGCGTTCCGCTTCGCGTTCGAGCGGCAGGAGACAGAACCCCCGGCCGCGGAAAAGTAGTCCGCTAAACCCGGGACGCTACGACAGTTCGATGCCCGGCGCCGCGTCGGAGCGGCTATTGAAGATTTCCTCGAACGATGGCGCCGCGCGCCGGAAGGCGGCCAGCACGTCCGGGTCGAAGTGCTCGGGCCGCGTTCGGCCGTCCCCGCGGGTGATGATTCGAACCGCGTCCTCGTGCTTCAAGGGCGGTTTGTACGGCCTCTTGCTCATGAGCGCATCGTAATGGTCGCAGATCGTCACGACCCGCCCTTCGACGGGGATCTCTTCCCCGCGGAGGCCCTTCGGATAACCGGTGCCGTCCCATCGCTCGTGATGGCTTGAGGCGATCGAAGCGGCCATCCGCAGGGCGGGGTGGTCCGAGCCGGAGAGTATCTGCTCGCCGATCGTCGTGTGCGACTGCATGATCTCGAACTCGCGCGGGTCGAGGGGGCCAGGCTTGAGGAGAATATTGTCGGGGATTCCCACTTTCCCGATGTCGTGCATCGGGCTGGCGAACGCGATGTCGTCGGAAACGCCTCGGGGCATCCCGAGCGTCTCCGCGAGCCGCTCGGCGTAGAGCCCCATCCGCGCGATGTGCGCGCCCGTGTCCGTGTCCCGGTATTCCGCCACCGCAGTCAGACGCTTCACGAGCTCGATGCTCATCCCCTTGACCATCGACAGGGCGCCGGCCAGGTCCCTCGTCTTCTGCCGGACGGTCTCCTCGAGAACCGACTTGTAGTTCTTCTCCAGTTCGGTCAGCCGCCTGTGCCGGACGGCTTTCTCAACCGCGTGGAGGAGGGCCTCGACCTTATAAGGCTTGCTGATGAAGTCGAAGGCACCCCTCTTGATGCCGTCCACCGCCGTGTCCAGATTCGGGTAACCGGTCATCACGATGACCGGAAGCTCCGGATCCAGGGCGTGGACCTTCCCGAGCAGATCGATGCCGGTCATCCCTGGCATCCTGATGTCCGTGAGAACAACGTCCGCCTCGATCCGACCCAGGAGGGCCACGGCCGCCTGGGCGCTCTTTTCCTTCGCCACGGCGTATCCGTGCTCCGTCAGGATCGAGGAGAGGGAATCGAGCACGTACGGATCGTCGTCGACCACCAGGATTGTGGACTTCGGCGGGTGCGCTTCGGGCTCCGCGTTCATCTCACGCCTCGATCGCCCGGCGGACTTCCCGGAGAAGCTCCCTGGGCGAAATCGGCTTCGCCAGGAACCGGAGCCCCTCGCCCCGGACGTCTCCCGGCTGGATATGGCCCGCCGCGTACCCGCTGAGGAACAGGGCCTTCGCCTCCGGCCGGATCCGGCGGATCTCTTCGTAGGCGGCGCGGCCATCTTTCCGGGGCATGATCACGTCCAGGATGACCAGATCGACCGCCTGCCCGTGCTCCCGGAACTTCCGGACCGCGTCTTCCCCGTCCACGGCCTCGACGACTCGGTATCCGAACTCCTCCAGCACCGTCCGCGTCAGCCTTCTCACGTCGGCGTCGTCCTCGGCCAACAGCACCGTCTCCGTGCCGCCCCCCTGCGTCTCCACGGTCTCGGGGGGCGATTCTTCAGCCTCCCCCGCGGCGAGGGGCAGGTAGATGCGGAACGTGGTTCCCCTTCCGGGCTCGCTGTAGACGTTGATATACCCGTTGTGCTGTTTGACGATCCCGTAGCACATCGACAGGCCGAGCCCGGTCCCTTTCCCAACCCCTTTCGTGGTAAAGAAAGGTTCGAAGACGCGCCGCCTCGTTGGCTCGTCCATACCCACGCCCGTGTCGCTCACCGTGATGAGCGCGTACGTTCCCGGCCGGCCGTATCCGTGCATCCGGACGAAGTCTCCGTCCAGCACCGCCCGGTCGGTCTCGACGCTCAGCCGCCCTCCGCGGGGCATCGCGTCCCGGGCGTTGGCGGCCAGGTTCATCAGCACCTGTTCGATCGACCCGCTGTCAGCCAGGGCGACCAGGGCGCCCTCGGAGAGGCCGACCCGCAACTCGACGTCCTCCCCGATGATCCGGGCCAGCAGCTTCTCTACCCGGACGACGAGATCGCTCAGGTCGACCGGCTTCGGCCAGATCGCCTGCCGGCGGCTGAACGCGAGCAGGCCCTGAGTGAGGTGGGCCGCCTTCTCGGCCAAGCCGAGGACCTGGTCCACCTCGTCTCCCGGAGGGGCGCCTTTGTCGATCTTCCTCTTGAGCAGGCTCCCGTATCCGATGATCGCCGTCAGGATGTTGTTAAAGTCGTGGGCGATCCCCCCGGCCAACTGGCCGATCGCCTCCATCTTCTGGGCGTGCCGGAGCTGCTCCTCGAGTTTCTTCTCCTCGGTGACGTCGGCGACGAGTCCGTCGTAGGCGACCAGGCGGCCCGTTCGGTCACGGCGCGGGACGGGTGTGTTGCGTACCCAGTGGATGGAGCCGTCCTTGTGGATGATGCGGTGCTCCATGGACTGGACGTCCTCCCCGGACAGGAGGCGGGCGGACAGGTCCACGACCGCCTCCCGGTCCTCCTCGTGGACCATCCTCAGCCAGAGGTGGGGGTCGATCCTGTACTCCTCCTCCGTGTACCCCGTGACCGCCGCGCAGCCCGGCCCGTGGAGCGTCTCGACGGCCCGCCCCTCCTCCACCTTCACCGTGTAGATGTAGTTGGTCACGGACTCGACGATGCTCCGGTACCGCCGTTCGCTCTCCCTCAGCGACTCCTCGGCGCGCCTGATCTTCGTAATGTCCCGCATAACTGTCGAGAAGAACTCCACCGTCCCGTCGGACGCCTTGTGGGCCAGGATGACCTGCGAGACCGGGACCTCCCCGCCGTCCCGCCTGAGCAGGGCCGTCTCGCCCTGCCAAACGCCGTCGCGGACGGCGGTGGAAAGCGCCTCGTCGAAAAGAGGCCGCACCCACGCGGGATGCCCCTCAGCGACGGAGAAGCCCTGAATGCTTTCTTCTTCCCCCACGCCGATCATCCTCCGGCCGCCGCGGTTGAGGTAGACCGCGCGCCCCTCCGGATCGGTGATTCCGACGAAGTCCGTCGTCGCCTCAAGAATCGAGATGAGCCGCCGGTGCGCCCTCTCCGACTCCTTCCGCTTGAGGGCGTTGAGAAGGGCGGTCGGGAGCCTTTTCAGGCTCGACTTCAGGATGTAGTCGTCGGCCCCCTCCCTGATCAGCGCGACCGCCGTCTCCTCGCCCTGCGAGCCAGTCACCAGGATGAACGGCGTGCCGGGCCTCTCATCGCGCATCAGCCGAAGGGCCTCCAGGGCGTTGAACCGCGGCAGGGAGTAATCGGCCAGGATGGCGTCCGGCCGGAACTCCCGGAGCCCGTTCAGGAAAGCCTCCTTCGAATCCGCGCGCCTCGCCGCGAAGGGGATCCCGGCCTTTCGGAGCTCCCGCTCGGCCAACTCAGCGTCGGTGGGAACGTCTTCAAGAATGAGTATCCGGATTTCTTTTTCCATCACGCTTCCTCGCGAGTCCAGGCGCCGGCGGCCGTTTTTCAGGGACTGGGCGGCCGGTTCACCAACAGCCAGTAGAGCCCCATCTGCGAAACCGTTTCGACGAACTGCTCGAACTCCACCGGCTTGCTCACGAAGCTGTTGACGCCGAGCCGGTAGCTTTCAACCACGTCCCGGTCCTCCTTGGACGACGTGAGGACGACGACGGGGATGGTCTTTGTCCGCTCATCGGCCTTGATTTGTTCCAGGACCTCCATGCCTCCCATCTTCGGGAGCCTCAGGTCGAGCAGGATCACCTTGGGCGCGTTCCCAACGCTGCGGCCCGCGTAGATTCCCCGGGCAAAGACGAAATCCAATGCCTCGGCTCCGTCCTTCACCCACACCAGGCTGTTGGCCAAGTGATGTTTCTTGAGCGCCCGAAGGGTGAGCTCGGCGTCGTTCGGATTGTCTTCCACCAGAAGGATCTCAACCTCTTGTGTCTCCACGAGCCCCCTCCTTTCGCGAATCGCGGGTCTTTTCTCCCCCCTCTTTTCTCCCCCCCTCTCTTCTCCCCCCTTGTCCGCGTCACGCCCCGGCAGGCCGGGGGAGGACGAAGTAGAACGTGGCGCCCTTGTCGATCTCGCCCTCGGCCCACACTTCGCCGCCGTGCTTCTCGACGATGCGCTTGACGATGGCCAGCCCGACGCCCGTCCCCTCGAACTCGTCCGGACCGTGAAGCCGCTGGAACACCCCGAAAAGCTTGTCCGCGTACTTCATATCGAACCCCACGCCGTTGTCGCGAACGAAGTAGAAACACCGATTGCCGTCCACCCGGCCGGCGACGCGGATGCGGGCTTCCGAACGAGGCCTCGTGAACTTGACGGCGTTGGCCAGAAGGTTCGCGAGCGCCTGCCGCACCATGGACCTGTCGCCCCGTGCGCGCGGAAGCGGCTCGACGTCGAATTCGACGGACCGTCCTCCGGTTCCGGCCTTGAGTTCCTCGAACACGGATGCCGCGAGCGCGTTCATATCGATGTCGGCGGACTCCATCTCCCGTCTCCCGATCCGGGAGAAAGACAGGACGTCGTCGATCAGCGCCCCCATCTTTTTCCCGTTGTCCCCGACGATCTTGAGAAGTCGCCTTCCTTCTTCATCCAGCCGCTCCGAGTAGTCCTCCAGCAGAATCCGGGAGAAGCCGTCGATCGCGCGGAGCGGCGCTCGCAGGTCGTGGGATACGGAATAGCTGAAGGCCTCGAGGTCCTTGTTGGCCGTTTCCAATTGAGCGGTGCGCCGGAGAACGCGCCGCTCCAACTCTTCGTTGAGCTTGCGGATCTCCCCCTCCGCCCGCCCGCGCTCGGAATCCTCCCGGTCGAGAGAAACCGCGATTCCGAGGATCACCATGCTCAGCAAAGCGACGCTCGCGGTCGTCATGAGCCCCAATCCGAACTCGGTGCCATAAAGATCCGCGCGCTGGCCCCACAGCCGTATCCACCCAAGCGCAACGGGAAGCAGGAAGGCGACCGGGAGGAGTCGGCGGGCCGCGACGCCGCCCATGCGCGGGCTTGCAACGACGGCCATGACGCCTTGATTCGGACGGACCGCGAGTATCCCCACGCCGAGCGCCATAAAGCAGGCGGCGGTATTGACCGCCATCCCGATGAAGGGAGATACCTTGTAAAGCCCGGGGGCGTCGTACGTGTGGCCCAGGAAGGCCAGGAACGACGTGAAAATCACAAACAACAGCATGGCCTGGATGAGCCATCCGAGACGCCTGTCACGGGAGCCGGCAAGAAGCAACGCCGAACCGGCCAGGAGGAAGTTCAGGGCTGTGTTTGGAGCCATCCTGTTGGGAATGTTCGGGTCCCCGCCGGCCGTCGCCAGATTGGAAGCAAAAAGTACCCGGTCCAGACCCACGTCCCATCCGGCCGCGTATCCCAAGAACATCAAAAGGCCGGTCAGAGCGACCGCGGCCGCGCACAGGAACGCCGTGCGTCGGATATTGGCGAGACGCGGCGCATCCGAAACATCCGCTCGGTAAAGCCACAGACCGGCGGAGGACAGGAGGAACGCAACCGCCGTCATGGGATTCATGGCCACCGCGTCGGGGAATACCCGCTTCAGGAACTCGATGTTGAAAGCCCAGCCGGCAAGGACCAGCAGGCTCACCGAGGCAACGATGGCGCTCGCGACTTTAGGCAACTTGGCGACCGAGGACGCGAAGGCAGGTTGTTCTGAACCGTTCCCGGGGGCTTCAGACCGTCTTGAAATGAGATCCACTCTCTTGCCTCCGAAGAAGGGTCCGCAACTTTGCGGTCCGGAAGGCTAGAAAATAGTCAACTGCATCAAATATATCACAAAACCATCCTACATCGTACCAATCCTTCTGTCTCCGAAAATGGCCGGAAGAACGCGAACGGATTCAGGCCTTTCGGATCTAACTGTGTCCAGGCGCGAACGCTGTGGAACCTCTTTTCGGACGTCCTTCCACGTCGGGACCCGGCGAGCCTTCTCGGGAATCTTGCCGCCCTCGCCGATCCTGACGGCGCGCAGGCCGGCGTCGAGGAACGCATGGAGATCCTCCCTCCGCTCGGCGATTCCGACCGACAACCGCCGGCCTTCTTTCCGGCGTTCCGCCAGCCAGGCCTTGAGGTCCGCCGACGCGCCCTCCCCTGAACCTGGCTCCCCGGACAGGAAAACCACTGGAACGGCGGGAAACTTGTGCTCATCGAGCCAAGCGCGGATTTCCGCGCGGGAACGTTCCGAGCGGCGCGTGAGCACGACGACGGCATGCGTGGACGAGAGCCGGCGGAAGCCGTCCGGAGCGCCGTCCCGAGGCGGCCCCACGCCTACAGACCCGATCGGAAGCGCCTCGCGCTTCGCCGGGGCCGCGGCGCCTTCGAGAACGACGACGGCCCACGGGCGCCGGAGCGGCCAGAACGCGGCGACGCCCGTCGCGGGCCGAGCCGAGTACCGGCGCGTCGAGGCCAGGGAAGCGCGGAGTTCGTGGACGCCTTCGGGCAACCTCGGCAGGGCAAGCCGCCCCCATCCGCCTTCGCCCGTCAGGGCCGATCCTTCCCATTTCCCCGCCCGGACGGACACGACTTCCCCGCCGATTCCCTGACCAAAGAACCCCGCCGAACGGACCTGGAGGCGAAGTTCGGGCGCTTCCCCCGTCCGGACGATCAGGTCGGGCACTTCGATGACGGCCTTCTCCTGGGCCAAGGCGGTCGCATGATCCAACAGTGCAAGACAAAGACATATGAACAGACCAACAAAGAAAATCCCCCCTGGCCCCCCTTTGTCAAAGGGGGGGTGGGGGGATTCTCTGCGGCTGAAGGTGGATTTCATGTCTTTCCTCGGCAAGTGGCCGGCCCCGGAGAGCCGGGGTCAACGGCTCTTCTCGACGCCGATCTTTGGACAGAAGGAGGCCAGCGGACAGCGCGAGCATTGGGGCGAGACGGGCGCGCAGAGGTTCTGGCCGAACGTGACGAGGAGATCGTTGTACGTGATCCAGTGGCGCCGGGGAAGCTTCGCGCGAAGGGCATTCTCGGTCTCCTCCGGCGTCTTCGTGCGGACGTATCCCCAGCGGTTCGAGATCCGGTGGACGTGCGTGTCGACGCAGATGCCGGGCTTTCCGTACCCGACCGTCACGACGAGGTTCGCCGTCTTCCGCCCCACGCCCTTGAGCGTCAGGAGTTCTTCGATCGTGTCGGGGACTCTCCCGCCGAAACGGACGATGAGATCGGCGCAGATCTGCCTGAGATGGCGGGCCTTCGTCTTGTAGAAGCCGACCGGATAGATCGCCCGGGCAATCGCCGGCACGGAAAGATGGAGCATCTCGGCGGGGGTCTTGGCAAGGGCCTGGAGTCGGGCCGTCGCCTCGGCCGTCGTGCCATCCTTGGTGCGAAGAGAAAGAACGCAGGACACAAGCACCCAGAACGGGTCGCGGGTCTTCTCCGCGACAACGCCGACGATCGGCGTCTTCCACTTCCGGACTTCCCGCCGGAGAACGGCCAGCATCCGCGAGACGTCGGGGGGACGCCGGGCGGAAACAACGCGGGCCCGGGATCCCGCGGTCCCGGGCCCGACCTTCCCCGTTTCGGCTCGCGACGCGCTCACGTCCCGGTCAGCGGGACATCCACAACGCTCCGCCGACGAGCGCCATGATCGCGCCCATGAGCAAGAACATGAAGAGAAGCGCGATCCCCACGAGGATGGCCACGACGGCGATCGCCTTGCCGCGCTCGAGCTCGTGCACCCGCTCGAGGATGATGACCGTCATGGGAAGCATCCAGAGGCCCGCGAGACCGCCGATGAACGGAATGATGCGGGCCCACGAAACGATGTGCGCCAGGGACATCGCCCGGTAGAGCGACATGAAGTCTCCCTTGCCGCCGAAAAGAAGCGAGAGACCGTGCACGATCCCGACGACGATGAACGAAACGACGACGGCGAGGATGGGACCGGTGACAATCGCGGCGAAGGAACCGTGGAAGAAGACGCCGCCGATCGCGCCCGCGAGCCCCCCCACGGCCACAACGAGAAGCCCCGGAACGAATCCCTGTTGGTCGTCAGCCGCCTCCTTCGCGGCGTCTCCGTTCAGCTTCACGATCTCGATCGCGCGCATGATGTAGGCCTTGAGATCCATTCCGTCCCTCCTCGCGTTGTGTGGGTTGGTCGATCGCTATCTCAATATTCCGGCCTGAAAACCCGATAGGAGAAGGCGGGGTTGTCCCCGACACCCCCGCGGTCAAGAGAACCAGGACACGACGAAACGTTCGGCAGAGGAAGGATCGGCCGGTGTTGGGCGCGGGGATTATATCTTCACGCCGGAGGGGACGCAAGCCGGCTGAGGCCGCGGAAAACGTCGTTTGGTCTAAGGGGGCGAATCTCCTGTCTTTTTTCCTTGACGGGCTCTTGCCCCACGTGATAGTTTCCGTCGGTTTTTCACCCCCCCTTGTCGCCTTTCGGCATTCTGTTTGTTTTTGCCCGTTACCTGATCTATTCCCCGGCCCCGGTCGGAAGCCAGGCGGTGGTCCGCGGACCGGCGCGCGAGTCGGCCGGCTGGGCCAGATGGGCCAGTTGGGGTTGTTCGGCTCTACAAGGGAAAGGAGTGGGGAGCAATGGACATTCAGATCAAGTCCCGCGTCAAGTGCATCGACCGGCCCGTCGGCGAGGTCTCCCGGTTGATCCTGAGCCAGACGACGCGGGAGATCACCGACATGGTCGTGCGCCTTGACGCGGACGGGCGCGAGATCGTCGTCCCCGTCGACGGCAACACATCCGTCCGCCCGGGTCCCGAAGTCGTCCTCCTCTATCCCGTCGACCGGCTGGAGGGAATGCCCGGCTTCCGCCGGGGAGACTGGGAGGAGGTCGAGGTCGCCGAGTTCGCGCCGCACCTCCACGTCCATCAGGGCGAAGTCCTCGCGAAGTTCCCCGCGGCCGAACGAGACCTGTCCCGCAGGCGCTTCTTCTTCTGGGCATCCAATGCGATCGGCGCCTTGATCACCCTGCCGCTCGTCTGGCCGGTCTTCAAGTACCTGATCTTTCCACTCTACAAGGGGTTCGATAATGCCTGGGTCCGCCTCGGAAAGGCGGACCGGCTTCCCATCGCCGACTCTCCCGTCCTCTTGGACTTCACGCGGACGCCGAAGGAAGCCTACATGGTCAACACGGTCAAGAAGACGGCCTGGGGTGTCAAGGCGTCGCCCGACCTGCTTAAGGAGGTCTATAAGGGCGACCCTGAGCGGGTCTTCAAGGAAGTGGACGGAAAGCCGATCTGGGAAAACAAGGGCGTGGAATACATCGTCTACTCCGGCAAGTGCCCCCACCTGGGATGCGCCTATCGCTGGGACGAGGCGGAAAAACGTTTCATCTGCCCGTGCCACCTCTCGGTCTTCAAGCTCAACGGCGAGGTGGTGAGCGGCCCGGCGCCGCGCCGCCTGGACACGCTCCCGGTCCGCCTGGCGGACGGCCATGTCGAGATCATCGACGCGGAATACAAGGCCAGCGAACACGGCAAGAAGCGGATCGTTTAGGAGGACGCGCCGATGCTCGATATCGTCTATAAGTGGATCGACGAACGGATCAACCTGAAGGGGCTCCAGAACAAGATGCTGAACGAGCCGATCCCCGGCGGGGCCCGCTACGCCTACGTCTTCGGGAGCGCCCTCCTCTTCATCTTCGCGATGCAGATCGTGACGGGCATCCTCATGATGTTCTACTACGCGCCCACCGTGGACCACGCCTGGCAATCGATCCGCTACATCATGGAAGACGTGGACTACGGCTGGCTCATCCGCGGAATCCATCACTGGGGTTCTTCGGCCATGGTCGTCATGCTGGTCGTCCACGCGACACAGGTCTTCCTGTGGGGGGCGTACAAGAAGCCGCACGAGATGGTCTGGATCGTGGGGCTTCTCCTCGCACAGGTCGTGATCGGCCTCGGCTTCACCGGCTACCTTCTCCCTTGGGATCAGAAGGCCTACTGGGGAAGCGTCGTGGGAATCGAGGTGGCGGGCGTCATTCCCGTCATCGGAGACTTCCTGGCCCGCTTCCTCAAAGGCGGGACGTCCGCGGGCGTTCTCACGCTCAACCGCTTTTTCGTGATCCACGTCATGATCCTCCCGCTCTCGCTCATGGGACTCGCCGGCCTTCACCTCTTCCTGTTCCGAAAAGCGGGTCCGGCCGGGCCGTACAAGGGAGAGCCGGCCGAGTTGGAAAGGACAAAGGAGTTCTTCTTCCCCACGCAGGTCTACAAGGACTCGGTCTTCATGCTCCTGCTCTTTCTTGTCCTCGTGGCTCTGGCTTATTTCTGGCGGCCCGAGCTGATGAGCAAAGCCAACCCGGCGGCCTCGGCGTTCGATCCCGAGCCCGAGTGGTACTTCCTGTCCATCTTCCAGCTCCTGCGCCTTCCGATCTTCGCGGGGCAATGGGGCGAGTTCGTCGGGGCGATCGTCGTTCCGGGCCTATTCTTCGGCCTTCTATTTTCCCTCCCCTTCCTCGATACCCGCAAGGAGCGGCACCCGCTCAAGCGGCCGGTCGCGACAGGCGGGCTGGTCGTCTTTTTCGCCGCCACGCTGGTTCTCATGGGGATCGCCGTCTCGACCCGCGAGGCGCTTTTCCATCATGACGAAAAACTCTCGGCCCTCGGAATGGAGATCTACTACACAAAGGGCAACTGCGCCGCCTGCCACGTCATCGCGGGGCTGGACGAGGAGATTCGCGGGGCGCCCGGGGGGGCCATCGGGCCCGCCTTGACGGACGAAGCCGACGTCGACAAGCGCCAGGTCGGCGGATTCCTGGAATGGCAGATCATGCATCTCAAGGACCCGGCCAAGCTCTCGCCGGGATCGATCATGCCGCCCGCCGCGGCCGTGGGCCTGACCGAGAACGAGATGATCGCCCTCGCCCACTTTCTTGGGGACCACACCAAGGGGCTTCCGGGCAAGGGAATGGAGGCGTTCAAGAAGAAGCTCGAGGCCGCGTCAGCCGGGGCGAAACCCTAGCCGATCGCCGAGAACTGCTCGTTATACAAAGGGGGACCCAGCCTGATGGCTGCGTCCCCCTTTCTTTTGCCTGTTTTTGTTCTTCCTTGTTCCGAAACCCCGACGGATGTATATTCTTTCCCGCACGAGAAGGCCTTGCGGGAGACGCCGGCGCGCGTTCCTCGATACCGGCGCCGGCTCGGCAACCGCACGGAGGCGCGGACATGGAGACGAAGCGGAAGAAGCTGGGCGAGATCCTCATCGAAGAGAAGGTCATCGATGAGATGCAGCTCAAGGCCGCGCTGGGCCATCAACAGCAGTGGGGCGGGAAGCTCGGCACTACCCTCATCGAGATGGGCTTTGTCGCCGAACGCGCCCTGGCCGATGTCCTGGAAAAACAGCTCGGCCTGAAAATGATCGATCTGTCGTCGATCGACGTTCCCGAGAGCGCCCTGAAAAAGTTGCCCGCGAGCGTCGCCAAGAAGCACAACGTCCTCCCCATCGAGATCCGAGGGCAAACCCTGACGCTCGCGATGAGCGACCCGACGGACCTCAACGTCGTCGACGAGATCCAGTTCACGACGGGCGTCACCATCCGCCCCGCACTGGCTCTGGAGTCCCAGATCCGCAAGGCCATCCGGCACTACTACGACGCCGAGGTAATCGACTTCCGGGGCGGAATCATGGATATCGCCCGTTCCGTCGATCTCCCGGCCGACCCCGTGTTCATTCAGGGCGGGACCGAGATCCACGCCGGCCCGTCGGGAACGGACTGGCCGGTCGCGGAGTTCGAGATCCTCGTTCAGCTGTTGATCGACCGGGGAGTCATCACCCGCCAGGAATGGGAAGAACGGGCGTCCCGCGTCCGCCGAAGGACTTCCTGATCTCTCGAAATCGCCTTGCCGCCGCCGCGTCCGGTTGCTACTCTACGCGAATGACGGCCTCCGCTGAGAAAAAGCGCCTGACGCTTCTGTCTCACGGCTCCGGCTGAGCGTGCAAGCTCGGTCCCGAGCTTCTGGCGCAGGTCCTGCGCTTCCTCCCACCCGTCAACGATCCAAACGTCCTCGTCGGCACGTCCAAGGCCGACGACGCGGGCGTCTACCGCCTGACGGATGAGATCGCCCTCGCGCAGACGGTCGACTTCTTCACCCCGATCGTCGACAGCCCCTACGACTTCGGCCGGATCGCGGCCGCCAACGCCTTTTCGGACATCTACGCCATGGGCGCCCGCCCGGTCATCGCGCTCAATATCGTGGCATTTCCAAAGGAAGGACCGATCGAGCTCCTGGGCGAAATCCTCCGGGGCGGCGCCGAGAAGGCGGCCGAGGCCGGGGTCTCCGTCATCGGCGGCCATTCGATCGACGATCGGGAGCCGAAATACGGCATGGCCGTAACCGGGCTCGTCCACCCGCGGAAGATCGTCGCTAACAGCGGCGCCCGCCCCGGCGACCGCCTCGTCCTCACGAAGCCTCTGGGAACGGGCGTGGTCGCCACGGCGATCAAGAAAGGCAATCCAAGACCCGAGACCGTTGCGGAAGCCGTCGAGCAGATGGCCGCGCTCAACCGCGCCGCGTCCGAGGCGATGACGGAGGTCGGCGTCTCGGCCTGCACGGACATTACCGGCTTCGGTCTTCTGGGGCACCTCATGGAGATGATCGACGCCTCGGGCGTCGGCGCCGCCCTTCGTACTGCCGAAGTCCCGTTTCTCCCGGGCGTTCTCGATCTAGCTGAGGGCCATATGGCGCAGGGATCCCGGAACAACCTGCGGTTTGCGGAGCCCCACGTTTCTTGGGAGCCAGCCGTGCCCGTTCCCGTCCGCTTGCTCCTGGCCGACGCCCAGACTTCCGGGGGCCTTCTGATCGCCGTCCCAAAAGAGAAATTGACATCCCTTCTCGAAGCCCTAGAAAGAAAAGGCGTTCGGACGCGAAGCGTGATTGGAGAGATCGATGACGCGCGGGGAAAGATCAGGGTCGCGCTCGCATAATGGGCTCTTTCAACATCCTGATGGAGCGTGACGACGGCGGCGTCAGGAGATCGAAGCGACCGGATCGAGGCGAAGAAGATCCCGCACCAGGTTCCGAACTTGGGCGATGCGGAACGGCTTGCGAAGAACGAAGGAGATGCCGAGTTGCTCCATGTCTTTCTCGGCAACGTTCACGAGGCTTCCCGTCACGAGGATGATCGGAAGCCTGGGAAGAATTCGCCTGACCTCGCGCGCAAGAACGAGTCCGTCCCGTCCGGGCATCCGGTAGTCCGTAATCATCAGGTCAACCTGACATCCGCCTCCGGCCGCGAGAAAATCAAGCGCCTCATCGGCGTTTGAAGCGGTACACACCTCGAATCCTTCCAGATTGAGGATCCTCGTCAGCGCGTCGAGCACGGCCGCTTCATCGTCCACGATCAGTATGCGGATGTGTGCTCTGGCTTCTTCTTTCTCCACTCGGATTGCCCCCTGGCGATTTCTTTGCCAATTCCGCCCGGCTTGGTATCATTCTGACTGGAAAATGTCAACCAATTACTGAATGTTGTACGTTCCGGCAGTCCTGCCCCAAGATATGGCGAGCTTCTGCGAAAGACCATCCTGAAATTCATTCCCTTCCCCATCCTGCAACCTGTTCGCTTGAGGCGCAGGAGCATGCATGGCGCCAGAAACAGAGAAGGCCTCCCAGGCGGTTCACCCGAGAGGCCTTCTCCAATTAATCCCGGCAGCGACCTACTTTCCCACGCCGTTTCCAGCGCAGTATCATCGGCCTTTGAGGGCTTAACTTCCGTGTTCGGGATGGGAACGGGTGTTTCCCCTCAGGTATGGCCACCGAGAAACCGAATATCGCAAGCGGGGCTTGGCAAGAACTCGCCAAGAATGTGTCGGACGGTTCAAAGGCAGAAGAAATATTATGGTTAAGCCTCACGACCGATTAGTACTGGTCAGCTCAAGCCGTCACCGGCCTTACACCTCCAGCCTATCAACCTGGTAGTCTTCCAGGGGTCTTCAGTCCCGATTGCTCGGGAGGGAGATCTAATCTTGGGGTGAGTTTCCCGCTTAGATGCTTTCAGCGGTTATCTCGTCCGGACATAGCTACCCAGCAATGCCCCTGGCGGGACAACTGGCACACTAGAGGTCCGTCCATCCCGGTCCTCTCGTACTAAGGACAGCTCCCCTCAAATCTCCTGCGCCCACGACAGATAGGGACCAAACTGTCTCACGACGTTTTGAACCCAGCTCTCGTACCGCTTTAATTGGCGAACAGCCAAACCCTTGGGACCGACTTCAG
>MHEK01000059.1 GCA_001803795.1 Nitrospirae bacterium RBG_16_64_22
CACGAATCTCCCTTATGATGGTGACTACGGCATACGCGCGAGCATTAAAGGAGCGGCGCGCGAGGGCCAGTGGAAGGTGAAGGGCGCGCAATTTGAGGAAAAGACCGTGGGCAACGCGATGTGTACCATGTCTGGTAGGCCCAATGTGCCCGTACATACAGTGTGCAGCATCCCCCGCGGTAAAGGATACGTTCAGGTGGATATGCAAGCTCGTACGCTGAAGGAGTTGGCATCGATGGATGCGGTGGGCGCGCTGGTGCAAAAGGCGTACACCCGCTGGTGACATCTGCCGGGCGGTTGGTGTCTGATCTCCACTTCGCAGACACGGCCCCCTGTTGCTGTGCTGCCGCCCCGGTCCTTCTCCGACCTCCTTCATCCGCGGCGGCGCGGTCCACGACCCCGGGGGGCTTACGCGAAAAGGGGCCGAGCGCGGCTGCGCCGCATTCCACGCGTCAGGGCATCGTTTGTTTGGACGAGAACTTGCCGGTCTTGCCGTCGAGCAGGACGCTGACGTCGCCCTTCTCCCAGCCGCCGACCACGCTCCAGGCGGTGCCGGGGCTCTTCGTGGCCTGGCCCATCATCATGAGCGACATCGCCGCATTGCCCTTGACCTTGAGACCGTTCTTCTTCGCCTCGGCCATCGCCTTGTCGCTGTCCGCGAACTCCTGGCCGACCGCATCCTTGATGTGCGGGTTGACCTCGAGCGTCTCGACGACCTTTCCGCCCTTTACGTCAACGGAGTAACCCATCTTTGCCTTGGCCGAGTGGTACATGTACCCCCATTTCGGCGCCGTGCCGCCTGCATCGGCCTGAAGCGTCGAGACGTTCACCAGCACAGCGTCCTTCTGCCACTTCTGCGCCGTCGCGTTGGCTGTCGCGAGTCCGGCCCTGGCTGTCTGGCCCGCCGCCTGAGCAGACAGGGGCAAAAAGGTGAAAGCGGCGAGCAACAGGACGATGAGCATTCTTTGGATCATGAAATCCTCCTTTCAGGGTGATTCCCGCAGTTTGTGGGCTCTGGAGTTCACTTCATGGGCGCGGCCTTGAGCGGCCCCTGCTCCCTCGGGGCCGGCTCGACCAGCAACGCTCGAAGGCGGATCAGAAGGGTCTGAGCGGCCTCGGATAGGACGGCCTCAGGCACTCGATCGTCTCCAGGGGAATGCGATAGTAGGCGGCCCAGTAGGCTCCGGTCTTGCGCGAGAGCCCCCGCGAGCTTCGGATGACGGCGATGATATCCTCGGAAGAATAGGCCTCCTTCATCCACACGACATCCGGCGGCGTGCCGTAGTCCGCGATCCGGCGGATGATGGACGCGCGATGCCGAACCGGGTCCACGCCTTCGGGATCGACGTCCCAGAAAAGCCTCTTCACCGATGCGGGAATGACGATCGCCGGTCCAGAGAACATGGACAACATTATACCGAAGAACGAATCGGCGTCACAGTCCCCCAAACGGGCACCAAACGGCGCCCGGCGGCTTCGCCGGAACCGCCCCTCCCGACGGCGGGCATCAGGCCTTCCCAGACGCCGAGTCCCGGACCCCCCGCAGGAACGCGGCGCTTTCTTCCGGGAGGGCCGTGTTGATGTACATCCCCGAACCCAGCTCGAACCCGGCGGCTTTCGCCACGCGGGGGACGATGGCGATGTACCAGTGGAAGTAGTCGACCTCGGCCTCATCCGGCCCCAGGGACCTGAGAACGAGATTGTAGGGCGGATCGCCGAGGCCCAGGTAGAGCGTTCGAAGGATCTTGCCGAGGACCCGGCCAAGGTCGGCGAGGGCCTCGTCGGTGATGCTCCCGAAACTGGCATGATGGTCCTTGGGGAAGATCCACATGTGGAAGGGAGAGAGAGCGGCGTAAGGGACGAAGGCGACAAACCGTTCGTTCTCGGCGACGATCCGCGTCCCGTCGCCCCGCTCGTCGGCGATGATCCGGCACATGAGGCACTCCCCCGAGCTGTCCAAATAGTGGATGTACTCCACCAGGCGGTCGCGGACCTGCAGGGGAACGACGGGCGTGCCGACGATCTGGGCGTGCGAGTGGGCGAGGGACGTTCCGGCCTCTTCGCCGTGGTTCTTGAAGAGAATGACGTGGCGGACGCGCGGATCGGCGTAGAGAGCGAGGAATCGGTGGCGGTACGCCGACAGGATCGGCCCGAACTCCGCCTCGGACAGGAACGCGAGATGCCCGTCGTGGCGCGGCGTTTCGACGATCACTTCGTGCCTTCCGACTCCCTCGACCGTCCTCTTGAGCCCCGTGACGAGCCGCCGAGGTTCCCCTTGTTGAGAGAGGGCCGAGAACTTGTTCGGGAAGGCGCGCACGCGCCAGGGGGTCCCGTCCCGGTATGTCTCGTCTGGCGTCCGGGCCTCCTGCCCCGGGCAGAAGGGGCACTCGTGGGACACGGGGACGCCGGCGTGATGGGACCGCTCCCGCCTGAACTCGTCCGGACGGTGCGCCCGTTCCGTGGCGATGATGACCCATTCCCGCGTGATCAAGTTGAGTCGGAGCTCGGGCATGGCCTCACCTCTTCTTCAGTTTGCGGTTCTCAATCTTCGACTTCCAAATTTCCAATTTCCAATTTCCAATTTCCAATCTACAATACATCTGCACTCTGGCGGACAGGGAGGGAAGCCGTGATCGATCCATTCTCTTCGAGTTGGGGTCGGCGCTCCAAGCCGGCCATCATTCTAGCCTTTTCCCTTCTCTTTGTCGCCCTCCACCTCTTCCCCGCGTCCTCCCCCGCCGCCGAAGGCCCCGTCTACCAGTACCACGACGACGAGGGGAACGTCCACTTCACCGACGACCCGACGAAGATCCCATTCCCGGAGAAAGCGCCCTCCGACGACAGCGACAGGGCGGACCGCAAGGCGTATCTCCGGTCCCTCCGCGCCTGGCTTCACAACACGGGAGCGACGGGCGAAGACATCCTCCTCGTTCTCATCGGCGACCACGTCCTCGGGCAGATCCGGACGGACGAATCGGTCCCCGTGAAGACGGCCTTCCTCCAATCGATCGGATCGCTCCGAAACGACGTGAGAACGCATCTCGGCGTCCCCGGCGCCCTCGCCGAGCCGGGCCTCGACCAGTGGATCGACCGGGCCTCCCGGCCCGAGGGCCTCGACCCAGAAGAGGTCGATCTTCTCCGGTCCGTGCCGACGGCCAGAATCGCCCGGTCTTACGAAATTGCCCTCGCCTCTTGGACGCGCCGCGGACGCTTCGCGGAGGACTGGCGCCAATGGCGCGCGCGCCACTTCTCCTACGAGGCCGGTACGCCGACGGCCGGAGAAGACCCCAACACCATCCGGCTGGGCGTTCTGTCCAGGCTCCTTCAGGCACACGAAGCCGCGAGAGCCCTCTGGGGGCTTCGCGGCGGTTCCCGCGCCTCCGCGGTCAAGCCGCCGCGGATACCGGCGGCTCAGGAAGCCCCCATCCTGGCCGAGGGCCGGGCGCTTCTCCGCGAGCTTGTCCGGCTCGCCGCGGAAGAAAAAGTCCCCGCGGCGGCGAACGCGGCCCGGCACGCCTCCCTGGCGGGACCATCGCTTCAGATCGAACAGTTCTTCGGCGGCCGGGTCGTCGGTCCGACGGAATGGGCATCGAAACTTGCCTCCGCCCTCCGGGCGAACGACTACGGCCGGTTTGCGGCTCTCCTGAAGAGTCCGCCGCCCGTAAAGAACAAGCCTTCGGAAATACCCCAGGAGGAGCCCCCGAAGAGAAGGAAGAAGAAACCTTGAAAATTGGAAATTGTAAATTGGAAATTGTAAAGCGAAAGAACAGAGAAGAAGTTCCCCGCTTTGCGATTTACGCTTTTTGGCCATCCTTTCACTTTGACATTTTCCAATTTCCAATCGCTCTTGTGACCTACGCCGACCTCTTTCCTTTCCTGATTCCGACGATCCGCGTATTCCGCAAACCTTGGGGAAAGATCCGAGACAACTCTCGCCCGGTTGACACGAAACGAGGAAGTGTATATTTTATAGTGTATATTTAACTGGGGACATCGTCTGATGAGAGCAACAGCCAAGGAACTTCGAACCAGGGGCAGACAACTGATCGACGCGGTGGGCCGCGGAGAGGAGATAACGATCACCCACCGTGGAAAACCGCGCGCCAAGCTCATCCCCTTGCCTCGACGCCAGCCTCGCCGTTTGGCCGAGAGCCCTGCCTTCGGCCTCTGGAAGGACCATCCAAACGTACGCGACGTGGGTGCCTTCGTTGACAGGCTTCGCAGGAGCCGCCATTGACCCTGGTGGACACAGACGTCCTTGTCTGGTTCCTTCGCGGGAACCGGAAGGCCGCGGACGCGCTTGAACGACTGGACGGCTTCGCGATTTCCGCCGTCACGTACATGGAACTGGTCCAGGGGATGCGAAACAAGGAAGAGCTTCGCATCCTGCGGACCGCGACCCGGGAGTGGCAGACCGAGACCCTTCCCCTCAACGAAGCGATCTCGAACCGGGCAGTCTTCTACGTGGAACAGCACTTCCACGAAGCGAACCTTCGTCTTGCCGACGCACTCATCGCCGCCACCGCCGTCGTGAACGGGATGCCCCTGTTCACCGGGAACATCAAGCACTACAAAATGATTTCGGACCTGTCTCTGAAGGTGTTCCGCGCCGCATGACACTCCGTTCTCGCACCCCCTTGGACACGCCGTATCTCCACCGGAGTCTTGACGCTTGCAAGAAATCGGCGCAAGTCCCGCGCCCCGAATCGAATTGACACAGTGCCTTAGGCGCTGTAAGGTATGGACTTGAAATATCAATGAATCCGCCCCTCGACAATTCAATCGGTCGAGCGGAGATGGGGCACCCATTTCCGTCCCTTAAGCTCTCGGGCGCGATCCTCGCCGGAGGCGAGAACCGGCGCATGCCCGTGCTCAAGCCCTTTCTCGACGTGGGCGGAGAGTGCATCCTCGACCGGACGATCGCCGTCCTCGGAAATCTGGTCGACGACCTCTTCATCGTCACGCGGACGCCGTCCCTATTCGCCGACTTCGGCGTGCGGTGCGTTCCGGATTCGCGGGAAGATCGGGGACCGCTGACGGGGATCGAAGCGGCCCTTGAGGCCGCCGTCCACCCTCGCGTGCTCGTCGCGGCCTGCGACATGCCGGACCTCTCGGTCCACGCGGCCCGCCGCGTGGCCGGGTCCGCGGACAATGACGCGTGGGCCGTCATCCCTCGCGTGAACGGCCGGCTGGAACCGTTGTTCGCTTTGTACGACCGCCGCCTTCTCCCCCGGATCGGCGCGCTCCTGACGGAGGGGCGGCGCGCCGTTCACCCGCTGGCCGAGGACGCGCACGTCCGTGTCCTGGAGGTGAGCGCAATCGGGACGGACGGCAAAGATCCGTTTCGAAATATCAACACGCCCTCCGATCTTGTCGGAGGCCCCGTTCCGGTCCGCGGAACGCCAGGGAGGTAGCTCACATGTTCGGTCTCGGAATGCCGGAACTCCTGATCATTCTCTTGATCGTCGTCATCATCTTCGGCGCTTCGAGGCTCCCCCAGCTCGGAGAGGGCCTCGGAAAAGCGATCAAGAACTTCAAGAAAGGCGTGTCGTCGGACAAAGATGACAAGAGCGGCGGGGCGGAGACCCCTTCTTCCGACCGCCCCCAAAAATAGCCGGAGCGCGGCCCATGGAAGGGTTTCAAACGAACGCCCCCCCGAAGGCGCCGCTCCAGAAAACCCGGTTGCAACCCCGCTGAATGGAACGCTCGGACCCCCAATCGCTCGAGAAGAAAATCCGCCTGCTTGAAGGCCAGCTCAAGCGCCGCAAGAGCAAGATCGACTCTATTCAGGACGAGGTCGACAACCTCCGGTCTGAGGTGGACCACCACAAGAAGAACCTCAAGCGGGCCACCCAGCAGATTTCCCTTTTCTCGCGCGTCGGGAGCGCGGCCGTCCGCGACGACGCCGACGACGTCTTCCACCTCGTTCTATCACTCACCCTCTCCGTCCTTAAGGCCAAACAGGGATCGATCCTCCTGGTCGAGCGCGACAACGCCGAACTCTTCATTAAGGAAGCCATCGGCCTCGACGAGGAGGTCGTCCGCACCTTTCGGACGAAACTCGGCCAGGGAATCTCCGGGTGGGTCGCCAAACAGCGCACGCCCCTCCTGATCCCCGACATCGAGAAGGACCCGCGCTTCCGGAAGATTAGCGACCCCAAGTACGAGACCCGCTCCCTTCTGTGCGCCCCGCTGGTCAAGAAGAACCGCGTCCTGGGCGTTATCAATATCAATAACAAGGTCGATGGATCGTCGTTCTCCCGCGAAGAACTGGCCCTTCTGACCGCCCTCGCCGACCAGATGGCCATCCTCGTCGAGAACGCCCTCCTCCTGCGGGAGTCGGCCGAAAAGACCGCCGAACTGCGGGATGCGAACGCGAAGCTCACCCAGGCCAACCGCGAGAAAAAGGAGTTCCTCGCCCGCGTCTCCCACGAGCTGAGGACTCCCCTGAACGCGATCAAGGGAGCCGTCCACTACCTCACGAACGCCTCCGAGAGCGTCCCGCCCGACCGGCTCCAGGAGTTCCTGGGGATCATCGATCTTGACAGCGGCCGCCTGAGCCAGATGATCTCCGACCTCCTGGACTACGCCCGCCTGGAAGACGAGGAGATCGTTCTCAGCAAGACGCCCCTTCTCCTGGGCAAGATCGTCGAGGAGGCCCTGCTCGACGTCCGCGGTCAGGCCCACGCGAAGGAGATACAGCTCAAAACGCGGATCCCGTCCCGCGCGGGAAAGGTCCCGGCGGATCACGACCGCATCCTGCGCCTCCTCGCGGACCTTCTGTCGAACCTGATCCACTATGCAAGGCCGCGATCGACCATCCACGCATCCCTGATGGAGAACAGGCCGACCCAGGTTATCCAGATCGCATGCGACGGATGCGAAATCCCCGAGGATGACATCGGACACATCTTCGACCCGCCGGGGCGGGAGGCGGATTCCCGGGCCGGCGCGACGCTCCGAACGGGTCTCGGACTGTACATCTCCCGCCGCATCCTCGAACTCCACGGGGGGCGGCTCGAGCTGGACATGAAGCCGGGAGGGGACGTTCGCTTCCTCCTCACGTTCGACATGACTGCGGACCGGGTCGTGACTCGCCTCTCCACCAAAGCCTTCGACCTCCTCAACGACCTCATCAGCGAGATCATGGACGTGCGCATCTCTTCCATCATGATGATCGATGAGGCCAGCGCCGAGTTGTCCATCCGCACGGCCCGAGGCCTCGACGACGAAACGATCCGCCGAACGCGTCTCCGGCTCGGCGACAATATCGCCGGATGGGTTGCGCTGGAAGGCCGTCCCCTCCTCATCGAGGACATCGAGAAGGACCTCGTCCTCAAGCGGACGAGCATCGCCCAGTACGAGACGCGGTCCCTCCTGTCCGTTCCCATCCGGGCCGGTGACCGGGTGCTCGGCGTCCTCAACGTCAACAACAAGGAGGACGGATCGGTTTTCAACAGGGTCGACCTGGAACGGGCCAGCGTCCTGGCCGAACGGGTCGCCCGCCTCGCTGAGACCCTCTCCGGCGATCCGGACCCGGAGTACGTCTCGGCCGCGGCGGAGGGACTCACCCAGATCCTGGACGCCTACCGCCGGTACAAGACCGGACACCGCCGGGACATGCTCCCGCACCTTCTACCCCTTCTTGACACGCTCGACCTCGCGGAAGACCTCCGGCGCGAGATCGTCTTCGCCTCCCTGTTCCACGACATGGGCCTGGTCAAGTTCCCCCAGCAGGTCCTGACGAAACCGGGGGCGTTCACGGCCTCCGAGTGGGAAATGATGCAGACCCACCCCGACACGACATCCAACATCCTGGGATCCCTTCTTGCGACCGAGACGGGCCGGGCGATCATCCGGCATCACCACGAATCGTTCGATGGGACCGGTTATCCGGACAGCCTCCGCGGAGAACAAATCCCGATCGGCGCCCGGATCCTCTCCATCGTCGACGCCTACGCCGCGATGCTGACGTCCCGTCCCTACGCTCCGCTCCGATCTTCCGACGAAGCCCAAGCCGAGCTCAGGCGGCTGGCCGGAAGCCGCTTCGATCCCCTGCTCGTCGAGCAATTCATCGTCTCCCTCCAGGCCCGTTGATGGGCGGATCATCATTCGCAGGACCGGAAAGTGATTGCCTCGGGGCGCGAAAACCGAATATCATCCCCGGCGAGTTTCGGCCGAGCACCGTGGCGCGCGATTGTCGGAGGATCAGATGGACTTCTGGAGCTTTTGGGTTGTCTTCGGCCTCGTTGGCCAGGTCTGCTTCTTCATGCGATTCCTGGTTCAGTGGATCGCCTCAGAACGCCGGAAGGAATCCGTCATCCCCATCCAGTTCTGGTACTTCAGCCTGGGCGGAAGCGTTATTCTCCTCGTCTACGCCATTCACCGGAAGGACCCCGTCTTCATCCTGGGCCAGTCCGTCGGGTTCTTCATCTACATCCGGAACCTCTGGCTGATCGCGAAGAAAACACCCGAGAACGTGGGGACAGGGCGGACTCCCGAAGCCCTCCCATGACCCATCGAACACGGGAGAACAACACCCTCCCTCCTTTACCCTTCCGCCCCCTCGGCCGGCGAGAGACCGTCGGCGTCCTTCTCTCGATGGCCGCTCTGTGGGCCCTCCTCATCGTCGACCCGTACCTGGCCGGCGCCATCCGCGAGGCTCTCGCGCGTACCCGCGGCGTCCTGGAGTTCTTCGTCGAGACGGGCGACGGTCTCTGGCAGGGAATCGGGGCCATCATCCTCTACGCCGCCGGCATTCTCGCGGGACGCTCGGCGATCCGGCGCACGGGGGGCCGGGCTTTTCTCGCGATCGTTGTCGCGGGCCTCGCGACCCAAGTCATCAAGCACACGATGGGACTGCCCAGGCCCCGGATGTGGGAGGTCTCCGCCGGGAACCTGGGACCTTCCTTTCTGGCCGGGCTCGACACCTTCCCCTCCGGGCACACGGCGACAACCACGGCCCTCGCCGTCGTCCTGGCGGATGCGGCCCCAAGGCTCAAGCCTCTCATCCTCGCCTGGCCCGCCGCGATGGCGTTCGCCCGCGTCGCCGTCGGGGCCCACTTTCCTTCCGACGTCGCCGGAGGCATTCTCCTGGGCGCCGCCGCCGGATGGATCATCCGGATCACGCCCCCGAACGCCGTCGGCGCGACGCTCCGCCGCCTTTTCTGGAGCTTGAGGGGGCGGCTTTCCTTTTCCTTTCTCGCGGGCGTGGTCATCCTCTTCACCAGCCGCCCCTTCCTTCTCGCCCCTCCCCCCATCGCGCTCGAGGTCCCCGCTCTGCTCCTGCTCGTCTGCGGCCAGGCGCTCCGGTTCTGGCTCCGCGGGTGCCGGGGAGACGGGACGGCCGCGCCTTCCCCGTCCGTATCCGGACCGTATGCGTTCGTCCGCTACCCGGAAATCACGGCCGCCGCGATGATCGGCCTCGGGCTCTCGCTTCTCACGGGTACGCTTTGGGTCCTGCTCGTTTTCCTGGTTATCTTCGTCACGGAATTCGGCGCGTACTATGCCGTTGAAGAGGGCGTCCGTCTCGCGGGAAGCGCGTCCTACGCCGAGCGTCGCCGGCGGATTCATTCTATCCTCCCCCGCCCAACGAGGCCCGTCTCTTCCGCCGGCTCGCCCGCCATCCCGTCGCCGGAAGATGGAACAATGCACCGCTTTCTCATCAGGAAAGCCGCTCCCGAGGCGTGGAACGCTGCCCTCCTCCTCCTCGCCGCGGCCGCCCTGGAGTTTTCCGAGCCCCTTCACCCGCCGCCGGTCCTTCCCGGCTTTCTGCCGGAGTAGCGACTGAACAGCATGGCTCCGTCCGCCACAGACAGGACCCCGGCCGGTCCATTGAAACCGCTGACGTGGCGGCGCGCGCCGATCGCCTTCCTGCTCGCCCTGACAGCTTTTCTCCTGATCTTTCGCCTCGGCACGCCCGGCCTCACGGATCGGGACGAAGCCTCGTTCTCCGAGGCGGTCCGGGAGATGATCGAAGGCGGCGACTGGCTCACGCCCCACTTCAACGGCGCGACGCGCTTCGACAAGCCGCCTCTCATCTACTACGTGATGGCCGTTCCCGTGACTGTCTTCGGTCTGTCGGAGTTCTCGCTCCGCTTCCACAGCGCAACGGCCGGCGTAGGGCTCGTCCTGCTCGTCTTCCTGTTCGCCCGCCGCCACGTCGGCCAGCGCGCCGCGATCTACTCAGCCGGGTGCCTCGCGGCGTCCCTGGGATTCCTCGTCCTGGGCCGGGCCGCCATCACCGATATGACGCTCCTGCTCCTCACGACGGGGGCTCTCTTTTCCTTCTTTCGGGCCTACTGGTCCCCCGCGCCCAGCGGTCGTCCCTGGTACCGGCTCGCCGACGTCCTTCTGGCCCTCGCGTTTCTCGTCAAAGGACCGGTCGGCCCAATCGTCGTCTCCCTCGCGGCCACTGGCTTCCTTTTCGCCGCCGGAGGATTCAGGCGGTACGCGCGGGAAGCCCGCCCCTGGCTCTCGATCCTGATCGTCCTCGGCCTCTCCCTGCCATGGTTCGCCCTGATGCTCGCCATACACGGCCAGGCCTACGTCGACGCGGCCATGTACCACACGGTCACGAGGTACACGTCGACTCTCGGAGGGCACGGGGGAACGGTCATCTACTACTTCCCCGTCGTCCTTCTCCTCCTGTTTCCCTGGAGCATCTTCCTTCCCGGGACACTCATCGAGTCACTCAAAGGATTCCGCGACAAGGCCCGCCGCGACGCGGTTTCTTCCTTCCCCGTATTCCTCTCGATCTGGACCGTCCTGGTCTTCGTCTTCTTCTCCCTTTCATCGACCCGGCTCCCCCACTACATTCTCCCCCTCTTTCCGGCGGCGGCGATTCTCGTGGGAACGCGCATCGCCCGCTGGGCCGAAGACCCGCCTGCGAGGCGCATACTGCCGAGCCTCGTCGTGGCGGGCCTGGTCGGCGCCCTGCTCGCCGCCGGGGTCGCCGGCCTCGATCTCGTGTACGGGCGATACGGAGGCCTCGTCATGCGCGAGGTCCCATCCGCCCAGGCTGTCGACCTTGGCCCCTGGGGGCTGACCCTCGCCGCGATTCTCTTCGCCGGCTCGGCCGCACTCGCGTGGGCCGGTTCGCGGAGGAGATGGAACGCCGCCTGGCTCTCCGGCGTGACGGCGCTCTCCCTGGCGTTCATCACCATCGTCACGGCGATCCTCCCGGCAATAGACGCGAAGTTCCTGGCTCCAGGGAGAAACCTGGCGCGAAAAGCGGGGACGCTCGTGCCGCCGGGAGGCGCATGGGCGATCTACGAGGTCTACCGTCCGTCGTTCGTTTTCTATTCCGAGAGGCGGGTTGTCCAGATCCGGGAGGGCGAGGAGACGCGCCTTGCCGCCCGCATCTTGTCGGGGGAGGTGTCCGCCGTCCTCGCCCGGGAATCGCGCGTCCAACGCATCAGAGAGATCGATCCGTCGTTGTCCGTCCAGGACGCTCAAGGAGGTCTCGCGCTGATGGTTAGCGCGGTTCGCGGGGAGGCAGAACCGCGATGAGCATCCGTATCAGCGTCGTCATCCCGGCGCACAACGAGGGCAAAAACCTCCCCCCGCTGGCCGAGCAGACCGCCGCCGTCCTCATGGAGATGGGCACGGAGTTCGAGATCCTTGTCGTCAACGACGGGAGCACGGACGACACCTCCGAGAGAATCAGGGAAACCGGGAGTCTGGTGCCCGAACTCCGCGAAATCCGGCTCAGGAAGAAATCGGGCCAGACGGCCGCGATCCTCGCCGGCTTTTCGCAAGCCCGCGGAGAGATCGTCATCACGATGGACGGCGACCAGCAGAACGACCCGGCCGACATCCCGAAGTTATTGGAGGCCCTCAAAGGTGCCGATGCCGCCGCCGGCTGGCGCGTTTCCCGGAAAGATCCATGGCTCACGGTTGCCGCTTCGAGGATAGCCAACGCCGTCCGCAACCGGCTGAGCGACGACTCGATCCGCGACACCGGGTGCGGCCTCAAGGCGTTTCGGCGCGAGACCCTCTCGTCCATCCCCGCCTTCAACGGAATGCACCGCTTCTTCCCGACCCTGATCCGACAGGCGGGATACAAAGTGGTCGAGGTCCCCGTCTCGCACCGTCCCCGCGCCCACGGCCAGACCCACTACTCGATCCGAAGCCGGGCGATCCGGGCCTTCGTGGACTTATTGGCCGTAAGGTGGATGAAGTCGCGGAGAATCCGCTACGAAATTGAAGAGAAGTGAGACACCGTTATTGGTTATTGGTCAATCGTTATTGGTCAATCGTCATTCGCCAACCATTGACCATTGACTATTAACCATTAACAGCTCTTGTCATTGACCATTGACCGCTCTTGCCATTGACCATTGACGATTGACTATTGACCAGCTGTGGGGATTCCGTAGGCCTCCGCCAAGAGCTGTACGGGCGCGAGCATTTGGACGCCGACCGCCTCCTGGATCTGCCGCCCGCAGAGGGGAGCGTCCGTCACGATCCGGTCCGGCCGGTAGTGGCGGACGTTCTCGAAGAGATCAGCCCCGATCTCGAGCGACAGATCGTACGTCTTCTCCTTCATCCCGAACGCTCCGCCCATCCCACAGCAGAACGTATCGAGGTAGCCGATCGCAAGACCGGGAATCCAGCGGAGAAGATCGATCGTCTCATTCCCGATCCGCAGCGTCCGTGCGTGGCAAGCGTAGTGGTACCGAACGTCACCGCTCACGGGTCCGAGCGCCGTATCGAAGCGCCCCTGAAGGACAAGTTCTCCCAGAAAGGACGTCAGGTCCGTCACGGCCTTTGCCAGGCGGTTCGTCTCGGGGGTCGGCCAGAGGAACGGGGCATTGTTCCGCATCATGTGGACGCAGTTGCAGTCGGCGCAGACGATCCGGCGCCCCTCTTCGACGTAGGGAAGAAGCCTCGCCAGATTCGCCTCGTGGAGCGACCGGGCCGTCTTCTCGTCCCCGATGCCGATGGACGGGAGGCCGCAGCAGTTGTGCGCGGGGACGACAACCTCCATCCCCTGGCGTTCCAGGACGGCCACGGCTGCCTGGCCGATCGCGGGATCGAAATAGTTGGCCGTACAGCCGGCAAAGTAGACGACCTCCCCTTTCGGGGCTCTCGAACTCCCCGATGTCCGCCCGCGTCTCGTTTCCGCCCAGTCGTGAAACGTCGGGCGGGCGAACCCGGGGAGCCTTCGGCGCGGATCGATCCCCGTCAAAGGCGCGGCGATCAGGCGGACGAGCGGATTGTTGACCAGGAGGTTCGAAACCGGCGCGAGCCGGCTCCCCCACCTTCCGACGGCGTCCACGCCGGCCATGAGACGCTCCTTGCGCGTCAGCCCGTTTTCGGCGTAACGTATCTTGGCTTTCATGATATGCTTGGCCAAGTCCAGGGAGCCGGGACACCGGAGTTCGCACTGACCGCACAGGGAACAGAGCGCAAGCGCCTCGCGAAGGCCGCGATCGATCTCGCTCCTCTGTTCTTCCTGGTCTTCCAGGCCTTCCGGTAAATGACCAGGGCGGGGGGATTGCTCGGCCTCTTCGAAAATCTTGTACAGGCGCGGAAAGGCCGCGCAGAATGTCTTACAGCGGTTGCACGAAACGCATTTGCCCGCGTGGGCCTTGAACGAATCACCGAAAAGGACGGCCAAGGGATGGGCGGTCGGAAGCATGCAAACTCCGTCACTGGCAAGAACGGTTAATCGTCAATGGCAAAGTCGGTTAATGGCCAGCGAACGGCAAATGGCGATTGACCAATAACCAATAACGATTGACGAATAACGATTGACGATTAACCAATAGCGATCATCAATCCATGACTTTCGACGACGTTCGAAAACTGATCGAGAAGAAAACCTGGGACCAGGCGCTTGAAGCTGGGCGCCGCCTCGCGGCCGAAAGCAAGAAGGACGGCACGCCGCTCCTCCGGGCCGCCGAATTGTTTCTGAAAGCCGGCCGCAATCAGGAAGCGGTCGCCTGCTACACGTGGGCGGCCGACATCTTCGCCCACGCAGGCTTTCTCCTGAAGGCGATCGCCGCCACAAAACTCATCCTGAGGCTCGACCCGACAAACGCCGAGGCGCGGACTCGGCTCGACAATCTGGCCGCCCAGCACTCCGGACCCGCGTCGCGGGAGGCCCCGGCTCCTGCTCCCGCCGCCTCTTCGTCGAGGGAAGAGATGGAACCGATCGATCTCGCTCCCTCGCGCGACCCCGCAATCGGGATTCTCCCCCTCTTTCAGGGGCTTCCCGAAGAGGCGTTTCAGGACCTCGTGGGACCGATGGCCCTGCGTCAACTGCACGACGGGACTGAAATCATCCGGGAGGGGGAAACGGGGACATCTCTCTTCGTCCTCATCCACGGCGAGGTCAACGTCGAGACATCCGTCCGCGGCAAACGCGTGCATCTCGCCCGGCTCCGCGAGAACGACTTCTTCGGCGAGATCGGCTTCCTCACGGGACAGCCGCGCACGGCCACGATCCGATCGATCGGGGCCGTGGAGATCCTGGAGCTTGACCGCGACGCCCTCACGTCTCTCGTCAGCCGTTACCCGGTCATCGCCGAACGTCTCCGGACGCTTTACATCTCCCGCGCCGAGCACACGGTGGAAATCGTCCGGAGAACGCTCAGGACGTAGTCAGCGGCGCTTCCTCTCCCGCCTCTTGGACGAGACCCGGAACTCGTCGATGACTCTTCCGGCGGGATCGCGCAGGACCGCCGTCTCCCCTTCCGAGCTCCACGATGGAGACGGGTGCCCCCAGTAGAGACCCTCCGTCCCGCCGGCTTGTCCCGAATCCTTTCCCCAACCGGAGCCTGGGATGGGTTTCGGCGCGCTGAAGAGCATCAGACCGTACCCAGGCTTCATGATCACGCTGGGGAAAACGAAGCGATGCCCCGCCCGATCCTCGACTCCGTGTCCCTCGATATTCGCTTCCCGGTCCGAGACGTTCACGACGCGGACGAACGGCGGGCGGCCCGAACCGGCCGGGCTCGCGCGAATGAAGGCAAAGTCGCCTACCAGCCTTTTCCAGATCCCCCGGCGGGCCGAGCGGGCGTCCCGCTGGGCCGCCAGCAGGCGGTCGTAGTGCTTGAGGTTTGGCGGGATCACCCAGACATGGGCGAAACCCTCCCGGACCAGGCGTTCGTTCACCATCGTCCCGTCTTTCCAGACGTACGCCAGCGTCCGGCCGTATCGGTCCCGCTCCTGCCGGTCGAGCTCGAAGCGAACCCGGCTTCCCTTCACGAGCTGTTCGTTGAGCGCCCGGCTCTTCGCCGAGTACGGCTGGCCCCGTTCCGGCGCGTTGATCCCAAGATAGCGGACCTTCCGGCCGTCCGACAGGAGAATCGAGTCGCCGTCGTAGATTCGTTGAACCGTTCCGCCGAGCGGATCCGCCCGCGCACCGGAAACGGCCGGAAAGAAAACGAGGATCGCAACGAGGAACGCGCAAACGCGGCGGAGGACGCCCTGCGCGAACAGCCCGGCCAGGTTCTGCCGTCTCACCCATTCACCCATTTACCGATTCACCGATTCACCCATTCCCCGCTTCACCCGGACTCCCGGCGCCACGGACCTCGGCCCCGAGTCTATCCCTGAGCCGCCGGACGATCTCCGTCTGGACCGTGCCCACTTCCTCTTCAGTGAGCGTCCGGTCGGGCAGGCGATAGACGACGCGAAGGCCCAGGCTCTTCCGTCCGGAAGGGAGAGGCGCCCCCGCATACTGGTCGAACAGGAAGAACTTCTCGATCTTCGGGTCCTCCACGCCGCTCATGACGGAGTGAACCTCGGCGTATGGCACTCCCGAATCTATCATCACGGCCAGGTCCCGCTCGACGGACGGCTGGTTGGATTGACGGGCGAACCTAATCCCCTCCCGCCGCCCGGCCGCCAGGACATCGAGATCCAGCTCGAACAAGAGGCAAACCGCGGAAAGCCCCCACGCCTTGACGAGGTCCGGATGGATTTCGCCGAACGATCCCGCGTCGCGCCCGGCGACCGTGAGCCGCCCCTGCCTTCCGGGATGCAGGAGGGGGTCCGACTCCCCTCGAACAACGTCCGCGTCCATCACGTCGAGCGCGGCGGCGATCCCCTCCACAACGCCCTTTGCGTCGAAGAAATCGGCCGCCGGAGGTCGGCCCCACCAGCCTTCGGGCTCGCGGCTCCCCGCGATGAGTCCGGCGAGCACGACCCGCTCGGCCACGCCGGAAGCCTCCCGCGCGAAGACGGTCGTGACCTCGAAGAGACGCCCCCGATCCGCGCCCCGGGATTCATTCCGCCGCCACGTGTCGAGCAGGGAAGTCCACGCCGTCCCCCTGAGGAAGGCGGCGTCCTCGGCAAGCGGATTCGCCAGCCGCGGCATCCGCCGGCGGATGTCGGCCTCTGGGAGGAATGATGAGATCCGAACATCGTCCGTGAAGGAAAGATGCACGGCCTCGTCGAACCCCATGCCGGCCAGAATGGCCCGCGCCTCCCTCGCCAAGACCCAGCGCGTCCCGGGGATTGGCGGTGTCGGTCTTCCAATGGGAATCGTCTCTGGTATCGCGTCGTAGCCGTGGAGCCGAGCGATCTCCTCCACAAGATCGACCTCTTCCGCGATGTCGACCCGGTGAGACGGAACAAGCGCCGAGAGCATCTCTCCGCCCATCGTCACCCCGAAGCCCAGACGACCCAGGATCCCGGCGGCCTCTGCCGCACCGATGTTCTTCCCAAGCCGCCTGCCGAGACGGTCGATCCCGACAGTCACGGTTTTCTCCGGCGCCTTCCCGGCTCGAACGTCGATCCGCCCGCCTGCCGCAGAACCACCCGCAACTTCCAGAATCAGCCGGGCGGCCCGGTCCAGCGCGCGGACGACGTTTTCAGGATCGACGCCACGTTCGAACCGGTAGGACGACTCGGACGCGACCCCAAGCGCCTTCGACGTGCGCCGGATGGCCGAAGGAAGGAAATATGCGCTTTCGAGCATGACATCGCCCGTCCCGGCGGAGACGCCGCTCCCTTCCCCGCCCATGACCCCCGCGACCGCCAGCGGCCCGCGCGTGTCGCGGATCGTGAGAATCTCGCGGTCGAGTATCCGTTCGCAGCCGTCGAGCGTCACGATCTTCTCCCCGGCCGAGGCCCGGTCCACGATCAGCCGGCTCTCCGCCACGTGCGCGAGATCGAAGGCGTGCAGAGGCTGGCCCATCTCCATGAGAACGTAGTTCGTGACGTCCACCACGTTGTTGATCGGCCGAAGTCCCGCGGCTTCAATTCGGCGTACGAGCCACATGGGGGATGGCCCGACCGTCACGCCCCGGATCACCCGCGCCGCGTACCGGGGACAAAGGACCGTATCCGTCACGTCCACGCGGGCAAGCGCGCTGATCGGCTCGCCGGACTCCGCGACATCCGTCGGCGGAAGACGGAGGGGGAGGCCGAAGAGGGCGGAGACCTCGCGCGCCAGCCCCAGGACAGAGAGCGCGTCAGGCCGGTTGGGCGTCACGGCAACTTCGAGGATCACGTCGTCGATGCCGAGGGCTTCGACGATCGGGCGGCCCGTGGAAAGAGATTCGGGAAGGAGGCAGATCCCGTCCGATTCCTTGGCGAGGCCCAACTCGCGTTCGGAGCAGAGCATCCCCTCCGAGACCTCGCCGCGGATCTTCGATTTCTTGATCGTCACGCCGCCCGGCAGAGAAGCCCCCGGACGCGCCAAGGGCGCCTTCGCCCCCGCGCGGACGTTCGGCGCGCCGCAGACGACGGCGTACCGCCGCTCTCCGTCGCTCACGTCGCAGAGCGAAAGCTTGTCGGCGTTCGGGTGCCGCCGGACGGTGAGGACCTCGGCCACCACGACGTCGCCGATCCCCTCGCCCATCCGATGAATCCCCTCCACCTCGAACCCGGCCATCGTGAGCCGATGGGCCAGCTCCTCGGGGGAGACGGTTATGTCCACGAATTCACGAAGCCAGTTCAGAGAGAGACGCATCCGTCACCCGTTTGATTTCGAATATTTGATTTCCACAAAGCCAAGGCCACCGGCAAACGATCCAACAACCACGAAAACTTCTTCGCGGGGGTAAAAAACGCTGCCCGGCTATTCCGGCTGTGCGACCGTGACCGGCTCTGGCGCGGCCTGGCCCTTCTTGTAGAACGTAATGCCGACCCGCTGGATGTGATCCATCACGTCCGGATCGTCGATGTCTCCAAGAATCGACAGGTCGATCGTATACGGAAGGAGCAGGTCGTCCAGTTCCTCGATGATTCCGTACACCACCTTTAGCGTCAGATCCGCGCCGCCGCGCAGAGCGAGGTCGATATCGGACCCGTTCTTGTAGATGCCTTTGGCGCGCGAACCATACAGAATTGCCTCATCCACCTGAGGACAGCGGCTCAGAACCGCCGAAATCTTCTGGATGGCCGTGTCCGGCAGACCGTATTTCATTCCTGTTCTTCCTTCTTCAGGTCCTCCAGCTTGATTCGGAGCGCCTCGAATTCGGTTAGATATGCGCTCCGAATGGCGGAAATGATTTGCCCGGCCGTGGCCTCGTCGTACGTGTGGGAGGTCAGATTCCTGCTCTTGACCATGTCCATCCATGTCTCGCCGTCTTGGATGAGGCCGGATCTGAAAGCGGTGCGGGTCGCGTCTTTGGAGCCATACAAGTTCTGAACGCCGCGGCTTTCAAGAAAATCCCTCAGCGTGTTCCATGCCAGCTCATGCGTGAATTCGAAGGCCTGGATCATTCCCTGCCCCTCCAGTTTCGAGAGCGGCCGTTGCCGGGCCAGTTCCACGGCCTCCTGCAACTGGGAAAGGGCTTTGATGAAGTGATTGAAACGCTGAACCCAGCGGATGTCCTGCCTGCTCATGCGCGATCCCTCCCGGAACACCCTGCCAAGACCTTCCCTTGCCGGCCTGCGTCGCCGCGCGGTCCGGGATCAGAACTGATGCAGAAACCTGAGGTCGTTCTCCGCGAACAGCCGGATGTCGTCGATCCCGTAGCGGAGCATGGCGATCCTTTCGACGCCCATGCCGAAGGCGAACCCGCTCGTTTCCTCCGGGTCGTAGCCCACGGCACGGAAGACGTTCGGATGAATGAGCCCGGCGCCCAGGATCTCGAGCCACCCGCTCCCGCCGCAGACACGGCACCCCTTCCCGCCGCAGAGGACGCACCCGATGTCCATCTCCGCGCCCGGCTCCACGAATGGGAAGAACGACGGGCGGAACCGGACGCGCACGTCCGGCGAGAAGACGGTCCGCGCGAAGAGGGAAAGAACGCCCTTCAGGTCGGCGAAAGAAACCTCGCGGTCGACGAGAAACCCTTCCACCTGGTGGAACATCGGCGCGTGGGTCACGTCGGCGTCGCGCCGGTAAACTTTCCCCGGCGCCACGATCCGGATCGGCGGCTTGAGACGCTCCATCACGCGAACCTGGACGGGCGATGTGTGAGTGCGAAGAAGCAGGCCTCCCGGAAGGAAGAAGGTGTCCTGCATGTCGCGGGCCGGATGATCGAGAGGGAAATTGAGCGCTTCGAAATTGTAGCGGTCGGTCTCGACCTCGGGCCCCTCGGCCACGGCGAATCCGAGCGCCGAGAACACGCCGACGATCTCGTCCATCACTTGCGTGATGGGATGGAGGCGGCCGCGAAGCGGCTGGCGCCCGGGAAGCGAGACGTCGACAGTCTCGGACGAGAGTCTCGCGTCGCGCGCCTGGGCCTCGAGAACTTCCTCGCGGGACCGGATCGCCTCCTCGATCTCGCGCTTAGCCGTATTGACGGCGCTTCCGGCCAGGGACTTCTCGCTCCCCGTCAGCTCGGCCAGGCGGCGGAACATCTCCGCGAGCCGCCCTTTCTTCCCGAGGTAGAGCACCCGGAGAGACTCGATCGCCGCAAGGCTGTCGGCCTTTCCGACGGCGTCCGACGCTTCCGCGGCGAGTGCGCGGCTTTGATCGACGAGGGATTCACTCATGGTGGCGGGGTGGCTAGGTGGTTCGGTAGTTAGGTGGTTTGGAACTTCCCATCAAATCATCACCTATCAACCCATCGACCCAACCACCCATCAACCCGGCCGCCTGACAACCCGTCGATCCGTCGATCAGGCGGCCTGGGGCCGGACGGACTCGACCAACTGGCGGAACCCGGCCGGATCCGACACGGCCATCTCGGCCAGGACTTTCCGATCGAGGTCTACGTCCGCCTTCTGGAGGGCGGCGATCAAGCGGCTGTACGAGATCCCGTTCTCCCGGGCCGCGGCGTTGACTCTCGCGATCCACAGACGGCGAAAATCCCGCTTCTTCGCGCGCCGGTCGCGGAACGCGTACTTGAGAGCCCGGTCGACGGCTTCCGTCGCCGTCCGGAAAAGCTTGCTCTTGGCCCCCGTGTACCCCTTGGCCATCTCGAGGCGCTTCTTATGGCGCCGGCGGGTGACGATCCCGCCCTTCACGCGTGGCATTTTCTCCTCCTCCCAATTCTGGTGCCTGAGCGTTCGGTCTACGGGGTTTCCCCATTCACCGATTCACCCATTCACCGATTCACCGATTAACCCATTTTCCCTACTTGTACGGCAGAAGCCTCCGGAGCGAGGCGACTTCCTTCGTCGCCTCGACGACCTCGGACTTGGTGAGCTTTCGCATTCTCTTCGACTGCTTGCCCGTCAGCAGATGGCTGGCGAACGTCTTCTTGAACATGAACTTCCCGCTCGCCGTCTTCTTGAGCCGTTTGGCGGCCCCTCTGTGAGTCTTGAGCTTTGGCATGAGTATCCCTTCCTCCCGCAAATGGCTTGGCGGTCTGGGTCGGCTCTTCTCGATCAACCCATCAACCCGTCCGCCTGTCCAACCTTTACTTCGCCTGCTTCGCCGACACCAGAGCGGTCATCGCGTTTCCCTCGAACTTCGCCGCCTGTTCGATCGTCGCGAAGCTTGCAATATCGCTCAGAAACCGGTCGATGACGACCCTTCCCAGCTCCGTGTGCGCTTTCTCTCTCCCGCGGAACATCACCGTGACCTTGGCCTTGTTCCCATCCGCCAGAAACCGCTGGACGTTCCGCTTCTTGATCTCCAGGTCATGCTTGTCCGTGTTGATCCTCAGCTTGACCTCTTTGACCAAGATCGTCTTCTGGTGCTGGCGCGAGGAGTGCGCCTTTTTGCTCAATTCGTACTTGTATTTCCCGAAGTCGAGGATCTTGCAGACCGGCGGGACCGCGGTCGCCGCGATCTCTACCAGGTCGAGGCCGTAGGTCTCGGCCTGGCCGAGCGCCTCCCGGGTCGACACGACCCCCAGTTGCTCTCCTTCGGGACTGATCAGGCGGACTTCCCGAGCCTGGATTTCCCTATTCACGCGAATGGACAATCTTGCGATGGAGCACCACCTCCTTAATCAAATGAAGATTTCGGATTGTTGATTGAGGATTGCGCAAAGCTTACCAGTCCGCAATCCACGATTCGTCATCCCCTTGCCGCAAGCTGGGTTTCGTTCGCCCTCAGCCGAACCTCCTCCTCCAGCCTCGACATGAAGGCATCGAGCGGCATCACGCCGAGGTCAATGCCGCCCCGGGCTCGCACCGAGACGGCCCCGTCCCCGGCCTCGCGCTTTCCGACGACGAGGAGGTACGGAATCTTTTGCATGGCCCCGTCCCGGACCTTCGCCCCGATCTTCTCGGAGCGGAAGTCGGATTCCGCGCGGAATCCCCGGTCGGCAAGCGCCTTCTCGACCGACTCGGCGTAGGCGGCTTGGACGTCCGTCACCGGAAGTACACGGACCTGGACCGGGGCAAGCCATGCGGGGAACGCTCCTCCGTAATGCTCGACGAGGACGCCGAAGAACCTCTCCAGCGACCCCAGCAGGGCCCGGTGGACCATGTACGGGTGCTCCCGCTCCCCGCGGTCGTTCGTAAAGAACAGGTCGAAGCGGCGCGGAAGGTTGAAATCGAACTGAATCGTCCCGCACTGCCACGCCCGCCCCAAGCTGTCCTTGATCTTGATGTCGATCTTCGGCCCGTAGAAGGCCCCTCCCCCCTCGTCCACGCCGTAGGAGAGACCGGCCGAGTCCAGGGCCGCGCGGAGAGCCCCCTCGGCCGTACGCCACTCGTGCGGCTCGCCGACCGCCTCGGACGGCCGCGTGGAGAGGAATATCTCGTACTCCCGGAACCCGAACACGGCCAGCATGTCGAGAGTGAACGCCAGGACCCTCCGGATCTCCCCCTCGACCTGGTCCGGCCGGCAGAAGATGTGGGCGTCGTCCTGCGTGAACCCCCGGACGCGCATCAGGCCGTGAAGCACGCCCGAGCGCTCGTACCGATACACCGTGCCGAGCTCCGCCCACCGGATCGGAAGGTCCCGGTACGACCGGAGCCGGCTCTTGTAGATCATGATGTGGAACGGGCAGTTCATCGGCTTGATCTCGTAAGCCGTCCCTTCCACCTCCATCGGAGAGAACATGTTCTCCCGGTAGAAATCGAGGTGCCCGGAGGTCTTCCACAGGTCGAGCCGGGCCATGTGCGGCGTGTAGACCAGCTCGTACCCGCCCCTTCTGTGCTCCTCTCGCCAGTGGTCCTCGATGATCTGCCGGACGCGCGCCCCCTTGGGATGCCAGAGGACGAGGCCCGCCCCCGTCTCCTCGGGAATGGAAAAGAGGTCCAAGTCCCGCCCGAGCCGCCGGTGGTCGCGCTTCTTGATCTCCTCGAGCCTGGCAAGATAGGCATCGACCTCCTCGCGGGTGGGAAACGACGTCCCGTAGATCCGCTGGATCATCTTGTTCCGCTCGTCCCCCCGCCAGTACGCGCCCGCGAGCGAAAGGAGCTTGACCGCGCCGATCCGCCCGGTCGAAGGAACGTGCGGGCCTCTGCAAAGGTCGACGAACTCGCCCTGCCGATAGACCGAGATTGCCTGCCCCGCCGGAAGCTCTTGAACGATCTCGACCTTATACGTCTCGCCCTGGTCCGCGAACAGGCGGACGGCTTCATCCCGGGAGAGCTCCTCCCTCCGGACCGGCAGGTCCTCCCCGATGATCCGCGCCATCTCGGCCTCGATCCGGGGCAGGTCCTCCTCGGCCAGGGGGGGGTCGATGTCGAAATCGTAGTAGTACCCGTCCTCGATGGCGGGGCCGATGGTGACTTTCGCGCGCGGGAAGAGACGCTTCACGGCCTGGGCCATCAAGTGAGACGCGGAATGCCGGTAGACCTCCCGGCCCTCCGGCGACACAAACGTCACGGCCTCGACCACGGCGCCCTCGGGAACGGGAGCGGAAAGGTCCACGACTCTCCCGTCCACGCGCGCGGCCAGGACGTCCCGGCCGGCGCTCAGGACCTCGGCCGCCGTCGTGCCCGCCGGAACGGTCCGCGAACTTCCCTCTACAATAACCGTCACGCCGATCCCTCGTCCCATCCGATTGACTCGCGGCTCACGGTTGACCAGCGCCGCGGACTGGAAGAAAAAGACGACCCCCCCAGCCGTCGTTCCCGGACGGCGGAGACGATGTCCCTTTGACCGGCCTCCAGAGGCAATTCAAAGCGGCGGGAAATGGCAACGAATGGTAGGCACGCGGGGTTTCGAACCCCGGACCTCTACCGTGTCAAGGTAGCGCTCTCCCCCTGAGCTACGCGCCTGTGAAGTATTCCTAAGGTTCAGCAAAGCAAGGGAAATCTTATGGGAGGGCGCCCATCCTGTCAAGGGAAAATGCGTCCGCGAGGTTCCGGCGTCCTTGACTCCCCCGCCCCCATCTGTTAGTTTCGCGGCTCTTCAGCCCAATGACCCGGAACCGAGCAGGCATGCGCCCTCTCGACAGACAGATCGTCTATTTCAACGGCCGATTCCTCCCCGCCGGCCGGGCCTGCCTTTCCATCTTCGACCGTGGAATTCTCTACGGGGACGGGATCTTCGAGACCTTCCGAAGCTACGGCGGAAAGCTCTTTCGCGTCAGGGATCATCTCGGCCGCCTCGCCTCGTCGGCAAAGGCCGTTGGAATGGCCCTGCCGCTACCCGCCGAAAGGCTCCATGCCATCCTTTCAGAGTGCCTTCGGCGGAATCAGCTTCGAGACGCGACACTCCGGCTCACGATCACGAGGGGGAGCGGAACGCCGGGCGACCTCGCCCCTCGAACCGATCCGGCCCACACCGTCTTCATCACGGCCAAGCCGATTTCTCCGCCCGGCCCCTCCCAGGTCCGCCAAGGGGTCGCCGCGGTCATAATCAGGCGATTCCGGACCGACCGCCAGGGGGTCCCCCCCCGGAGCAAGACGACGAGCCGGCTCCTGGGGATCCTGGCCCGCCGGGAGGCGAAGGACGCCGGCGCCTTCGAGGGAATACTCCTGAACGACAAGGGAGAGATTACGGAAGGAACGACGACGAACATATTCTGGGTCCGGAAGGGAATGCTCTACACACCGCCTTTCCGCGCGGGCATCCTTCCGGGAATCACGCGGGCCGTTACGCTGGAGGCCGCGCGGCGGATCGGCCTCCCCGTCCGCCTGGAAACCGGGAGGCCCGCGCGGCTTTACCGCGCCGACGAGGTCTTTCTCACCGGGACCTCGATCGAAGTGCTCTCCGTCTCCGGTGTGGACGGCCGCCGAATCGGCACGGGGCGCCCCGGTCCTGTCACCCGGAGACTCCAGGAGGCCTTCCGTCAGATCGTCGAAACCGAGACTCATTCCAAGCTGGCCCCCCCGGAGAAGCGACGATGAACCCGATCCAGTCCGCCGAAGACCTCGCGTCCCGAATCGACGCTTCCCTTCTCTTTTCCGGGGCCACGTTCACCGACGTCCATCGCCTCTGCCTCGAAGCCCGGCGCGAGCGGTATCACGCCGTCTGCGTCAATCCCGTCTACGTCCCGTCGGCCGTCGACTGGCTGAAGGACTCGGGGATCGCCGTCGTTGCGGCCGTTTCGTTCCCCCTCGGCGCCGGAACGACGCCGACCCGCGTCATCGAGGCGATGGAAGCCGTCAAGAACGGCGCGGCCGAACTGGACATCGTGATGCCCCTCGGCCCGTTCAAGTCCGGCCGGCTGGACCTCGTCCGCGTCGACCTCGGGAACCTCATCAGCCTCACGCCGACCGTCGTCCACAAAATCATCCTGGAAACGCACCTGCTCGCGGACGAGGAATGGCCCATCGCCGTCGACTTGGCGATCGAAGCCGGAGCACAGTTCGTGAAGAACGGCACGGGGAACGGCCCGCCCGTCTCGCCAGCCGTCATCCGGCGTCTCCGCCAGCTCGTCGGAACGCGGTGCCGGATCAAGGCCGCCGGCGGAATCCGGACGCTCGAAGATGCGGAAGCCCTGTTCGAAGCCGGAGCCGACCGGATCGGAACGAGCATGGCCGAGGATATGATGACCCGCTTCAGGGAAAGGCTGGCGTAGGCATTGACACCTCCCCTCTTCCAAGGTATAGTTTTCCTTGAGAAAAGCGGCGCTCTTCCTTTTTCCGACATTTACATGCGGTCAACATAACACCCAGAGGTTCTTCGCAAGATGAAGGACCCCCACTAAGGATTCATGGCCGGCGAAACGATCCTCGCCATCGACGACAGCCCCACCGTCCGAAAACTCATGGAGATGATCCTCTCCACCGAAGGGTACCGAATCATCACGGCGGCCGACGGGATGGAAGGGATCGCCAAGGCCAAGGTGGAGGAGCCGGCTGTCATTCTCGTCGACTTCGTCATGCCCAAAATGAACGGGTTCCAGGTCTGCAAGGCGATCAAGGAGACCGCGAACCTGCAGGACACGCCGATCATCCTGGTCACGTCGAAGGGCGAAACGGTCGGCTCAAAATTCGTCAACTTGTTGGGCATTACGGAGTACTTCACTAAGCCGTTTCAGCCGGAAGACCTCCTCGAAAGGATCCGCGAGGTGATCGACCGGTCGCCCCGGCCGCAGGCCCTGGCGGCCGCCGAGACGCTCGTCGCCGCAACCGAGACGGTCATTGAGGCCGAACCGGTCGAGGTCGCCGAAACCGTCGAAGAAACCCCGCCGGCCCCTTCCCCCGAAGCGCCCGCCCTTCCCCCTATCCCGGGACTGGAAGAGCGCGTCGAAGCCCTCGTGCGGGCCACTCTCCAGAGGTTCTTCAAGGAGGAGTTCCCGTCGATCGTCCGCTCCGTCCTCCCGGCGGGCCTCGGCTCATCGTCCGAGGCGGGCGCACAATCGGGCAAGAACGTTTCCCTCTCCGGGGATCTCTCCCTCTTCCCCCTGCCCGACATTCTCCAGCTCATTTCGATCCAGAAGAGGACCGGGTGCCTCTGGATCGGTTCCGAAGAGAACCATGCGGAGGCTTTCTTCGAGGGTGGACTCGTCGTCTTCGCCGCCCTCGAGCACAAGCCCCCGGAGGATCTCATCGGCCGTCTTCTCATGGAATCGTCCAAGATCAACGCGGCCCAGCTCCGCCACGCTCTCGCCGATTCGGAGAAGTCCGGCGTCCCGCTGGGCCAACTGCTCGTCCGCGGAAGCCTGATCACGGCGGCGGAACTCCTCAGCGTCGTCCGGATCCAGAGCCAGAGGACCGTCTATCGGGCGCTCGGCTGGAAATCGGGACGGTTCGCCTTCACCCGAGAGCCCCTGCCTGCGGCTTTCGCGGGGACCGGCCTCTCCCTCAGCGTAGACGACCTGATTCTCGAAGGCGTCCGCCGGATCGACGAGTGGCAGGTCATCTCCCAGAAACTTCCGAGCCTGAACATCATCCTCACCCGCCTGATCTCGAACGCGGAAGAGATGGGAAAGATCAATCTGAACCCGTCCGAGCTCAAGGTCCTGCAACTCATCGACGGCAAGCGGGACATCAAGGCAATTATCCGCGACAGCGGCATGGGCGACTTCGAGGTCTGCAAGATCCTTTACGTCCTGATGTCCACGAACCTTCTGAAAAAAGTCGGAGAAACCGAGCGCTCACGCAGGACTCCCCAGTTTCTTTGACGCAGATGAGGGAAGGGGTCTTAACTCACGCTAAAATATGCGCTTTTTAACGGGCGATCCCTTGACAGCCCGGGGACCCTGTGATACGGTTTGGCTACCGACCGCAATGCCAGGCAGTGAGTATGTTTCACCCGGAGGAATCATGGCCAATATCTTGATTGCCGACGACAGTTATTCCGAGCTCCAAATCTTCCAGGCCACCCTGGAGCCCACCGGTCACCGGCTCATCACCGTCATGGACGGCGAAGCCGCCGAGGAGAAGGTCAAGGCCGAGCCGATCAACCTCATCATCCTCGACGTCATCATGCCGAAGAAGAACGGGTTCCAGGTCTGCCGGACGCTCAAGACGGACGAAAAGTACAAGCACATCCCGATCATCATGTGCACGCAGAAAGACCAGGACAGCGACAAGTTCTGGGGGATGAAGCAGGGCGCGGACGAGTACCTCACGAAACCCTTCAACCCCGCCGACCTTGTCCGCCTGGTCAAGAAGTACCTTTCCTGATCCGCATGGGCCGGAGGGGCCTCAGGATGATATCGAAGTCGATGAAGAGAACGCGAAACCCGGGAGCCGCCGCGCTCGCCGGGCTGTGCTTGTGGCTTCTTTCGCCGGCGGCGCCGGGCCGGGCCGCTGAAGAGATCGTCTGGACGGGGGAGCGTTCGATCTACTACGGCGGCCTCCAGGACGCCGCCAACGAGTTCACGCGGCTGACCAAGATCAAAGTGACGGCAATCCCGGGAGGGTGCGGGGCCGCCTCCGCCGGCGTCAAGCAAGGCAAGGTCGACGTGGGCGGCCTATGCTGCGCCATCAAGGAAGAGGAACTCTCCAAGTTCGGCTTCAAGCACTACCCCATCGGAATCGAGGGCCTTGCCATCGTCGTCCACCCCTCCAACCCGGTCAAGTCTCTCACCCAACAGCAGGTCAGGGACATTCTCACCGGCAAGATCACGAACTGGAGGGAAGTCGGCGAGAAGGACCGGCCGATCAAGGTCGTCGCCCGCCCGCATTGCACGGACCGGGAAGGGAACTGGAAGCAGATCGTTCCCGACAAGAAGCTCCTGGCCAAGGGGCGGATAGACGTCAAGGAAGACCAGGACGTCCTTCTGGCCGTGAAGGACCACGAGAACTCCATCGGCATCATCGGGCTGAACATGGTCAATCCCCGCTTCGCGCGGGCGATTGCGATCGACGGAATCGTGCCAGGGCGCCCGTCGCTCATCGACGGCACCTATCCCTGGAAGATCCAGAACTCCCTCATCCTGGCTTCGAACAGCTCCGCCGCCGCGAAGAAATTCGTCGACTTCATTCTAGGCGACGGGAGAAAGCTCCTCCACAAGGACCTGGTCTTCCTCGACGAGGTGAAGCCCGCCTCTGCCAAGAAGACCGGAAAGGGAAAGTAGGCTCCGCGCGATGGCCGAGTCGACATTCGTTCAGGACGCTCCCGCCGCCGAAGAGGCCTCTCTGGGCTTCTGCACTTTTCAGATCGGCGGAGAGTTCTACGGCCTGGACATTGTCCTCGTCCAGGAGGTGATCCGTTCGCAGAAGGTCTTCCCCGTACCGACGACGCCCCCGTACGTTCTCGGCGTCATTAATCTTCGGGGAACCATCATCCCTATAGTCGACATCAAGCGCGTTCTCATGCAGACCCCCTGGCGGGAAACCCCCGACACGCGCCTTCTGATCCTTCAGCAGGATCAGACCCTTGTCGGATGGGCCGTCGACGCCGTCGGAGACATCGCGTGGCTGCCCGTCTCGCGCGTCGAGCCCTTTCAGACCCGCCGTGACGAGCCGGGGTTCAAGTACGTCGATCGGATCGGAAAGGTGTCGGAACAGACGGCGCTCGCCCTCGTTGACGGGCCTCGCCTGATTGCTGATCTTCGGATTCGAGGATAGGACTCTGGCAACGGCGGCGGAAAAGAACGGACCGTCCGCGCCCATCTGAGCGCGGACAGGACCCGATCGGAGGAGGTCGTTATGGCTCAGACCACGAAGGAACGCATCATTCCGGCCCAGCAGTCGGCCGGGCTCGGCATCGGGGCGAAGATCGGGATCATCATCGCCCTCCTGGCCGTCCTCATCGGCATCGCGACAGCCGTATACCTCTACGCCAAGATGAGCGGGACCCTCACGGGCGAGATCGAGAAGCGCGGCCGGGCCCTGGCCTCGGGACTCGCGACGAGCGCCACGAACCCGATCCTGACCAACTCGAAGAGCGTCCTCAAAACGATCGCCAATGACATCCTCAAAGAGGAAGCCGTCGACTACGTTGTGATCCTGAACGACGAAGGCAAGTCTCTCTTCAACTCCTTTGAGGGCGAGAAGATCCCGGATGAAGTCGCCAACGCCGCGAAGACCGCAAACAAGACCGCCGTCGACAGACAGAACCTCAAACTGAGGGGAATCGAAATTCTCAACATCAGCGCCCCGGCCGTGGAAGGGAAAGTCGGCTCTGTCCACATCGGCATGTCGACAGCCGGAATCGCGCTCCTCGTACGCAACACGATCTTCGTGATACTTACCGTGTTCACCTTCGTTCTCATCGGCGGGTGGGCCATCGCGTATGTCGTCTCCAACCGCATCATCGTCGCCCCGATCCAGGACGTCATGTCCGTCGCCCGGTCGGTCGGACAGGGAGACCTGTCCCGCGAGGTCAAGGTAACCAGCCAGGACGAGATCGGTCAGCTCGGCGCCACGGTCAACGAGACGGTCAAGCGGCTGCGCCACCTGGTCCAAACGGAGGACGAGCGGAACCAGATGCAGCGCCAGGTCATGGACCTCCTCTCGATCGTCTCCGCGGCCGCGGAAGGAGACCTGACCAAGCAGGCCGTCGTCACGGCCGACGCCCTCGGATCGCTGGCCGACGCCTTCAACCTGATGGTCGACGGTCTGACGACCCTGATCAACCAAGTGAAGGACGCCTCTCTCGAGATCGACGGCGCCTCCCGGAAGGTCCTGTCCGCCGCCGACGGTATCCGCCGCAGCGCGGAGGAGCAGACCGTCCACATCGGCCAGACGGCCCGCACCGTCAACGCGATGAGCCAGTCTATGACGCAGATGGCCCAGAGCGCCGAGTCCGCGGCCCAGTCATCCGCCGTGGCCACCGATACGGCGCTCAAGGGCGAAAATTCCGTGGCCGAAACGATCCGCGGCATGCACCGGATCCGAAGCACCGTTCAAACGACGTCCAAGAAGGTCAAGAGCCTCGGCGAACGGTCGATGGAAATCGGCGCCATCATCGAAGTGATCAACGACATCGCCACGCAGACGAACCTCCTGGCGTTGAATGCCGCCATCGAGGCCGCCAGGGCCGGCGAACACGGCAAGGGATTCGCCGTCGTCGCGGACGAAGTGCGGAAACTGGCCGAACGATCCGCCAAAGCAACGAAGGACATCGCCAACCTCATCAAGGGAATCCAGGTCGAGACGAACGAGGTGGTCACTGCCATGGAAGAAGGGACGCGGGAGGTGGAGGAAGGAACCCGCCTTGCCGACCAGGCCGGATCCGCCCTCAAGGAGATCGAGACGGTGGTCCGCCGAACGGCCCAATCCGTCACCGAGATCTCCCAGGCCGCCCGCCTTCAAGCGAAATCCACCGAAGAGGTCGTCCGAACCATGGAGGGAATGTCCACGGCGACGCGTCAGGCGGTCGAAAACGTCCGCGGTGCCTCCGAGACCATCCGCGGTCTGGCCGAGCTATCAGCCCGTCTCGTCTCGTCAATCGGTCGGTTCAGGGTCAAGGAGAAGAGAGCCGAGCCCGCCGGCGTGTCTGCCTCTTCCGCCCGGCGGCCCGCGCTTCAGGAAGAAGAGATCGACCTGGGGTTTTTGGAAACGAAATAAGAGCGGGGGAATCGGTGCGTCGGTGAATGGGTTGATGGGGAGAATCCAGCCCCCCAACCACCCGGCCGCCCGGTTCTTCGATCGGAGCGTGAATGGCTGGAAAGTTTGACAAATCGGCCTTGATCGAGTTCTTCCTGATCGAGGCCGAAGATCACATCCAGAACCTCACGAACGGCCTGCTCGCAATCGAGAAGGCGCCGGAGAACCGGGACGTCCTCGACGAGCTGTTCCGGACGGCCCATACGCTGAAGGGCTCCGCGGCCATGATGGGCTACAGCGTCGTGAGCGAGATCGCCCACCGCATGGAGGACGCGCTGAGCCAGGTCCGCTCGGGCGAGCGTACCGCCGACACCAAGATCGTCAACTTCGCGTTAGAGACCCTCGACTCGATCAAGCAGGTCATCCAGGACATCACACAGCGAAAAGAAGAAGACCCGCGCCTCGCGGGCCGGGTCAACGCGAGGTTCCAGGAGTTTTTCCACGGCGGTCCGCCGGCCGAGCCCGTCCCGGTCCCGTCCGCGGCGCCTCCGCCCCCTTCCGCCGCATCCGTCTCATTGCCTCCCAAGGCGCCCCCCGCCCCATCCGCTGTTCCGCCCGAGACGGCGCCTTCCGCACCGCCTCTCACCCTGAAGACCTCCATCGACGAAGCCAAGAAGGAGGGCGTCGTCGAAAAGCGCGAGTGGGGAAAGCGGGCAACGGACGTCTCTGAGATCGAGAAGCAGGTCATCCGCGTCAACATCAACCAGCTTAACAACCTGATGAATCTGGTCGGCGAGCTCGTCATCAAGCGGAACCATCTCGAGCGCCAACTCCACTTCGTCCAGGCCGTCAAGGAACAGCTTTCTTTCAGCCAGGCGCGTCTTCTCAAGACTGTCCGGGGCTTCGAGGAGAAGTACGAGTTCTCCCTCCCCGCCGCCGCGCCGGCTCCGGCGGCCAAGCCGGAATTGGGTTCGTTCACCGGCGACTTCTTCGACATGGAGTTCGACCGTTACGACGATTTCAACCTCCTCTCTCGCCAACTCGTCGAGATCACGAACGACCTCAACGAGGTCATGAACGAATTCAACTCCTTCTTCGACGGGTTCGACGAGGAGACGTCCCACATCTCGATGATCACGAGCCGCCTGCAGGAAGAGATCACGGCGGCCCGCATGGTCGAGCTCGACCGGCTCTTCCTCCGGTTCTCGAGGCCCGTCCGGGACCTGGCCCAGGCCGAAGGAAAGGCCGTCTCCATCATCATCGCCGGCGGCGAAACGAAGATCGACAAAACAGTCTTCGAGATGATCTCCGACCCCCTCATGCACCTCGTCCGCAACGCGGTCTCCCACGGGATCGAGCCCCGCGAGGAACGGATCCGCCGGGGCAAGGAGCCGACCGGCACGGCCATTCTTCGGGCCCGCCACGAGGGGAACTCGATCATCCTCGAGGTCGAGGACGACGGGCGCGGGATCGATCCGGAGCTTCTGCGCACGGAGGCCGTGCGCCGTGGATTCCTGAGCCCGGCCGCCGCCAAGGAGCTCTCCGATTCCGAGGCGATCAACCTCATCTTCCTTCCGGGCTTCTCGACGCGCCGTGAGGTCACCGAGATCTCCGGCCGCGGCGTCGGCATGGACGTCGTGAACACCGATATCGCCAAGGTCAACGGACGGATCGAGGTCCAGACCGAGCTGGGCGTGGGAACCAAGTTCAGCATCAAGCTCCCGCTCACGCTCGCGATCTCCCAGGCGCTCATCGTCCGGTGCGGCGGCAGCGAGTTCGCCATCCCCCTAGCCACCGTCGAGGAGACGACCCGCTTCACGCTCCGCGACATCCAGACGGTCGCCGGCGAGGAGGTCGTCAACCTGCGCGGCAGGTTCCTCCCCCTCATCCGGCTCGAGAATCTCTTCGGAATGCAGCCCCTTCAGCCCCCCGACCGGTACACAAAATACCCCTCCCTGATTCTCGGAGTCCTCGAGAAGCGTGTCGGCCTGATGGTCGAGGAGATCGTCGGCCGGGAGGACATCGTCGTCAAGGGGATGGGAGAGTTCTTCCGCGACGTCCGGATCTTCTCCGGGGCGTCCGTCTCCGGCGAAGGAACGGTCCGGCTCATCATCGACTCCTTCAACCTCGTCGGACAACAGGGAATCGCCGAGAAGGCGAAGGCCACGTTCATCAAGGGTGAATCCGCCGCGGCCGCTCCCGAAGCCGTGGCGCCGGCCGGCGCGATCGCTCTCGCCGAGGAGGCCCCCTCCGGGCCTCCCTCGGTCCTCGTAGTCGACGACTCGATCAGCATCCGGAAGTACGTCAGCCACGTCCTCGAGCGCGTCGGCTTCAAGGTCGAGGTCGCCGTCCACGGGCTCGAAGCGCTGGAAAAGATGTCCGGTCGGAAGTTCAACCTCGTCATCACGGACCTCGAAATGCCCGTCATGCACGGATACGAGCTGATCGCCGAGCTCAAACGGTCCCCGAAGACGGCCAGGCTTCCCATCGTCGTCCTCACGTCGCGGGCCGGCGAGAAGCACCGCCAGAAGGCCCTGGAGATGGGCGCGCAGGACTACATCGTCAAGCCGTTCGACGAACAGACGCTCATCGACATCACACGGCGGCTCACGCAGACCGTCGCGGCCTGAGAGGCGCGGCTTCGACGCGCTTGGAGACCCGTTCATGCCCGAGACATCCTCATCCGGCCCCGGACGCCTTGTCCTCTTCAATCTCGACGCCCAGCATTTCGGCTTCCGGATCGACAACCTGATCGAGATCGGGACCGTGGGGGCCGTTCGCCCCGCGTCCGATCTTCCCGGCTACGTTTCCGGAATCACGCTGTCGCGAGGGCGCGAAGTGGCGATTCTCGACCTCCGCTCCATCCTCGGCCTGCCGGCGCGCCGCCTTTCCCCATCCACGCCTCTCATCGTCATGCGCATCGGTGCCCAAGCCCTCGGGATCGCCGTGGACGCCGTTTCCAATATCCACACCGCTCCCGGAACGTGGCACCCGTTCCCAGCGGGCGCCGTGCCCGAAGACCGCAACCCGTATACGGCCGTCACGCGAATCGACGACGACCTCCTTTTGATCCTGGATGAGCAGATGCTCCTGCCCATCGCCCGCGCCGTCAAAAAAGCCGCATGAAAACTCAAACCTTCCCGGGCATCGAACCCGTACTCACGTTCAGGGTCGGCCCCCGCTTTCTCGGAATCCCGATCTCCAAGATCCTCGAAATCCTTCCGACTCCCATGCCGACACCCGTCCCGCTCGCCTTCGCCCATGTCGAGGGAATCGTGGAATACCGGAAGGCCCTCATCCCCGTCTATAACCTGTGCCGCCGCCTCTCCGTGCCATCCGACCCGTCGATTTCGCCACACCTGATCGTGATCCGGGACGGAGACGCCTTGTTTGGCGTGACGGTGGACGAAATCGGAAAAATCATCTCGCAGCCCGCGCCCGCGGATCTGCCCGCGGACCGGTCGGTCCACGGACTGCCGCCCGGGCTCCTCCAGTTCGCCGCGGACGACAGCGGAAGCGTTGTCCCCGTTATCCTGCCGCAGGCATTGCTTGCGGCCCGGAACACCATTCGAATGGAAGCCTAACCCGTCCGCATTCGGCGGAAAGGAATGGGAGGGATCATGAAACCGAAACTCCTCTTGGCGGATGACAGCATCACCATCCAGAAAGTGGTGGAACTGATATTCTCGAACGAAAACTTCGAGATCATCACCGTCAACAATGGGGCCGACGCCCTCGCGAAAGCGAAGGCCGAGCGCCCCGATATCGTCCTGGCCGACATCTACATGCCAAAGCTGGATGGATACGAACTTTGCCAGGAGATGAAGAAGGATCCCGATGTCGCCGGCACTCCCGTCATTCTTCTCGTCGGGGCGTTCGAGAGCTTTGACGAAAGCCGCAGCGCCGCCGTCGGGGCGACCGGACACATCACAAAGCCGTTCGAATCGCAGGAGCTCGTCGGGAAGGTGCGCGAGACGATCGAAGCCGCGGCGGCGGCCCGATCCGCCAAGGAGGCTCCCCGCCCTTCCGAACCCGCGGCCGCCGAGGACCAGTGGACCGTGATCGACATCACATCGGGGGCCCGTCCGCTTCCGGCACCCCAAGCCCCCGAGGAGGAGGCCGACCTATGGAAGGACGTCTCGCTCATCGGAGAAACCCCCGCGGCTGAATTCTACCCGGAGGAAAAGGCCGCCCCCCGCCCGCCGGCCTCCGAACCTCAAGGCGAGGTATTCGAGATCTCCGTCGAGGAAAAAGCCGCCCCGGCCGTCGAGGCGCCGCCCCAGGCGCAGCCGGCCGCCCACACGACCCTTCACGGAACGCCCGTCACGGTCTATGAAGACGCCCGCGAAGAAAAAGCCGAGACCCCCGAGGTCCGCCCCCCGATCGAGCTTTCCGCCTCGGAACAGCCCTTCGAGCTCCAGTCGTTCGAGAGTCTCGACGAGGCCCATCTCCTCGGCGCCGAATTCGGCGTTCCGCCCCGGATCGAGCCCGCGGCCGTCCCCCCGCCCAAGGCCGGCGAAGAGAAGATCGAGAAGCTGCAGACAGCCGAGATGTACGAGTTCCTCGCCCCGGAGGAAATTCTCACCGAAGAGTCGATCGAGATGGTTCCGTCCGCCGTCGAAGAACCTTCTCTCCCAGAGAAACCCCCGATCGCGGCGCCTTCCGCGGCCGCGCCGATGGTCGATCTGGATGTCACCCTCGAAGCGATTCCCGTCCCTCCGCCTCCCGCGGAAGAAGAGTTCGCGGAGGTTGTCATTCCAGAGGAACTCCCTCCACCGCCCCAGGCCCAGGCGGCCGCCGTCCCGTCGGGGGAGGAACTCGCGGCTCTGATCGAGCCGATGCTTCGCCGGATCGTGGAGGAACTCCTGCCGAACATCTCTCGGGAGACCCTGGACCGTGTCGCGTGGGAAGTGGTCCCAGACCTCGCCGAGGTCCTCATTTCGAAGGAGATTCAGAACCTCAAGCAGGGAATGTCGAACAACTAGCGACACGGGACAACCGACAATGATCCGCCGCCTTTCGAGAGCCATCCCAATTCTTGCGTGCCTGTCGGCGTGCCTTCCTCTCGCCGCGTCCCATACCGCGGCGGCGAAGGAGGCGTCGGCCGCCTCTTCCGTCGTCAATCCGCAGGCCCTTCTTTTCAAGATGGAAGAGGCCTACAACCACATCCAGTCGTACCGGGCGGTCGTCTTGAGCCGGGAACGCGTCGGGGGCGTTCTTCAACCCGAGGACAAAACCCTCTTCGAGTTCAAGAAGCCTTTTGAGCTGTTCATGACTTGGCTGGACGGACCGAAGAAAGGGAACCGGCTATACTTCCGAACCGGCTGGAACGAAGACCGGATCCGCCTCCGGCAGGCGGGAATCCTCGGAGCCATCCCGATCAATCTGGATCCGGCGTCCTCGCTCCTCAAGAACGGGACGAACCACACGATCCGGGAGGCGGGTCTCGGCTTCTTCATCCAGACCATGACGTCCAACGCACGGCGGGCGCAGGCAGCCGGAATTCTCGAAATTCGTCCCCTGGGGAAACAGACCGTTGAGGGGCGCCCCGTCCAGGCCTTCGACGTGCACATCGGATCGAGACCGGGGAACGGCTACTACTGCCGGAGGCTTCTCGTCGACATCGACGCCGAGATCCCCCTTCCCATCCGCTTCACGACATTCGACTGGGACGGCAATATCGTGGAGCAGTTCGTTTACCGGGACCTGACGCTCAACCCGCCCCTGCAAGACCTCGAACGGAAGATCTGAGCGCCGTCCGGCGCTGGCTCCAGCCGAAGAACATCGTCAGGGGCCTTCGGGCGCAAGTCCCTACCACTTGTGCCCGCCGCAAGGACAGTCCAGGTACGCCTCGGACGCCCGTCCCTGAAGGACTTCATTCATCATCCTCTCCCACAGCATAACGTACTCGTCTTCGCTCAACCGATACCCGAACGCCCGCAGAGCCCCCTCGGTATCGGCCGCAAGTCTCGTCCGGAACGAAGCATCGACGGCCAGCCGATTCACGACCTCACGATAGGCGCTTGTGATCATCTCCAACCTCCTTTTGTATGGGTCTTCAGCCTCCTTACTGGGCGGACACCATAGCACGAAACGAAAGTCCCGCCCGTGACCCCAATCACGCCTGGCGATATCACGCCACGGAAAGAAACAAGTAGGGTGCCAACGACACAGGAAAAAGGCAACATGTTGATATCACAGTGGTTTCTTCCATCACCGAAGAACGCCGTTGAGCAACCCTGTCTACGATCGTGTATGGGGTGTATGGAACCGTCAACAGGCGTCCATCACCGACCATGGGATGAACATGCGCCGCGTATTTGGTTCGACATTGCATACCCGGATCGTCTCGCCCGGGCGAGGATCGCCGTCAGTGGGTTCATCCGTCCGAAGAATCTCGTCCCAATATCTCGAACCAGCCAGCCCGCGTGATCTGATATCATGAAAAAATGAGCGCGCGAGGATCCTCTCCACACCTTCCCGACGTCGCGGCGATTTCCTTCCCGGCGCTTGCGGCGGCGGTTGAAGAACTCGGCCTGCCCCTCTACCGGGCCCGCCAGATCCGCCGGTGGATCGACGCGCGCGGCGCGACGAGCTTCGCCGAGATGACGGACCTCCCAAAGGCCCTCCGCGAACAGCTCCAGACGCGGGTGCGGCTCTTCACGCCGGATATCATTCGGGAGAATACGGCCCCGGATGGGACCCGCAAGTTCCTCCTCGAGCTCGAAGACGGCCTGACGGTCGAATGCGTTCTCATTCCGGACAAAGACCGGTTGACCCTCTGCCTCTCCACGCAGGTCGGTTGTCCCGTCAATTGTTCCTTCTGTCTGACCGGACGGATGGGTCTCGTGCGGAACCTTGCGACCGCGGAGATCGTGGGACAGGTCCGGTCCGTGCGGGCGCGAACGCCGCGACGGATCTCGAACATCGTCCTGATGGGAATGGGCGAGCCGCTTCTAAACTTCGAGAACACGGCCGACGCGCTTCGCCGCCTGACGGACCCGATGGGATTCGGATTCTCGTCGCGCCGGATCACGCTCTCCACCGCCGGAATCATTCCGGGCATAGAGCGCCTCGGCCGCGAAGGCCCTCACGTCAATCTCGCCGTCTCGCTCAATGCAACGACGGACGAACTCCGGACACGTCTGATTCCCATCAACCGGAAATGGCCGATCGGCCGGCTTCTCGCGGCGCTCCGCGCCTACCCCCTCCCGCCCCGGAGGCGGATCACGATCGAGTACGTTCTTCTCGGCGGGGAGAATGACACGGACGAGGACGCCCGCCGGCTCGCGGCTCTTCTCAAGGGCCTGCGGTGCAAGGTCAACCTGATCCCCTTCAACCCCTTCCCGGAATCGTCCCACCGGACCCCCGACCGGAGAAGGGTCGAATGCTTTCAGCGAATCCTGACCGAGAAACGGTATTCGGCATTCATCCGGGAGAGCCGCGGGAAGGAAATCCGTGCCGCCTGCGGCCAGCTCTGGGCGGAGGAGAAAAAGTCCGGGGCAAGTTGAGAGTTGAAAGTTGAAGGGTGAAGACCGACCGGCGATCTACCCGGCGTCAACCGGCGGTCCGTCCAGCCGGCGGCCGCCAAGGTACCGCTTCGAGAAATACGGCGCATCGAGCGAGTCGATCTGCACTTTTCGGCTCTTCCGGGACGCGTGAATGAACAACCGCTCGCCCAAGTAGATTCCCACATGCGACGGAAACCGGGCGTATGTCCGGAAAAAGACCAGATCGCCCGCACGGAGATCGCCCGGCTCCACGAACCGGCCGAAGACGAACATCTCCCGGGCCGTTCGCGGAAGGAGAACTCCCGCCGCGTCGAAGGCCGTCCGAACGAAAAAGGAACAATCCATCCCTCTCGCCGTCGTGCCGCCAAAACGGTACGGAATGCCCGCGAACGCCGTGGCCTCTTCAACGACGCGGCCCGCGAGGGCCTCGTCGCTCTGAATCTCACTGGGCCCACTCCGATCGCCGACGGCCGAATACTGCCCGCTCTCTTTTGGGAGATCTTCGTTCTCCGCCCAAGCGGGAGCGCCGCCAAGGGCGAGCGCGCAGAACGCCGTCGCGGCCCCGCTCAAAAGCGCGGCCGTCTTCCTCGACGTCATTTCCCCTCCCTTCCGACCGCCTCGGTCACGGACACACGACCTCCCTCCCACGCCAGGGAAACCCACGCGCCGCCGATCTTGAGCTCAAGACGGAGGACCCGGCCGGACGCATCCATCGAAGCGCGGTACGGCGTTCCGGCGGCCAGACGCGTCAGATCGACCGGCTTCGCCGCCTCGACGGCGGCATTGACTTCCGCCGCGCTGAGGCCCAGGCCCCGCGACAAGGAGTAGAAGGTCTGTCCGGGCATGAGCGCGCCCGAAAGGTCGTAGGATACTTCGACCGGAATCGGTTCCCGGGCCAGCCGGGATATGGAGACGGCCCCGACCGGACCGCTCAAGATACGCGAGAGATATTCGAGCCGCCCCAGGCCAGCCGCAACGTAGAAAATCATCCCCACAAGGACTGTCCCGCAGACAACGCCGAAAACGATCCGGCGGAATCGGACAGACCCGGCCGGAGAGCCCAGGATGCGGCTATGCTTCTCCGGCACACTTTTCACCTGGATCGCCGCTGTCGCTCGGGGCAGGCGCGCTTCGCTCCTCGGCTGGCGGAGCCGCTTCGCCTCCTTCCTTCCCTTCCGCCTCACCGAACGGAAGCTCCAGGGGAAGCTCGGCGTCCGCCATGTCCTGGAACTCCTTGAGACTCGGAAGCTGGCTCAGGTCCTTGAGGCCGAAGTACTGGAGGAACTCCTGCGTCGTCCCGTACATGATCGGCCGTCCCGCCACGTCCATGCGGCCCAGCATCCGCACGAGCCGCCGCTCCAAGAGCGTCTTGAGCGCCCCGCCGCAGTCGACGCCCCGGACTTGCTCCACCTCTGCCCGGGTGACCGGCTGGCGATACGCGACGATCGCCAGCGTCTCGAGTCCCGCCCGCGAGAGCCGGGCGGGCGTCTTGGACAGGAGACGGCGGACCCAGGGAGCGTACTGCGGGCGCGTGACCATCTGCCAGCCTCCCGCAACCTCCACGACGTGAAGGCCGCTGTCGCGCACCTCCAGTTCGTCGCGCACCTCCGTCAGCGCCTCGCGGACCTCTTCCCGGTCCACGCCGTCGAAGAGATCGGCCATTCGATCGACCGAAAGAGGTTCAGGCGCCACAAAGAGGAACGCCTCCAGGACGGCCCGGATCTCGCTTCGCGTCACGCCGCGGCCTCGCTCGCCGGCAGGGTCTCTGGGGGATCGTCCGGCACCGCGCGCGTGATGTGGATTGGCCCGAAGAGGGCCACCTGAACAACCCGGACCGCGCGGATGCGAACCAGCTCCAGCAAGGCCAGGAACGTGACGATCACGCCCAGCCGCGTCCTCTCCTTGTCAAAGAGGTCCTCGAACGCCAGGGAATCAGCCTCCTTAAGGCGGCTGAGAATGTGCGTGATCTTCTCGCTCACGGTGATCCTTTCAAGCGTAATCTCGCGCACCCCCTGATCGGGGACCCGATCGAGCACTTTCCGCAACGAATCCAGAAGATCGAAGAGCGTAACGCTTCCGGGCGGGAGATCGGCCTCGTGAGCCGGCGGAAGAGGAGGAGCCTCCGCCCGCCGCGGGAAGATATTGCGCCAGACGTCCTGCCGTTCTTCGAGGACCTCAGCCGCGTCCTTGTACCGCTGGTACTCCAGCAGGCGCTGGACCAGTTCGGCCCGCGGATCCTGACCCGACTCGTCCTCTCCCCCGCCCGCCGTTTCGTCGGGTGGAAGGAGCATCTGCGACTTCACCTTCGTCAGCGTTGCAGCCATCACCAGGAACTCCCCCGCGAGATCCAGGTTCAGCGTCTTCATCAGATCGACGTACTCGAGATACTGCTGGGTGATGAACGCGATTGGGATGTCGAAGATGTCGATCTCGTGTTTCTTGATGAGATGAAGAAGGAGGTCCAGCGGACCCTCGAAAACCTCCAGCTTGACTTCGTACCCCATCTCTCCCCCCCCAAAAAACGCGGCTATCCTACCGGAATCGGCCCTTCATGGCAACAGGACGCGGGGAATGCAGGACACTCGAAGGAAGAGGCTACAATCGGTCCCGGATCGAAACGTAATCGCGTCGGCGGGGACCCACATAGAGCTGGCGCGGACGGCCGATCCGACGGTCTGGCTCGCCCATCATTTCGGTCCACTGGGCAACCCACCCCACCGTCCGCGCCATCGCGAAGATGACGGTGAACATGTTGAGCGGAATGCCGATCGACTTGAGAATGATCCCCGAATAGAAGTCGACGTTCGGATAAAGTTTCCTCTCGACAAAGTACGGATCGTTAAGCGCCACCCGCTCAAGTTCGAGGGCCGTCTCGAACAGGGGAACGTTCTCCGCCCCAATCTCCTTGAGGACCTGGTGGCACATGTCGCGGAGAATTTGCGCCCGGGGATCGAAGTTCTTGTAGATGCGGTGGCCGAACCCCATGAGCCGGAACGTGTCGTTCTTGTCCTTAGCCCTCCCGATCACCGACGGAATATGCTTGGGATCGCCGATCTGGTCGAGCATCCGGATGACCTCTTCGTTCGCCCCGCCATGCGCCGGTCCCCAGAGGGCGCCGATCCCCGCCGAGACGGCCGCGAACGGGTTCGCCAGCGAGGAGCCCGCCAGGCGGACCGTGGATGTAGAGGCGTTCTGCTCGTGATCGGCGTGGAGAATGAAGATGATGTCCATCGCCCGCGTCACCGTCGGGCTGATCTCGTACGTCTCGCACGGCGTCGCGAACATCATCCGCAGGAAATTCTCCGTAAGACCGAGCGAGTTGTCCGGATAGATGAAGGGCTGGCCCATCGAGTACTTGTACGAATCGGCCGCGATCGTCGGCATCTTGGCGATCAGCCGGTGGGCCGAGATCTCCCGGTGGCGGGGGTTATGGATGTCGAGCGAATCGTGGTAGAAGGAAGATAACGCCCCGACGACACCGACCATGATCGCCATCGGATGCGCGTCGCGCCGGAACCCCTGGTAGAAATCGCGAAGTCCCTCGTGGACCATCGTGTGATGGAGGATGTTCTTCTTGAACTCCTCCATCCGGGCGGCCGTCGGAAGGTCTCCGTACAGGAGCAGATAACACGTTTCCAGGTACGAACTCTTCTCCGCGAGCTGTTCGATCGGATAGCCGCGGTAGAGGAGGACCCCCTCGTCCCCGTCGATGAAGGTGATCCGGCTCTCGCACGACGCCGTCGATTGGAAGCCGGAATCATATGTCAGATATCCCAGGGCGGGATAGAGCTTTCGAATATCGATGACGGACGGGCCGATCGACCCGTCGAGAACGGGGAGCTCGACCGATTTTCCCGTTGCGTTGTCGGTGATCGTGACGGTCTTGTTCGCCATCGCATCGAATCCTGTTCTGCGGGAGTTTTTCGCATCCGAAACGGAACCGGCTTGGACTGGGATCAGTCTAAGCGTTCAGCGTTCAGCGTTC